>CAIKNA010000274.1 GCA_903828645.1 uncultured Bacteroidales bacterium
CTTGCAGCACTCCGTATTTTTCACCCATAAGTATATGTTGATAAGATTGGCCGCTACCCCCTCCTGCAGGTTCCAGCACAAATCCGGCTTTCTGTTGAAATATCATGACAATATCAGAGCCTCCAAACAGGAAGCATCCCATCATATCCCCTTTCTTTACGATGGTGCCGGTGTGAATATTATCCTCAAATTTTACCGAACATATCTGCGACATGCCGATGGGAAGTACGGCCACCAAACCGAAATCCTTCGTGTCAATAATGACACAGCCTCTTGTTTCAATAGCCTGCCAGCTGGGGACTGTACAATCTAACAGATATCTGGGAATTGACGGATCCCAGGTAATAATACCACCAACTGCATCTTGTTCAGCAATGTTCCTGATTTCCTTTACGACACCACTTACCGGAAAATGGAATCGATGGTAATCCTGAATATCCAGGAAAGTATGGGTCATGATGCCATTGGCAAATTCATTTTTATATTGGCTGTCCCCTCCGATTAATGTTACAATTGATGTTAATGTACCGGATTTAATGGCTACTCTTTTATTCAGGGCAATGTTTGAATTGGCGTCTATCGCCCATACGCCCTGTGGTATGGCATCAGCCGGTGAAACAACAATTGTGCTGTCGCCAGGAGAAGTAACCGGGCGTTTATCCGGCGACTTAAGATACCTGGTAAAAAACTGATTAAACGTTTTCCAATTGGAAGGATCTTCATACCAACCGGCCGATAAACCAAATTTATTATCAGTCAGGGCCAATTGATAATATGCATCTTTCCACGAATCCGGTGTATCCAGATACAAGCCCCATGCTTTGATGAAACTTACCAGCCAATCATTGTATGGGGCTACATATTGAAGAGAGTTATGATACAATCCCTGACCTTCAAGTTCTGTAAGCGGCTGGTCATTTATAAAATAAAAATAGTCAAGACTTTGATCTATTTTATCATACAATAAAGGGTAGGGTGTTTTTGGAAGAATACTCCATGGCATACAAGTCTCTGCCCATGTAACAAATTCATAATATTCTTCCAGCGTTTGAGCCGGGTTTGTATTTTTATCCGGATTGACCATTTTTGCCTGGGCAATGGATTTGAGCAACAGTGATTTTATATTCGGATTGCTTTCCACCATGTTAATCAACTCTTTCGTTTTAGCTCCGTAATTTGGTGTACTGGATGAATCATCGCGTTTACAGGATAACTGAATCGTTGAAACGACTAAGAAGCTTATAACAACTAAAAGTTTTAACTTTTTCATATTTTTTGTTGATTTTGGTTCATTTTATCCACTATCCAGTTCCTTTCGTTTTCATTTGGCGAAAAAAAACGTTGTGTTCTACTTCTGAACCGTAAAGGAATCGATGAGGCTGTATGTCCCGGTATACCCCCCGTAACTTTTAACCGTAACGGCACCGCCGTTGATATCAATGACGGTGAAGTAATAGGTCTGGGGGTCATTGTGTATGTTCCATAAGGTCCTGAGGTTCTCATCGACGATTTCGGTTGAAGGGCCTGCACCGCAGGTGCCGTTGAGCAGTTGTACGACATTGTTCTGCCATGCGGGAGTTGGCGGTGTGGTGGGTGGATTCGCATGGATGCTGCCGTCAATGGTTTTGCGGGAAAAGAGATGCGAATGACCGCAGGCGTAGATGTCGAACTTGTTGGCATCCAGGAAAGACCAGAGCAAAGTCAGGGATGTGTCTGCAGCCGAGGACTCGGTCGAGTCGTCGGAGATATAGTAATAGGGAGTATGAATGAAAAGGAATTTGTGTTGTGCTTTGGTCTGGGCCACCTGTGCTTTTAACCACGACATCTGGACGTCGTCAATGTGGCCCCCCAGCCCCATGTGCACCGTGTCCTTTGTCACAAAATAGGGGTCCAGCACCGCGAAAAAGGAGTTGCCGCCCTGAGAAGTAAAGGTGTAGGCCAGATGGTCATAACCGGCCGGCCCGTTGGAGGGGTTCTCAGAAAACACTTTCTGGTACTCCTGCTGATTGACGAGAAGGTAACCATATGAAGCGTGCTGGTGATACAACTCATGGTTGCCGATGGCTGTATATAGGGGTATCCCGCTTCCAATGGGTGCAAACAGGTCTTTCCATGCCTGGAAGGTGTAAGAGGGCTTGATATAGCCCCTGTAGGACTGGTCTCCGCCGAAAAACACAAAGGAGGGTTTGGGGGACAATGCGGCAATCTGGTTGATGATGGTATTCAACGCCTCGGTGTTCACCGGATGTTCAAGGGTATCGCCCCTGCTGTCGGCAAGCCAGACGAAACGAAGCGTTTCATCGGTCACACCTAGTCCACCCTTTTGCTCAGGACTACTTTTTTTACAGCCGCTTTGCATTGCTGCAACAACAATAAACAACGTAATGGCTAGGATTGTAAAAAGGTTTTTCACGATCCAGAATGTGATTTTTACAGCATTATTCATGGCTTTTCTCCTTTTTTTATGAAACATTTTTTTAGTCAGAATCTCAGATTTAAACTCAACCAGTTTGTCTATTTCAACAACCATAGGGGTCAACTCACCTGGCTACAATAACCATTCTTACAAAATTCTCTTTCCCGTCTTCAAAAACAAGGTAAAAAACACCGGCCGGAAGATTTCCAAATTGAAGGGATAATTGCTGGTTTCCAGGACAAATATTTTTATCTGGAAATATTGTTACCATTTCCCCAGTGTTCGAAAAAAGTGTTGTTTTCAAACGGCTATAATTTTTTGAATGTACGTCAACACTAGCTTTACCCTGTGCCGGGTTTGGGAAAACATTGCCTATCTGAAGGGATTGATATCCGGTTGTTTCTTCAATTCCTGCCGAAGGATTAAAGTAAGCGCTGTAAACGCCATTACCATGTGTGCCGATGGCAATAAAACCGTCTGTCGGGCGGGTATCGATCATATCAATAATCACATTGCCGATGGTAGAAGCGCCCTCCTTTGTCCAAACCGTTGAGTCGCCCTTCAGCTCTGTTGTAGAAAACAAGCCGCAGGAGGTTCCTGCAAAAATGATCTTTTTACCCTGGTAAAACAGCTTCTTGGTGCAGCGGATTGACGGTCCGTTTCCTGAACCATCCGGGTATTCCTCAAGATTACCTCCCACAGCTGTCCAGGTGGATCCTCCGTCAGTCGAATGGAAAAGGCTTTGCACATCGTAGTTTGAAAAGGTCACCATAACATGATCAGCATTATCAGGGTCAATATCGATGGAGGCAACAAAAGCATTTAACGGGAAGTTACTTCCTGTGATCTCAACAGGAACCGGATTTCCCGTATTTGCGTTATCAAGCCGGTATACTCTCCCAAGATTGGTCCCATAATAAATCCGGTTTGCAGGAAATTTTGAAACAGTGATGAAACTGATTTCAGACGCAGTGCCCACATTCACATTGCTCAGGTGGCTCCATCCCGAATTCCGGAGGCTGCTATCGTACGCTGCAGCCTTCAGGTTGTCCTTGCGCCAGATACTTGTGATGGTTGGCAGGTAAAATGTTTCATAAGTATTCGGATCCAGCGCAAAATTCTGATAGAAGGGAAAAAGAGCATTGCTTCCCATCACAGGGTCGTAATATTTAAGAAGGGTATCAGGAAGCTGGGGGAAAATATCTATTGTATGCATGTTGTTATCAAAACGCGAGGTCCATATATTTCCGCTGTAGGCTGAGATAGCGCAATATTCCCAGTTGGGTGCCACACAGGTTGCGAACCCGTCATAACAAATATCGATATTGAACCAGAATTCCGTGGGATCGTCAGTAACGGTGTAATACCAGTTATTATCCTGCAACCCGCCAAGGACCCAGTCGTCACCTGAAGAGCCATGATCAATGGCAATGCTGTAAAACTGGGTAGTTGTCAGCTTGTTATTCATCCTTTCCCATGACATGTGGCTGCTGTCGGCCATACAGTTGTTGGTCATGTATATACCACCGTCATTTGCCATAAACATGACGTTCGGATCAGTGGGCAGGAAGGTTATTCCGTGCTGGTCTGGATGTAGTTGATGGATCGAGTCCATATCA
Source organism: uncultured Bacteroidales bacterium (assembly GCA_903828645.1). GTDB lineage: Bacteria > Bacteroidota > Bacteroidia > Bacteroidales > FEN-979 > CAIVAT01. The sequence goes on from CAIKNA010000274.1 coordinate 4,036, forward strand.
TAGGGATAACCACCCACGTAATTAGTCTTCAGGGTGTCGGCGAAACCATTATCCGAACGGTACATGTTCATTCCACCCATGAACACCACATTTTCATTATCCGGTTTTACACCCATGGTGAAACAGTATCCGCCGTATACTACCAGCGAATATGGAAAATCATTGATATTCCCGTCACCGCCGCCATGCATACCATGAGTGCGGTTTTCCCATACAGCAGAATCGGCAGCGGAATTCCATGTCATTTTCCAAAAGGTATTCACCGTATTGGTATATCCGTTAAAGGGATTCAGATCGGGAGATTGCGATTCGGTAAACACATACATGACCTTCCCATTGGACGGTGCAAGCACCAGCTTTGTAACCCGATTATCCGCAGGGAATCCGGCAGGTGTGATTTTGGTCCAGTTAAATCCATCGGTCGATCTCCAGATCCCGGCTTTACCGGGAGGTTCAACCGAAAGGCAGAAGCTGCTTAGGCCAGCATACAATATACCATCGGATGTGATGGCAAGATCGGTGGCGAAGGACTTGTTCTCAAGGTCGCCCAATGCTACCTGCCAGCTGATGCCGCCATTTTCAGAGCGCATGATGGCACCGTAACAGGCTGCATAAACAATGTCTTTATCCATCCTTACGGGGTCGGTAACGATCCGCCATACACCCTGGAAAATCTCATTCAGGCCCGAGGGTAAAGCTCCCTGGGTAGCCACAAGCGGCAACCAGGTTGCCCCGTTGTCGGTCGATTTATAAATTCCATTGCCAATTCCAATCGTTCTTGCATTGGTTGAGATGTTCCTGTCGGTAGTACTGAGCAACTCACCTGTTCCGTAGTACCAGATGTTATGCTTTCCCGGCCTTTTGTCCTGTACAAGGCAGGTGGCACTCTGTTCCGCATCGGGAGCGGTTGATTTGTGCCAGTTCTGACCCTGGTCGGTTGATTCCCACATGCCTCCTGATGCGCTGCCAGCTAAAAGGTGGTTCGGATCATCAATATCAACTGTGACACAGAGCATGCGCCCACCTATATTGGTAGGGCCTCTCCATTTCCATGTCTGGCCAGCATCTTCGGCATACTTAGGCAATTTGGAAGTAAATGCGAGCTCCCTTGAGCGAATCCCGGGGGGGATAGCGCCTGTTGCCGGATTCTTCAGTTTCATGAATTGGTAATCGGCTTGCATGGCCAAAAGACCATTTTTTGACATGCCCCGGTTTTCCCTGAGGGAACCCTGGCCTTTATGAGGTCTGACCCCGCTGAAGGGATTCTGAATAATCACGCAACAAATTGCGATAGCAATGGTTCCAGCAAGAATCAATAGAAGAAATTTTTTTTTCATGATGCTGATGTTACGGAGACTTAATTTTAATAGGAAGTTATAAATACAATGAAACAGATTTCATTTGTCAATACTTTCTTCTGAAACCAGTACAGGGACATAACCTGGGTTCGGGTTCCCGCTCCCGCTCTCAAGATTGTACTGAAATAATGAAACTATATCAAGATCCGATCCAGTCCACTCTGCGGGTTTGATAACAAGAAATGTCCTTACCGGTTTGGATGATAGGTCCGCATTAACCCAGGAGCCAGTGTTTGCATAGATTCCTGTATAGTCTTTTCCCGCGGGATAAACCTTCATCATGGGATTATGCGTATGTCCGAAGGCAACTATTTTATATTTTTTGGGTGCCTGGGACTGCATATATTCATAGGAGGCCGTAAAAGAGAAATCATCGTTGCCGTCCAGTATGGCCATTAAGACCGGCATGGTAACCGGTACAGCATTCCTGATTTGCGTGGAAGACCAGGCATTTTCAATATTTCCGGCGAACATGTCTCTCGCTCCGTTGAAGCTGAATGGAAGTGAATAATGATCGATCCCTCCCATCCGGATGTTTGTCGAGTCTGCTGCAACTGTCAGCGAGTACTTGATCCTAAGATATTCATAGGCCGCAGTCCAGGCAGCCAGGAATTCGACATCACCATTTTCGGACTTCGTGTTTTTTAGTATATGTTTCCCTGTTTCCATCAGTCCTTGCGCATCCAGTCTGGAAATAAAGTATCCTGGAGGAAGAGTATGACCCGGAGCAGTCAGCGGCTGCGGACAATTGAAGAAATCGTATCGGTGACCGTGCTCCATGACAATTTCACTCATCGGTGAATAATGTCCGAGTCCTGTGGAATCTCCCTGCCAGATAACCCCCGGGATGATTTCCTGAATGATCTCCTGAGTCAGCAGCATATCATGGTTTCCCGGAATATAAATAAGCTGAGTATTTCCACCTGAGGCTATCGACTTCAACTTATTGACAATGCCGATGTTTAAAGGAGCGTTGGCGACGGACAGAAAATAATCCCTGGAATTATGAATCCCGGTCAGTGTGTCGAAGGGAGAAAGACGATATGGAATCACCCATTCGTCGAACAGATCACCAAGAATGACCAGTTGCTTCACCTGGGGGCTGGACTGGACAAATCCAAGCAGACTTTCAAGCGCTGCTGAATTTTTAGTGAACCAGCAATACCCAAGGACAGCTGACCTTTGATCGCCCAAGTGGATATCGCTGATACATACAATGGAGTTCCGCGTGGTGGAGTCGTTATCGACACCCAACTGTATTGCGTTGGTTCTTAGTTCAATGGTTTCATCAGACGGAAGTTTTAATCCGGTGGTAGATATCAACCCCTTTTTAACGGTAATCAGGTATTTCCAACCCGCATGCAACTGAAAATCCTGATTAAATGCCAGGATCACCTTTCTACCGGAGAAAATTGTTTTATATATTGTCTCAAGGGGACCACCTTTGTGTGAAAAGAAGATATTACCGGGGATGGTGGTTGAATCGATTGGCTGGCTGAAATCCAACTCAATGGACCGTTCCTGGTATTTCAGTGAATAATATGACTCGTTGTGGAATACCGATCGCGGCAAAGTAACAGTCAGATAGACTGGTTCAACAGTTGGCCCGCTTTTTTTACAGGATTGCTGGAGGATCAGTTGACTGCCAAAGGTCAGTATCCATAGGAATGGAAGATAGCTTGAAGATTTCACCAGATTATTGTTTTATAAATGAGACTTTGTATAAACTGGATCGGTAGGTTTTCTTTGTTACCCAGCTCGATCCTCCATTTGAAGTTTTCAGGATCGGGCCAGATCTTGGCATGGATGCCGCATCTCCAACCGCTAAGGCAAACTGGCTGTTCCAGGCATCAATTCCTACAAGGTATTCCCCTGTCTGACCGGTTTCCTGTTTTGTCCAGTTATTTCCTCCATCTTTGGTAAGGTATATATGGCCCAAATCAAATGCGCCCCACCATGTTTGAGGATCAAGCATGATCAGGTGGTTAATATCAGCTCCAAAGATACCACCAGTGTTTGGGACTGAATCATTCTTCCACGTGCCTCCACCATCAGTACTAACTAAATAATGTGACCTCCCGCCATATACGACCACCTTATTCCCACAGGAGGTCACGCCGATCCATTCATGTTTGTTATAGTTATCTGATGGTACAATGGAATCCCAGGTATTGCCACCATTCAGGGTTAATGCAATAAATCCTCTTGAAATGGAGCTTCCTATTCCCACCCCTCCGACGACATATACTTTTTCAAGGCTGACTGCCCAGATTCCCTGCATTAATCCATTATGAAAGAAAGTGGTATCAAACATGGTCCATGTATTTCCGTTATCAGCAGATTTATAAACTGTTCCACCCGATCCGCTGATCCATATATTGGTTTTGTTCATGATGTAAATTGCCAAAAGTCTCGTGCCGGCTTTATTCATAGGAGCCTGAATTCGTGCCCATGCCTGGCCACGATCGAGAGTTTTCAGAATGACATTATCGGAACAGACTGCCCATACCGTATTTTCATCTACTGCCCATATATCAGAAACATCGATATCCTTCAACGCGGTAGTTCCTTGTCCCTGTCTTACCCATGTTTCTCCGCTGTCAGCAGAAAAAAGGATCATACCATAACCGGTGCTGTCCCTCTCTCCTGCAACCCATGCATAGGGCTTCTTTGTGACAGTTTGTGGATCATCATTTTTTTTGCTGCAGCTTATGATCATGGCAAGCATAATCATCATTACCGATAATAAAAATCCAGGTCCTTTCATTTTGGCTTTCAGTTGGTTTATAATAATCACTCATGTTCTACTTTTGAATCGTGAACGTATCGATAAGACTGTAAGCCCCCGTATCCCCCCCGTAACTTTTTACCGTTACGGTGCCTCCGTTGATATCGATGACGCTGAAGTAATAGGTTTTGGCGTCATTGTGCACGTTCCAGGCGATTTTGACGGCCGGGTCGATTGTGCCGCCGCCGCCGCCGGCTCCGCAGGTGCCATTGAGAAGCTGAACGACATTGTTCTTCCATGCGGGGGTCAGCGGGGTGGTCTGGGGATTCGGCAGGACACTGCTGTCAATAGTCCTGCGGGCAAAAAGATGGGAATGTCCGCAGGCATAGAAGTCGAACTTGTTGGAGTCAAGGAAAGCCCAGAGCCTGGTAAAGGATTGGCTTACAGTGGATGGTTCGGTCGTGTCGTTGTCGACATAATAATAGGGTGTATGAATGAAAAGAAATTTATGGGTTGCCTTGGTTTGAGCTACCTGTGCTCTTAACCATGACATTTGGGGTCCTTCGATGTCGCCCCCCAAGCCCGCGGGCTTGATACTGCTGGTCAGGTAGTAGGGATCCAATACTGCGAAAAAGGAGCTGCCTCCGGGCGAGGCGAAGGAATAGGCCAGGTGCTCGTACCCGGCCGGCCCGTTGGAAGGGTTCTCCGAAAAAACAGTTTGGAACATCTGCTGGTTTCCGAGTATGAATCCGGAATCAGAATGCTGGTAATACAGCTCATGATTGCCCACCGCTGTGTACAAGGGTATTCCCTGGCTGGTGACTGGTGAGAACAGGTCTTTCCATGCCTGGAACGTGTAAGAGGGGTGGATGAAGCCCCTGTAAGACATGTCGCCACCGAATACCACAAAGGACGGCTTTGGGGACAGAGTAGCAATCTGACTGATGATGGCATTCAGCACCGGGGTGTTTACCGGGTTGTCAAGCTTATCACCGCGGCTGTCGGCAAGCCAGACGAAACGAAGTGTTTCACTCGTTGCAGGCGGTTGCTCCGACTTGCTTTTGCTGCAACCACTCAGCATTGCGACAGCAACAATCAGCAATGTCATAGCGACGAGGTTGAAATTGATTTTCACGATTGGGAATGTGATCTTTGATATAACTTTCATAGTTTTTCTCCTTTCTTAATTTATTTGTTTCATTTTCATTATTCCTAATCCACAACAAGCGTCCTGTAAAGGATTCCATTGTATGAATGGATCCTGACAAGATAGATTCCCTTCTCCCAATACGAGAGATCAAGTGCGATTTTATTCCCGCTCTCACAAGTTTTTATGATCATTCGTTCCCCATACAAGCTAAAAACCTCAATACCGGCTGGATTCAACCAATGATCCGAAAGAATTGTTACATATCCTGAGGCCGGAACAGGGTACAGGCGAACAGAGGGATTGACAGGTTCCATGACACCCGATACAACAGGGACGGTAACCATATGGGATATAGTATCCCAGCTCTGTATTTCATTTCCCGCATATAGCAGCACTTTGTATGTTCCCGCAGCTGAATATACGTGAACCGTGTTTGAATCTGTGCTAGTGTTGCCATCGCCGAAATCCCACAGCCATGAGGTAGCCCTCTGGCATAAATCCTTGAATTCAACGGTAAATCCGTTTATTGAAAAAGAAAATTCAGCTGTCGGCTTATGCAGTTGCCAGAAGAATCGGGTGGTTTTCTTTACAATTGTATCCCAGTATACATTTCCTCCTGTCCCGTTTATCCAGGCTCCATTGCTTGTTCCATAAAATTCATGCCCCTGCCCCGCTACGAAATAGGTTTGCGCTGCCGGAATGCCTATGTTCGTCAGTCGAATACTGATCGCATTGCTGCCGAAAACATCAGACAGACCGCTATACCCAAATGGTGGGCCGGAATTGAAAGGTACCGTTTGATCAGCTGTACCATGTATTAAAAAAACAGGAGTGACATTGTTAGTTCCGATGATCAGTGTGTCGCCTACGCCACCCCAACAAGCCATCACTCCGTCGGGTGTGCCGTTGTAACCCAGGTTTGGCCCTATATCGGGACTCCCCAAATCGGGACCGGAGTGCGGAATAAAGAAAGCCGTATAGGTCACAGGACCAACATATGAAGGTAATTCATTTGGATCCATATAAATACTGTTCAGGCCTATAAAGGAGCCTGCACTGCTGCCGCCAAAATAAACCCGGTCGGCATCCACACCGAATGCATCCGCGTTCGCCCGGATAAACCTGACGGCTGTCCGCCCATCCTGCAATCCCCTGTAAGCTGCACGGGTGTAATGCATATCAGAATTGTCTGCAATTTCAAGGCCCTGCCTGTAATCGATGGTTGCGGTGACATATCCTTTCCTGGCAAACGTGTCGCAGAATGCCTGTATGTCATCAACGGTTCGGCTGCCTGTTATAAAGCCACCGGAATGTGCAAAAATGATTGCCGGGCGCTTCGTCAGGGTGTCATTCTGGGGCTGATAAATATCCATTACCAGGTTCTGGCTGGTCGTAGAGGATTCATTAATATAGGGGGCATTCAGAAATGCTGCCGTACCAAACACAATCCCCGCCGTTTTAACTGAAGCCGGGGAAATGGTATTGACATACCTGAAGTTCTGGGAATAGGCAAGCCCTGTGAAATATAGAACCGCAATTACAGGAAGGACTATTTTTTTTATCATTACCGGTTCAATTTATTATTGGTATTATTGTCCTCTCGTTTAGGATGCTGATTGTTGTTGCCTGATTTTATTCTCAAATTCTTTTTTGGTAGAGTTTTTGAGCATAACATCAATTGTTTGTATGCTATTCAAAATACACTCCTCTTTGTATGTTGATAAAAGCAAAAATTTGACATCAGGCCATAGCGAAACAGCTTTCATCATCGTTTCGTTACACTTAATTTTCCCGAAACTGTAATCAATAAGAATCATGTGTACCTGAATATTGTTTATGTTTTCCAGAGAACCGGGATTGTCCATATCAAAAACAACTTTAAAATCAGGGATCTGATCAAGAGCAGTTCTCAGGCTTTCACGATATATGATGTTTTGGTCGATTATGACAATATTCATTTGCTTTTCTTTTGCAAATAAGTTATTGTCAAATATACAAGGTCCTGGATTTAAGCAATTACGGGGATGCTTTTAATTTGTCTAAAGGGAAACCATTATTTGGTATAAGGGAAAACCCTTAGAAAAAAAGGGAAGGATGAAACTATTCTATCGAAAAATAGTTGTTTTTGATAGCCCAAAGGATTAATTCGCTGCTATTTCTTACAGCTGATTTTTGAAAAATATTGGTACGGTGGACTTCGACCGTTTTTATACTGATAAACAGTTTATCTGAAATTTCCTGAGAAGTAAGACCGTTGCATACCAAATTGAGAACTTCCAGTTCGCGTTGAGTCATCTGATCAGTGCCATATGAGAAATTAACAGACCTGAAGGCCATCTTCTGCAATATTTCCTGACTGAAATAATTTCCTCCTGCATACACGGTATTAATTGCTTGCTGAAGTTCATACTTGTTGGATTTTTTTAAAATAAAACCTTTTATCCCTGCATTGATCATTTGGGTGTAGTGGGTCGTATCGGAGAACATGGTAAGGGCAATAACATTCAGGTTTGCTTGTAATTCTATCGCTTTTCGGGTTGTTTCAATGCCGTCAATAACTGGCATATTAATATCCATTAACACCACATCAGGAAACGAATTTTGCAGAAATTCCAGGAATAAAATCCCACTTGGAGTATCAAAAACAACTTCAAATTTCTCAATCTGTCCTAAAACAAGCCTGATGCCTTCCCTGAAAAGGTCATGGTCATCAACAATTGCAATTTTAATTTGTTGCATCGATGGTAATTTCTTTATACGGAATTGTGATTGTTGCTTTCATCCCTTTGCTTTGCTGGCTATCAATAACAACGATACCTTCTAGCGAATGAATACGACTCTCAATATTTTTCAAACCCATTCCCTGTTTTGCAGCTGTTTTTTCGTCAACGGAAAACCCGATACCGTTGTCTTCGTAAACCAGGTTGAGCATGTTATTCAAAATGAATATATTAATCGTAATCCGCGTTGCTTGCGCATGTTTTATCGTATTGTTGATTAGTTCTGAAATGGTCCGGTAAATGGTCAATTCCTTCTTCAGATCGAACCGGTTGAACTTTTCAAAGTTAAGATCAAACTTTAAATTGTCGCTGATCTTGAGCTCACTTAAAAAATTTTCCAAAGCAACAGTCAGCCCATAATTTTCAAGAATGTGAGGGCTGATATTATGCGAAATTCTTGACATGTCGGCTATTGCATTATCCATAATGCTTTTAAGTTTTGATTCAATATCATTTTTGCCGGTAATATCCTTCGCATCAATATAGGCCTGAAAATAGAGTTTTGCCGCTGATAACAATGGACCTAACCCATCATGCAAATCAGCCGCTATTCGCTTTCGCTCCTTTTCTTCAGTTTGAATAACTGTTTCAATCATTTTTTGCTGAATTTCTTTTTTTTCGGCCATCTCATTTTTCAGTGCAGCATTCAAATATTCGAGATCATCTGCTTTAGACATCAATTCATTCATATTTGACTGAAGCCGGGTGAAAAAATTAACTAAAATGTAATAAATCAAAAAACCAATCAAGAGAAAATGTAAAATACGAACAATTACGCATGTGTATTGACAGTTCTCAAAGTGATAGTCCAAAGGAATAAATGTGCTTTTTGTAATCATTAACAATCCGACGATCAGAATGGCAAAAAATGAGATAATAAAAATTCCCAGGGTTTCTCTTCGCTTTAAGGTAAAAAGAGAATATACTATCGCCAGAACGAACCAAAGACTTGCCATGTCAAGAAGTCCCAATAGCAGGTTAAAGCAGCCTGAAAGAAAGAGCAAGACAATAAAACTCCATATCTTAAGCTTAAAATTCACCCTGCTTTTTAAAAATGCCAGTATGATGGCAGCTAGCCCCAGTATAGGTGGGACAAATCTGGGCCACAGATAAACGCTCTCATCCAGGGCCACATAGATAATCGCATTAAACGGCAACACCATAAAAGCAATAAAAAGGATGCTGGTGTTGGCTATTTTATTAATCAGTTCATCTTTCATAATGGATCACTGGTGTTGCGTATATATTCTCAAACGTTCTTTGAAAGCCTTTATATCTTCGTTTGTTGAGTTTTTTTTCAAGCATCAATTCGAATTCGGGTTTCTCGTCCTTTGTTCAAAAGAATGAGGATGAACAAGAGAAAGATGATTGTTGCACCATTCACGGAGTTTGCTTCCTTTCAAATTTTCAAGTGTTGTGTTAAAAGATTGACCAAATTTCACCAATTTTGGTTGACCTTTCTACTGTTTTAACAATCAATGCGCTGATATGATCAAATTAGTCCGGCGCGAACAGGTTAGTGTAAGCGTTTTGTCAACTTATCAGGCAATCTCACAAAGGAAACCCCTTCCGGAGAAAAAATCACGGAATGCTGTTATCTGGGAATGATCATATTGCTGAACAGCGTCCAGCGTAAATTCCATGCCATGTTCATCATATTTTTCCCTTCCCAGGCTGTGATAGGGTTCAAGGCATATCCGGTTCAGTTTTAAGTTATCCATTATTGCTCCAATGCTTTTAATATTTTGAAAAGTATCGGTAATTCCCGGAATCAGAGGGAAGCGAATGATAATGTCAGCATTTTCACACGAAAGAAAAGTCAGGTTCTCGATAACGAGGTCAACCGGTTGCCCGGTATAATACAGATGTTGCTCAGGATCAATAATTTTCAGATCGTACAGAAAGAGGTCGGTAAATGGTAGAATATTCTGTAGCGCTTTCCTGTCGGCCCACCCACAGGTTTCGACCGCTGTGTGTATCTCCAGTTTTTTACATTCCCGGAGGACTTCCAGCAGAAATGCAGCCTGCATCAGGGGTTCCCCGCCCGAAAAAGTGACTCCTCCTCCTGAGTTGCGGTAAAAGGGAATATCCTGTGCAATGATTTTTACCAGTTCAGCCGAGGATATCTCTCTCCCGGAAAGAGAAACCGCATCGTGGGTGCAGGTATCGATGCAGTATTTCGCATGGCAGACATTGCATTCGTCGAATTTACGGTGGACTTCTCCATTTCCGGGAGATACGGATGCTGTTGGGCAATGGTCAATGCATTCCAGGCAGGCTTTGCAGCGAAAAGAGATGTATCTTAACTGCGTGCTTGCCGACTGTGACTCTGGGTTGCAGCACCAGGCACAGCTAAGCGGGCAGCCTTTCAGGAAAACCAGGGTCCTGATTCCCGGGCCGTCATGCACTGCATAATGCTGAATATTCAAGATCGTCCCGTTCATTCCCTATAGGCTGTGTTCGGTTCGCCAGATAACCTGGTCCTGCAAAGGTTTGCTCATTTCAACCCAATAGGCGGAGAACCCGGCAACCCTTACCACCAGGTCGCGGTAGTTTTCAGGATGTTCCTGGGCATCAGTGAGCATCCTGGAATCAACCACGTTAAACTGCACATGAAACCCGGGTTTTTCGAAATAGGTTTTAATGAGTGCCAGCATATTCTTCGAGCCGCTCTCCCCTTTTAAGGCTGAAGGATGGAATTTCAGGTTGAGCAGCCCACCTCTGATGCGGGTGTGGTCAACTTTCATAGAAGATCGGATAACGGCAGTCGGGCCGCATACATCGGTACCGGGGAACGGCGAGGTTACGCCGTCGGCAAGCGGTTCACCTTTCAATCGCCCGTCGGGGAATGCTTCACATACTTTCCCGAAAGGTACAGGGGTTGAAATGGCCAGCATGGAAGGATCATAAGGTTTGCCGAGGTAATTTTTCTGACCCGAAACCCAGTCGCAATATTCATCGAACAGATCGAGGAAAATGTCATCCACATAATCGTCGTCATTCCCCCAGTGCGGAACTGCCAGGGCCTTGTTCCTCAACCCCTCATGTTCCTGCCAGTTTTCCCTGACTGCATGAAAAAGCTCACCAATGGAACAGACCTTGTCTTCAAAACATAATTTCCTGATTACGGCCAGGGAGTTTGCCACATTCACCATTCCTGACGAAAGTGTGGTGATTGACTGGTTGAGTATTGCCCCTCCGTCATCCATGCATTTCCCTCTCTCCAGGCAATTGTTGACAAACACGGAGCAAAATACCAGGGGAACTGTATTCCTGTGAGCGATCATCACGTAATTCCAGTACTGTTGCCAGTTCCGTACGGCGGCCTGCATGATTTCGAGGTAATAACTGCGGACCTCTTCAAAACTGGCGGGTTTGCGGGCTTTTGCCATCCGGATTCCCGTGACCGGGTCAACCCCTTCATTCAGCAGAAGGTCGATTATTTTCCCTTGATTTACAAAACCTGCCTGGACGATGCCATAGGACATGCCCTGCAGGGTTGGTTCGGTACATCCCCCGATGGCACTGTTCCTGCGTATCATTTCAAGCGGCAGCCCACTGGTTTTTAACTCATGCTGCACATAGGTGGACTGGTTGAAAAATGCCGGGTAGCCTACTCCTGTTTTAACACATTCGGAGGCTTTCAGGAGGAATTCCCCGTCGAGTTGTTCATCCCACCACACGGAGAGGGTCGGCTGGGTCATCTGCATATTGATCTGTGCCTGCAGGATTGCCATGGAGATTTCATTGTCGGCCCTTTCGCCTTTCTCATCCACACCACCAAGGATCAGGTTCTGGTAAAGATTCCCATGACCTAGTCCCTGCCAGCTCATGCTGGCAATGTATTCAATCTGCGTCATTTTCACGAACAATTCCTCGAAAAGCGAAATTGCTTCGGCCCGGGAATGACCCGGATCATTTATATAATATGGGTATAGTACCTGATCCAGTCTTCCGGGAGAGTAACCAAGGTGGGAGCCCTCAATATGACCCAGTACATAAGTGAACCAGAACGACTGAACGGCCTCCCTGAAGTCTCCCGGGCGTTCCATCGGAACCCTCTTGCAAATCCCGGCCATCCGAAGAAGTTCGGCCTTCCTGACCGGATCACCTTCCGATTCAGCCATTTGTTCCGCCTCTGCTGCGTAGTTTTCTACAAAAACAATTGCACCTTTCAACACGGTAATGGCAGCTTTCCAGAAATTCAGTTTGACACCGTCCCCGATGCCGGCAGGCTGACACGAGCGTATCTTATCTTCGGTTTCACGGATAATCTGGTTCAATCCTTTTGCCAGTACCATTTCAAAGTCCAGGATCAGCCTTCCTTCAGGACAAGGTTCATGCGGGGCCGTATACAAACCGATCTTCCAGCCATCCTCGATGAAGGAAGCATTCCTGAAGTGATTTTTCCATAACAGGTTTCCCTGCTCCATAAAGCATTTATCTTCCCAGTATTCACATATTTCCTTGAACTCCTCATACTCCCCTGCTGAAATCAGGAATTTACCCGAAATCAGCCTCAATCCCTTCTGCTCCGCTTCCAACTGAGCTCTCCGGATCCCCCCGCCCTTGCCCTGCTCCATGTGCTTCGACTGTGCATCCTGTTCCTCTTTCCGCATTTCCCTCAGGAAGGGTTCAGCTGCATAGTTTGCATATGGTATGGCACCCCGGATGAACCGGGTCTTGTTGCCGGCAAGGGTATCATGATCATGGATCACAGCGGTCATTCTTGAAAGCGCATATGCATGATCTGCTGCACGGCGTTCCAGTACTTCCATGCCGTCAGTGACCCGATGCGATTCGGTAAGGTGTTTAATATACTCTATATCCACCATCAGCGGTGAATCAAGGTAACGAAGCTTGAAATTAGATGATCTGCTGTTCGACGGAGTACCATGTATTTCACGGTCTTCAATCGGTTCATGAAATGCTTTCATATTCCGCAATTAAAATTCAAACGTAAATGATGACCATACTTCAGATAGGTATCGAAAAAAAATCAGCGACTCAGATTTACCTTTATAGTGTTAAAATCTTGATATTCAATGTTTTGTTTGATCATTAATTCATGAAAAAGGTAATGGCCCCGATGTGGATAAAGATACTGCCTTTTTATGCATTCTGACCGATTTTACGATTCAGTCCGGTTTTTTTAACATTTTTCAACTAGTTTGTACTTCTTGTTGTAACATACCTTTTCAAGAATTTCATGCCAGTACTTTTTAATGTGGACAAAATGGAGAATCTGACCCCCTTCCGCCGGTTTGGGTTGACCACTTTATACTATTATCAATCAATTAAATGATATAGTCATGCTATTTCGGCGAAGGCTGGTCAATACGATCGTTTTTCCAATGTGTTATACAAAGGAGCTAAAAAATGTTTTGGATACCCATTTGGCTACCTGAAATGATAAACCCGCGATTGACGCGGGTTTTGAGCTTAAAAAGTACCCCGGTCGGGATGAATAGAAGGACGTTTTTCAAGCGACCTCCACGCTGGCGGTGGCAAGACCATCAGTATTCATCAGATGGATGAGATACTTTTTGCTGATCCTGCTGTTTTTGGCTTTGATGCCTCGCTCAATTACGAATACGGAAAATACACGTTACAACTTATCATTGAGGCGAAGGGGCGGCTGGACCTGGCCTCCCTGGCTGCCTGCCTTCCGCAGGAACTGAACATTGAGATAAAGTATGATCATGCGGATCCATTCTCTCACAGGGGGAAAAGGCAAATTCATTACCTTCCGGGTACAATTGGTTAGCTGAAATTCGTTGATGAAAATAGGGCGATACTTATCACAGATATTCCTGGCTCTCTCAAAACTTCTATTGATGCATGCCTTGTGCGAAGGTAGTGTACAAGGAAGTTGTCGAAATTTTATTAGTACCTAAAATAGAAATATTGCCAGCAATGTAGCGAAAATCATTTTTTTCATTTTGTGTTTTTTGTGTTTCTAAGAATTTTCCAGTGTCACAACGAGGTTACAAAGTTGCACCTGTTTGAGAGTCCAGGGGCAACAGAATCAGGAAAAAGTGTTGTAATATCAGAAAATGAGTTTGGTCATTTCATTGGGAAAATTTGAATAAAAGTGAGCGAGATCACTATCGGCTTCGGCATAATCTAAGCGCGCTCCCGAAGAGATTTTCCCCTCGCTAGCAGCACCCAGCAGGACGCCATGCGAAACGACTTCATCAAGCATGCCCATATTGTTCTCTGTATACCAGCCATGGCGCATAATAACAAACGGTATCCCCGATTCAGCCAGCGCCTTTTCGGTGACAACGTGCTCTGCTGCCAATCCCAGGGTTGACGTATCAGCCCGGAGGAGGCTGGTATAGAAGATCTGCCCGACTCCTGCCTGTTTTGCTTCTTCGATCACATGGATATGCTGTGCAGCCCGTTTACCGATCTCGTTGGCCGAAACCAGCAGCAACTTATCAACGCCCTTCAGGGCACCTGCCAGGGCGTCGGGCTGGTCGTAATCAAATTTCCTTGCTTCCACTCCGAGTCCGGCCGCTTTTTCCGGTTTGCGGACCAGTGCTACAAGGTTGTCCGCAGCAATTTTTTCTTTTAGCTTTTCAATGACGATGCGACCCAGCTGACCTGTCGCTCCTGTTACTCCGATTTTCATTTTTCAATCCTTTTTGAAAAAGTGTGACGTTTATTATTAAATAATGAGTCCCCTCCGAAAAGGGGGTTTATGATAAAATGAAAAAAATAATTACAATCGTGAAAAAAAGTGCCATGGACAATTTTCTACCCCAAATTGTCTGTATGCTGATCCGTAGTTCGGGATAGCCTGAGTAAAAGGGTGCC
>CAIKNA010000275.1 GCA_903828645.1 uncultured Bacteroidales bacterium
ACAGAAGTACCTGCGCAGACCGGGTTGGCCGAAGCCGCAATAGATATGCTCACCGGCAGCAGCGGGTTCACCGTCATGGTCACCGTGTTTGAGGTGGCAGGAAAGCCCGAAGTGCAGGTTTCACTGGAGGTCAGTACGCAGGTCAGGGCGTTGCCGTTTGAAGGAATAAACGCATAGGTTGAACCAGTCGCACCCGGAACATTGGTTCCGTTCACTTTCCATTGGTATGCCGGGGTTGATCCGCCATTTGTCGGGGTAGCAGTAAAAGTCACTGAAGTTCCTGCGCAGACCGGGTTGGCTGAAGCCGCAATAGATACGCTCACCGGCAGCAGCGGGTTCACCGTCATAGTCACTATATTTGTTGTCAAAGGACCACCACAGGTACCTGAAGAATTTTGTATCTGCCGGAAATAGGTTGTAGCTGTCAATAGTCCTGGCTGGTAGTTGAGCATAGTGGCACCGCCGATGTTGGCAAAGGTTATGTTGTTGAGCGAACTTTGCCACTGATAGGTTGGGTTCGTACCATTCGACGGGGAAATCCCGTTTAATTGAACCGGTATTCCGGCACCACAGATTTCCTGGTTCGCACTTATAGAACCAATAGCAAGAGAAGGAAGGACAGTCATGGTAATCGAATTTGAGATAGCCGGATTTCCTGTTGCACAGGGGGCATTGGATGTCAGAATGCACGCAATTACATCATTGTTTGAGGGGAAATATCCAAAGTATGCATTGGTTGCACCGGGTACAGCAATGCCGTTAACCTTCCACTGATAGGCAGGAGATGTTCCTCCATTGACCGGTGTGGCGGAAAATATTACAGAAGATCCTGCACATATAGGGGGATTATCTGATAAAATGATCGATACGCTGACTGGCAACATCGGATTTACTGCCACTGTCACCGTATTTGTTGGCAAAGGGCCTCCACAGGTGCCTGCCGCATTCTGCATCTCCCTGAAATATGTTGTGGCTGTCAGTACTCCAGGTTGGTAGTTCAACAGGGTTGCACCGCTGATATTGTTAAAGGTGATGTTGTTGAGTGAACTTTGCCACTGGTAGGTTGGGGTCACACCATTCGACGGGGCAATCCCTATTAATTGAGCTGGTGTTCCTGAGGCACAAATATCCTGGTTCGAACTGATCGAACCAACTGTCAGCGAAGGATTCATCATGATGGTGACCGTATTTGTCGGTAATGGACCGCCACAGGTGCCTGAGGCATTCTGCATCTGCCTGAAATATGTTGTGGCTGTAAGTACTCCCGGTTGATAGTTCAACATGGTTGCACCGCTGATGTTGCTAAAGGTGGCATTGTTGAGTGAACTCTGCCACTGGTAGGTTGGGTTCGGGCCATTCGATGGAGCAATGCCAGTCAATTGGGCCGGCACGGAACCTGTGCAGATAGCCTGGTTCGCACTTATCGAACCGACTGACAGTATAGGATTCATCATGATGGTGACCGTATTAGTCGCTACCGGACCGCCACAAGTGCCGTCAGCGTTTTGCAACTGCCTGAAGTAGGTTGCAGCAGTGAGCGCACCTGGCTGGTAATTTAACATCGTTGCACCGCTGATGTTGGCAAAAGTGATGTTGTTGATTGAACTCTGCCATTGGTAGGTTGCATTGGTGCCATTCGACGGGGCGACGCCGGTTAACTGGGCCGGTACTGAACCTGCGCAGATTGTCTGGGTCGCACTGATGGAACCAACAACAAGCGCAGGGTTTATTGTTATGGTTACTGTATTGGTTGGCAATGGGCCACCACATGTGCCGGTGGTGTTCTGCATCTGCCTGAAATAGGTTGAAGTTGTTAGCGCTCCCGGTTGGTAGTTTAACATCGTTGCACCGCTGATGTTGGTAAAAATGCTGTTGTTCAGTGAACTCTGCCACTGATAGGTTGGACTGGTGCCATTTGACGGGGCTATTCCGTTTAATTGACCCGGTACTGAACCGGCACAGATGGTCTGGTTCGCACTGATGGAACCAACAGCAAGTGCAGGGGTTAACGTTATGGTTATTGCATTGGTCGGCAAAGGACCACCACAGGTTCCGGTGGCATTCTGCATCTGCCTGAAATAGGTTAAGGTGGTGAGGGCTCCCGGTTGGTAGTTTAACATCGTTGCACCACTGATGTTGGTAAAAATGCTGTTGTTGAGTGAACTCTGCCACTGATAGGTTGGATTGGAGCCATTTGACGGGGCTATTCCGTTCAATTGAACAGGTACTGAACCGGCACAGATGGTCTGGTTCGCGCTGATTGTACCAACAACAAGTGCAGGGTTTAATGTTATGGTTACTGTATTGGTCGGTAAAGGACCGCCACAGGTGCCGTCAGCATTTTGTAGCAGCCTGAAGTAGGTTGCAACCGTGAGCGCACCTGGCTGGTAGTTTAACATTGTTGCCCCGCTGATGTTGGTAAATGTACTGTTGTTGAGTGAACTCTGCCACTGGTAGGTTGGGTTGGTGCCATTTGACGGGGCAATGCCGGATAATTGGGCCGGCACTGAACCGGCACAAATGGCCTGGTTCGCACCGATCGATCCAACTGCAAGGGTTGGCTTTACCAGCATGGTCAGGGTATTTGAAGTAGCGGGATTACCCGTAGTGCATAATTCGCTTGAAGTAAGAATGCATGTTACCGCATCATTGGCGGCAGGGCTGTAACTGTAGGTTGCCCCCCCGGTTCCGGCATTGATTGCATTCACCTTCCATTGATAAACCGGGGCCGTTCCTCCGTTTACAGGTGTTGCAGTAAAAGTAACACTCGTGCCCAGGCAAAACGGGTTGGCTGAAGCCGCAATTGAAATGCTCACCGGTAGTGTGGTGCCGCAAAGGGTGGTGAAGGTAAAATCATTTCCATAAGAGGTACCATCGCTGTTGGTAGCCACCAACCGGTAATGATAGGTTATTCCCCCGGTAAGACTGGCCAGACTTGCACTTTCGGCAACAGCTGTGGTGCCTGATCCGGCAGAAGTGGAGGTAGTGGTGTTGCCATAACTGGTTGTGGTTCCCCATTGGAAATAGTAGGTAGCTGCCAGCCCATTGGGGTTCACGGTTCCGTTAAGGGTTGCACCTGTTGAAGTGACAGAAGTTGCAGCAAGGGTCGTTGCAACCGGCGCACTTGCTATTTTAAAAGAGGCGATTTTTGTAGCCCAGGGGCACCATCCGCCAAAGGTTCCAACATATTCCTGCGTAGTCCAGAATGTTGTATTATCTGAAGGGTCAACATTGAGCGCAGAGTAATCGCCCCATCTCGAATAGGTGGTCATCGAGACCGTTCCGGTCTGAATAACTCCCTCCGCGACTGTCATCTGGTTCAATGGGTCCGAAGCTTTTCTGCCGGTAAACCAGATGGAAGGGTACATCGTGCTGCTTGAGACGGAATAGGCGAGCCCGATATCGCCGTTGGCATTCATGGCGACACTTCCCATCCACCTCGATTTTCCATCGCCGGGGGCGAAGGTCGATTGTTGGTACAATGAGAATGTTGACCCTGTTTTCCGGTATTCATACCACCTGATGCCAGCCACGCCACTCCCGGAATTAACACTGTGGCAGGTAACGAATGTTTCATAACTCCCGAATTTCCGGTACTGGTTCCTGAACATCAGCCGGTCGCCCAAAGCATCCAGCGACAAGGTTTGCTGTTCGGGAACAGAACCTGAACCCATCCCGGTATATGCGGCTACAGGCAGGGCCGTAACATAGGTAAAAGTCGAATTGGTCGTTGTTACCCAATCGGCATGCAAAGCCCAGAGCCGCAATTCTGCGGTATTGTTTCCATCGATGTAGGCAAAATAGTTTGGTGTTCCGGCGGCAGGCAAGGTTCCGTCGCAATCGGAAGGCATCATCGCCCAGCAATTTCCGCCTGCTGCAGACCCTGATCCTCCCAACGTTTCGGTTTTAAAATAGACCATTCTCGCACTTGCATCCCCGGTCAGCATTTTGCTTCTTTCCAGCACGCAGGCGCCAACACCAACATAAGTACCGCCGCTATTCGTGTTGAAACGGTTTACGGCCATGTAATAACCATCCTGCCATACACCGAGTTTCGGGTAGTCGGGCATGTAGTCGAACTGGAATGCATAGCGGTAATAGGAACCGGTAGGATCGCTGGTTGTTGAAACAGCAACCATTTCATATTCGGTATAGGGAGTTCCGGGACAATCAATGGCAAACTGTGTAATGATCCACCGGTCTGCATTTTCATCATAAAGTACAATGGCATCCCCGTTGTTATGGCCATTCCAGTTTCCCGAGAATCCGCTCCACAGGGTGGATGTCATGACAGGTCCGTAGAGTGAAGTTCCTGTTTTACTAAATATCTGCAACATGCTGTTGACCACCTGGACATAATGATTCGGCCCAACATCACCGGCAGGATCGGGCGGTGTCACCCGGCCGGAATTCGATGCATTGGTCGTACCGTTAAAGTTGACCAGAGGCACCGTGGCTGCAGCTTTTGAACCGTTGTTGTAAATCTTTTGCAAAGCTCCGTCAGGTGTAAATCCGTCAGGTAAAGTCCTGAATTTATTGGGGACCTCCATTTCATTCTCATGTTTCAATTTATCCCAAAAGTTCTTTTTTGCCGGTTTCATGTCCCGTAAAGGAATTGATACATCAGCTTTGACAGCTGTTTGCACAGCAA
>CAIKNA010000276.1 GCA_903828645.1 uncultured Bacteroidales bacterium
GCAAAACACTTTTTTAAACGGATGATTCCTGACTTGTAAGAAAATCTTCCATGTTATCCGGTGTTATCACATTAAACCTCGAATTGGAGTAAGCATTTGCGAATGTTTTTGACAAACGCGACTTTCCCCTGGGGTTCCATTTGAACTCCCACGCATTGAAGTTGCCATCCTGCTCTTCTACATAATCAATTTCCTGTTGATCCTGTGTTCGCCAGAAATATGCATTCACCCAAAATCCATTATATGCTAAGTACTTTCGTCGTTCTGCCATCAGGTAATTTTCCCATAATGCCCCCTTGTCAGGCCGTAATTCAACAGGGCCAAACTGGGCAATAAGCGCGTTTCGTACACCATTGTCATAAAAATATATTTTCCGCCCCCGCTTAAGTTCTTTCCTCAGGTTCCTGCTTAAGGCCCCAATCCGGAATATCACATAAGACTTCTCCAGCAAGTCGATATATTTTTCTACCGTCTGGTTATCCAGCCCTATGGACCGACCCAATTCATTATACGAAACTTCATTTCCGGTTTGAAAAGCCAGAGCTTGTAAAAGTGCGACAATCTTAGCCGGTTTCTTCAATCCTCCAACCATTAAGATATCTTTATATAGAAAGCTGTCGGTCAGCATCTTCAATATCTCCTTTTCCTTTCCGGGATTATTAATTATCTCGGGGTAGCACCCATATACAAGCCGGTGAGCTATCATACGTTTTTCCTGGAGGATTCCATGGTGAGTCACCATTTCTTCAAAAGAGAGCGGATAAAGGAAATACTCCCATTTCCTTCCGGTTAGCGGCTCCTGCGTTCGATTTGCCAGTTCAAACGCCGATGAACCAGTAGCTACAACCTGAATATGCTTCAGTTCGTCGGTAATCAGTTTTAGCGAACGCCCCACATTTTCAATGCGTTGCGCTTCGTCAATAATGATGGTTGTACATTTGCCAAATAGCGCGTTGAACCTTGCAGAAGATCCATTTTCAAAGAGCTGTTTTACATCTGCTTCATCGCCGTTTAGCCACATGACCCCCTGTTTATCATCAAATATCTGGTGTAGCAGGGTTGTTTTGCCCGTTTGCCTCGGACCAAAAAGTAAAATTGCCTTTCCTGTCTCGAGTTTATCAGAAATTGTTTTTTTTATGGCTCTTTCTACCATGATCTATTGATTATAATCGCAAATATAACGTTATTTTTACGATTACGATCCCTGAATCACAAATTTATTACTTCAAATCTGAACCGATGTGTCAGTACTCCAATGAAATCAAGCAGAAAGAACTATCGGTTGATAACGAAAGAATCTCCGCTCACGGAGCAGTCAGTGAAGCAGTTGTTGTTGAAATGGCAAAGGAATGCCTGTACAGGTCTGAATTCAAGATAACTCATCCTACTTTTGAAGAATATTGGTTTGCATGCAGGAATTGCCAGAGTTATCTTTGTATTAAACCAAAAACCGCTACGCATGAAAACACTTTTTCCCAAAAAATTACGCTGTATTTTAGCTGGCATAGTTGTCTTGCTATTTATCAATATACACGCAAAAGCACAAACAACAATTAATTTACCTGCAGGTCAATGGTCTGTGCCTGCTGGTGTGACATCAATAACTGTTTATACTTACGGAGCCGGAGGCGGAAGCGGAGGTGCAGCCGCCCCAACAAATTACACCACCTTAAACGCCAGTGCTGGTGGAGGTGGTGGTGCTTGCGCTATTAAAACATTAACAGTCTCTCCAGGGGATATATATACTGTCACGGTTGGAAGCGGTGGCACGGCAGGCAGCTGTACTGGAGGTTCTGTCGCTGCAAATGCAGGTGGAACGGGGGGCACTAGCACTTTTACTGGACCTGGTGGAACTGTTTCAGCAAGTGGTGGAGCAGGTGGCACTGGTGCCTCTGGTAACGGTTCAACAGGAGTGGGCGGCCCAGGAGGAAACACAGGCACGTATACTACAATTTTCAATGGTGGGAAAGGTGCCAACGGGGTAAGAAATGGTTATAACTGGAATTGTGGTGGTGGTGGTGGTGGTGGCGCAGGGAATGCCGGTGCCGGAGGTATTTCCTCTCCTGCTACCAGTTCAACAACTTCTTCTATTGGAGGAACAGCTGGTTCTGGAACCCCGAATACTTCACCTTATAAAGGTGCGGCCGGATCAACTGCTTATTATACATTTACTGGCTCTTCTTCTCCCGTAGCAGGTGTTACACCTGGTGGCGGAGCAGCAGGTTGTGCATCCATAGCCGGGACTCCTTCTGTGGGTGCTGCAGGTGGAAACGGACAAGTACTGGTTGTTTATACAATAAGCGTCCCTCCTACAGCTTATGCTATGACCGGTGGCGGCCCCTATTGCGAACCAGGTGCCGGCATGCCGGTAGGTTTAGCAAATTCACAGGCTGGTGTAACTTATACTCTTTACCAGGGAGCAACTCCACTGTCACCGACTTATGCCGGTACAGGCGCTGCTATTCCTATGGGAACCAGACTAGGTACATTTGTCTATTCAGTAGTTGGTGTTGGCAACGGAGGAGCAATTGTAGGAACAACTCCGATGAGTTCCACTGCTACAGTTACGTTACACACGATGGATATTATTACATTCAACGCGCTTGCTAATGCATGTGTTGGTGATCCAGCGATTACATTGAATGCTTCACCTGCAGGTGGTGTATACAGTGGCAATCCTCTTTATCTGAGCGGAAGCACATTTAATCCTTCAGCAGCAGGTTCATTCCCAATAACTTATAACTACAACAATTCATTTGGTTGTCCTTCTGTTCCTGTTACACAGACTCTCACAGTAAATGTTTGCACACCTACATGGTCAGGTCTTGTTGACAATAACTGGCTGACACCTCACAACTGGGTTGGCGACAATATTCCGGGAACAACCGGTGATGCTATCATTCCGGTAGGTTGCCCGAATTATCCTGTTATTGGTCAGACACAGACCATTCATGTTGGTAATGTAGACGTTTATGGTACTGCTGTAAAATCTACCCTTTCAGGTGGCATGACTGTCATTGGCGAATTGGATATCAGCGGAAACCTGACGATCAGATCATCAGGATCAGTTGATGTATCTGCTGACGGAGCTTTAACAGTTGATGGCAATTTGTCGATTATCGGCAGTCTGCTTGTTGAAAGCCAGGGATCATTGATTACCAATGGTGGAGTAACTGGTACAGCTACTATTCAGCGAAACATTCCAAATAACCTGTCATGGCATTTCCTGTCATCACCGGTTAGCAACCAGCCAATTTGTAATGGCGTATTTGCACCAACATATCCTGGTACTTTCCCGGGGAACCCATTAACATGGGATTTCTACAACTGGTTACCAGGCGAATGCGATGCTAACTTACATTGGAGAAACTTAAGGACAGCAGCAGGTGGCGCTAACAACGTTGACTTCCCATTATTGTCTTTCCAGGATTCAAGAGGATATCTTGTTGCTTACAATTCAACCTGGGGCGTAACCAAGA
>CAIKNA010000277.1 GCA_903828645.1 uncultured Bacteroidales bacterium
CCTTACAATTCATACCTTTGCAAAAAACTTCGTTTGCAGACAATTGAAATTACTGCTCCTGCAGGTTCCTGGGAATCTTTGTCGGCTGCCATTGAAGCAGGTGCCGATTCCGTTTATTTCGGTGTCGGGACACTGAACATGCGTGCCAGGTCATCGGTTAATTTTACCCTGCGTGACATGGTAAAGATCACCCGTATCTGCCGAAAGAATAACATCAGGACATACCTCACATTGAACTCGGTGATCTTTGACCGGGAGGTGAAGGAGATGAAGCGGATGGTTGATTCGGCAAAAAAAAACGGGGTCACAGCGATCATTGCTTCAGACCACGCCGTAATTCAATATGCGAGATCGATCGAAATGGCGGTTCATATGTCGACCCAGACCAACATCACCAACCTTGAAGCTGTGAAATACTGGTCGCAGGTGGCCGATGTGATGGTCATGGCGAGGGAACTTTCCCTTGAACAGGTAGCTGCCATAACCCGGGCGATCAAACGCCGGAAAATTACCGGGCCTGCCGGAAACCCGGTCAGGATCGAGATTTTTGCCCACGGAGCCCTGTGCATGGCAGTTTCCGGAAAATGTTACCTGAGTCTTGATCACTATAATGTATCTGCCAACCGGGGCGGTTGTTACCAGATTTGCCGGAGACCATACCATGTTACCGATACCGATACAGGGATCGAACTGGAGGTTGACAATGAGTATATCATGTCGCCAAAAGACCTTTGCACCATCGGGTTCCTCGATAAAATTGTCAAAGCCGGCGTTTCCGTTCTGAAGATCGAAGGGCGCGGGCGCAGTCCCGAATATGTTAAAACTGTCGTTTCCTGTTACCGTCAGGCGGCCGATGCGGTCACGGCAGGCACCTTTACACAGGAAAAGGCCGATCGGTGGACTGAGCAGTTGAAAACGGTATATAACCGCGGATTCTGGGACGGGTATTACCTCGGCAGGAAAATGGGGGAATGGGCTGAACAGCATGGGTCGGTGGCAACCCAAACAAAGGTGTATGCCGGAAAAATCACCAACTATTTTACAAAACTCAAGGTTGCTGAAATCAAAATGGAATCGGGCCAGCTAATACCCGGCGACCGCGTTTACATCCAGGGACCGACCACCGGCTCCATCGAACTGACCCTTCCTGAAATCCATGTTGATCTTAAGGCTGTCGAAAAAACAGTTAAAGGCGAAAGATGCAGCATCTCCGTCGACACCTTCCTCCGCAAAGCAGACAAGGTTTATAAGATTGTCTCCACCTGATACTTTTTTATTCCGGGCGGCCGGCATCCATTAACCTGCGGCTACGACGGCTAAATCTCCGCACTGGATATTATTCCTAAAACAATATCACGTTCCCATATTGAGATAATTCTTAATTAATAAAAATATTAATGCTTTATTAATCAGTGTGTTAAAAAACATATTTAATTTTGGCACGATTTTTCATATGGTGCAGAAAAAATAACACAAATTAATTATGAGAAAAACAACTATGTTAAAAAATATAAAAACACTTGCAACAGTTTTAGGATTTTGTTCCATCCTTTTATTTCAATATGGCTGCCGCAAAACCGGTGAATCCACGGTCGATCTGCCGGCAAAATTCACTGACTTGAAAATCAATCCTTCTTTTCAGTTTGATAATTTCATCAATCTCGAAGTCACCATCGGAGTTCCGAATTCCGGTACCCAGCTGCTTTCGGTCATCCAGATTTACCAGGGAGATCCAGCTGTTGACGGAAAACTGATCGCTACAGGTGCTGCTGATGCCAACGCACAATTTAAGACGAACGTGCGGGTTCCCTCCCGTTTAAAGGAACTCTGGATTGGCAGAAGTTCCCTTACCGGTCTGAATGAGTATGTCTCTGTGCCCCTGAACGGAAACACGCTGATTTACACATTTGGCCAGCCGGGGGTCAAATCGACCGAAGGAACTGCATCCAATGATTGCAATACCGGAACCCCCATCTCCGTCAACGGCACTTACACCATTCATTCAGGACAGATATACGTGGTTCAGCCCGGGATCAGCGTAAGTACGCTTAAGTTAACGATCAATGAGGGAGGAACTGTAAGGGTGTGCGGCAGTGCCAACATTACCTCGCTTTCCGGCTCGGGAACCCTCATCATCTCCCCTTCGGGAACTGTTACACTTCCCGTGACAGAATTAAACGGTACAATGGAAAATTACGGCACGGTAAATTTTGCCCAGGCCGGAACCGGGAAATATTTACAAATTAAAGACGGCGCAACCATGCACAACTGGGGTGTGGTTACCTTGTCGAACGGACTCGAAGTACGAGGTACCCTGATCAATGAATTTCACATGACCGTGGTTGAAAATGCACTCGTTACCGAAGATGGCAGGGTAGTCAATTACTGCCAGTTGTTCATCAACAGCAATTCAAATGATGCATTTAAAGTGACCTCCGGCTCAGAATCCAGCCCCGGCCTGGTCAACAACCAGAATGCATTCATAAAAGTGACCGGCAAAACCACCTTTTCAGGTGATGCAACGGTTTCACTGGGATTGCAAAGCCTCATCGAAACCGGCACATTCAGCATCCAGGGTAATGTTACCGGTCCGGCCTCACAGGGATCACAAATTCACGCACTGGGAACATCCTCAAGCAGCATTGCCGAATCCGGATTATCAGGCTATATTGATTTCTGGGCAACTTCAATCAGCCCTAAAAATGGCTCATTCGGTTCACACATTACCTGGCATAACCCGGGATATGCCATCCTTTCACAGGATTGCAGCGCACCGGTGGTTCCTGTGATCACCAGCACGCTCGCAGCGGCAGGGATTGTCGGTACCGCCATCACGCCATATGTGATTACCGCGACCGGAACCGGCCCGATCACATTCAATGCAGCCGGTTTACCAACCGGGCTCACCTACAATGCCGCCACACATACCATCAGTGGAACACCTGCAACGGCACAGGTCAAAAACGTAACGCTGACAGCAGACAACCTCATGGGTACGAGCACAAAAACACTTATTTTCTCCATTCTGTCACCGGGTTCACCTCCGGTAATCACGGGGAATCTTGCGGTTCATACCCCTGTCAACCAGTCATTTCTTTATGAAATCCAGGCTACAGGAACAGGAACCATAACCTGCAATGCAACCAATTTACCCGCTGGATTGACATTTAACCCGGCTACACATGCGATCAACGGAGCTCCTTCCATGGCTGGCACCTACAATATTCCTGTCTCGGCAACCAACAATTACGGCACTGTAAGCAAAACACTTGTTCTTACGGTTGGGA
>CAIKNA010000278.1 GCA_903828645.1 uncultured Bacteroidales bacterium
ATTGTTGCTGTCGCCTACCAGGATCTGCTGAAGGCTGGTCCAGGCGCACTGGCTTGAATCCTGGCGGATGGTAGAAAGGGTAACTGCATACCAGCCCGGGGCTGCGTAAACATGGTCAACGTTTTTCCCGGCGCCGAAGGTTCCATCACCAAAACTCCAGGTATAGGTAGCCGGCTGATCGAATGGCATATGGCCTTCAAAACTCAGATGCAGCCAGTTGGGCATATGTGTGAACCAGCTTGCACATGGCGGGGGCGGTGGAGGGCCGATCTGCACTTCCCAGCATGCAACATCCTTGCATGCAGGATTGGTGTGTGTAATAGTAAGACATACATGGTATGTTCCATTGCTGGCATAGGTATGAACAGGATTCTGATCAGCGGAAAAAGTGCTGTCGCCAAAACTCCAGTGCCAGGTTGAACCGCCGCCAACGCTCAGGTCGGTGAAGTGGACTGTTTTCATGGCGGCATTGGAATCGCAATGCCAGGTGAAACCGGCATGACATCCGCCCCCCGTGCTGTCACCGATATGTATTTCATGGGTCCTGCTGTCGAAACAACCACCGCCCAGGCTATCGCCCATTTTCAACGTAACCTGGTAGATCCCGGGTGATGCATAGGTATGCACGGGAGTAAACAGTGTTGAGGTGATGCCGTCGCCAAAAGACCACAACCAGGGTCCGTTGACCCCAACCGATGTATTGATGAAATGGACGGACAATGGAGGAGGAGGAGCAAAGGCCGGGTAGAAATCAGCATGGCAGGGTAATGGCGGAGGTCCTGTGCAAATGATAAAGTCCTTGGTGAAGTTTTGGTTGCCGGGGCCAAATGCGAAATCCGCAAAGTGAGGGTGGAGCATGCAGTCAAGTGCGGTCACTCTCATTGTTCCGGCGGGAACAATTCCATTGTTAAAAAAAATGGTATCAGCATAAAGGCCATTGAGCATCGTTCGGACCTCATGATGATATATAAAACCACCGGCCGAATCAATGTCGATGTGTACCGGGAAGTTGGCGACCGGTGTTCCTGAAATGCTGTCGGTGACATAGCCCGACACATGGATCGGATTCATCTGCGCCAGTAAACTGACCGCAGTGAAACAGGCCAGGAAGAAGAGGATGATTTTTTTCATGTTGTAAATTTTTAGCAGTTGGATGTCGATGAATGATTGTTCATATACTATAAACCCGCGATCGGGCAAACGTTGCCCGGGTCAGAATGAATTTTGCTATAATTTGACAAGGAATGCCGACTTCAACCCGATGGACCATGGTTTTTTGGTAATTACCGACGATTCATATACCGAGTTGAAATAATAACGTACATCGGGTTCCAGTTCCAGGCTAAACCTTTCCGAGAGTTTCAGGGAGGCGCTGATCCCTGCCACAGCCTGCCAGTTTAAGCTGATGCGGTCGGGAGAAATATCATTGATGGAAATGATCCTGTCATTTCCTGCATCATATGCCCCTGATAAATTCTCTGTCTTCAGGAGCACCGACATAACGGCTCCACCCCTGATTCCCACCGAAAACCGTGAATCCTGCCAGAAATCGTAACCCAGGACCAGCGGCACCTGCAGGTAGGTATAGCGTTTTTTGACAGATGAAATGCTGTTCTGCAAGGTCGTATCGTATACGGATTTGTCGGTCGTAAAATAGTTCGCGACCAGGTTATAGTGTTGCTGATCCCAGTTGAAGGTGATCGAATCAAGAAAGGTATAGGTTCCCTTGAAAGGGTTTGTTTTCACAAGCAGTTCGTTTGAACCGACTGTCATACTGAGCCCCATGCCTGTACTGACCGAATACTTTCCAAAGTGAAAAGTCCCTTCGAAACCCGCATTATTCACAAACTTTTCTCCGTTCAACGTGTTGAACATCCATTCAGGAGTATAATAGAGACCCAGGGTGACATTCCAGTCGCGTGGCAGGGAGGTTTTCTGAGACCGGACAACCGCCGGGGGGGCAACTTCCGGTTTCGTTGCAACTTCCGGATCCTTTTGTGCTAAAACCACAGTAGTAAGGGGAGGAACCGTTTCGGGAAACAATGCTGTTGTTTCTGCCGGGGTCGGCTTTTGCGTGGAATCGTTAAGCAACGTTTGCACCGGTGTGTTTTCAGGAGTCTCATCCCGGGAAACATCCGGCGCGCCGGTTATGTGTGATGTCAAACTGGTTGCCGGTTCCGGTAGTGTTTGTTCAGAGGTCGCATTGGCCTCATTTTCCTGTGTTTCCCGGCCCTTTGCCGGTAGTGTGCTTAAAACGGATCCACGGGGAGCCAACGCCAGGCCTGAAGAGGCTCCTCCTTTCACCTGTGATTCTTCATTTCTCCCGGCATCGCGATCACCCGATACCATGATCCAGACAACCAGACCTGTTACAAGCAGCAACGCCGCACTGAAGCCCGCAATTCTCCATCCTGAAGAGGAGCCTTTTCGCATCTCCTCTTCCGCTTTCCTGAGAACTGCCGACCGTTGTTCCCGGGTTGGCATGACCTGATAATCCTCCAACCCGCGGCGAAACGTGTCATCTAATGGATGCTGTTCTTTGCGCATAAATATTTTCATTTTGATAAACACTGAGCCGTTTCCGTAATTGGCTTCTTGCTTTTAACAATTGCGATCTGGATGTGTTTTCTGAAATGCCAAGCATTTCGGCAATTTCCTTATGCGAATGATCCTCCATCACATAAAGGTTGAAAACCATCCGGTAACCCGGCGGAAGTGAGGAAACCAGTTCCATTAATGCATCCTCCGTAACCTCGCATCCGTCGAAATCATCGGTATCGTCGACAACTTCCATGGATGGTTCAACATCCGTAAACATTTTTTCCTTTTGGTGGTCTCTGATGTGATTTAAGGCTGTGTTGACCATGATCCTGCGCATCCAGCCCTCGAGGCTGCCAACAGGCTTAAACTTGTTATATGCCAGTATCATCTTGACAAAGCCATCCTGAAAGATATCTTCTGCATCTTCCCGGTTCCCGGCATAGCGCAGGCAAATGGCAAACAGCCATGGCGCATAGCGGTCGTGTATCACCTCTATGGCCCTGTCGCCGCTAACCGCTTCTTTTTTCCTTCGCGAAAAGATCATCCTATAAATATAACACGAAAAAACGGGAATGTTGCCTCATAAATATTTAAAGTGAGCTCCTGACGGATAACGGCCATGACCGAATGGACAAATCTTTAAAAAACGTTTCTCAAAAGATACATTTCAACTCCAGGCCGTTTGAGTATCCCCGGGATGCATTTTGGATGTTCGGACATCAATTGGGAAAATGCAGGTGTACTATACCAGTTAATTGGTAATTTTGTCCTGGTTTCTGAAATTTGTTTTCTATATCACCGTTTATCCGTTTAACTTATCAACCTATGGACGATCCAGCAGCGATACAGGGTCGGTCGTCAAGCCACCAGATGCGTCATTTTTATCTTTTCCGGACAAATCATAAAAGCAGGATTATCTCATTCCCCGGGAGTTTGATCCTGGCTGTGTTGCTCACAACTCCCGCACTGCTCTTTGCCCAGGCAACCCACGACTCGCTTCCTTCCCGACTCACCCTGAACCAGTGCATCGGCTTCGCACTTTCGAACCAGGCGCAGGTAAAGCAGGCGATGATCGATGAAGAGATAACCAAAAAGGATGTGCGAACAGCCCTGTCGGGATGGTACCCGCAAATTGAACTGGATGCCAATATCCAGCATTATTTCGTGGCACCTATGACGAGCATCCCAAACCAGCTTGATCCTTCAGGCCCTCCCATCAGGTACCCGGCCACCTCGAACCAGACCTCTTCGGGCCTTTTCCTGGTAAACCAAACCCTTTTCAACAGCAACCTCTACCTGGCCGCCTCCAGTTCAAAGGAACGTCGCAAACAGGCCTCCCAGAATACCGAACTCACAAAGATCGATACCTATGTAGGGGTAGCAAAGGCGTTTTTCGATGTGCTCCTGACCGAACAACAGCTCAGGGTGCTCGACGAGGACATCGTCCGCCTGCAACGCAATTACGATGATGCCTACAATCTTTACAAAAACGGTATCACCGACAACATCGACTACCAGCGCGCCCGGATCGCACTCAGCAATGTGCAGGCACAGCGGAGAGCCTCCGGGGAATCGGTCAAAACGAAATATGCGGTGCTGAAGCAACTGATGGGAGTGCCCCCTGAAAAAAAGTTCAGCGTTTCCTATGATTCATCCCGTTTTGAAAACGAAACAGTGACCGATACGTCAAAGGTCCCCGATTACAAAACACGGGTCGAATACCAGCAGATGCAGACTGCCCTGAACCTGCAGGGAGCCGACATCAGGTATTCCCGTTCGAACTTCTTCCCCTCCCTGTCGGCATTCTATGAATTCATCCCCTCCTATGGAAGCGACCAATTTGCAAGTCTCTATTCGAAGACATCCTCCAGTTCGTTCGTCGGCCTGAAGCTGACCTATCCTATATTCCAGGGGCTGAGCAGGTTCCAGGGTCTCGACAAAGCCAGGTTGCAGTACAAGAGGCTGCAGGTTGGAACAGAGTACCTCGAAAATGTGATCAGCAGTGAATATACCAGCGCCCGGTCACAGTATGTCAGCAACCTCGACCAGTTGAAAGTATCCAAAGAAAATATGGTCATTGCCAGGAACATTTTCAACACCGTGAAATACCAGTATGATAAAGGGATCAAGGCGTACCTCGAAGTCATCGTTTCCGAGACCGACCTGCGCACGGCCGAACTCAATTACCTCGACATGATGTTCCGGGTGCTGTCGAGCAAGCTCGACCTTGAGAAAGCGCTTGGTCTGATCCAGCCGAAATAAATCGAAAAAGAAAATCGCAATGTACAGGACTATCCAGGCAATAATCTTAATCCCAATGGTTGCGGCCCTGCTTTCATGCGGCAGGGAGAATGCAAACCGTTCAAAGGAAGAACCGGCGGTGCCGGTAACGGTAACCAAGGTTGGCATGAGCGAGGCGGTGTTCTATAACTCCTATCCGGGGAATCTGGTGCCTTTGAAGGAGGTGGAGCTTCGCGGGCAGGTAAGCGGGTATATCACCGGGATCTATTTCACCGAAGGAAAACGGGTACATAAAGGCGAAAAACTGTACGAGATTGACCGCCGCAAATATGAAGCGGCTTACTCCGGCACCCGGGCCAAGGTGAAGATCGCCGAGGATAACCTCGAGAAGGCCCAGCGCGACGCCGACCGTTATACCGACCTGGCAGGCAGGGAAGCAATCGCCAGGCAGATATCCGACAACGCCATGACCGACCTTAATAATGCAAAGCAGCAGATCATGGCCGCTAATTCTGAACTGGTGCAGACCAAAACCAACTTTGACTACTCACTCATCACTGCCCCGTTCGATGGCACCATCGGGTTTTCAGAGGTAAGGCTGGGCGCCCTGGTAACTCCCGGCACGACCCTCCTCAACACGATCTCCTCCGACGATTCCATGGGAGTGGATTTCGCGATCAGTGAAACCGAACTCGGCCGCTTTGAGAAACTGGCGAATATGGCCCGTCTTCCCGATGATTCCACCTTCAGGATCATTCTGGCTGACAATTCGACATACCCTTTTAACGGGCGGTTAAGCGTGATAGACCGGGCAGTTGATCCATCGACAGGCACGATCAGGGTAAGGATTACTGTTCCGAACAGGGAAAAAACTCTTAAACCCGGGATGAGTTGTAAGGTTAACGTGCTGAATCCGAGTTCGGGACGACAGATTCTCGTGCCATTCAGGTCGGTGATGGAGCAGTTGAGCGAGTATTTCGTATTCGTAGTTAACAATAATAAGGTGAGCCAGGTAAAAATCCAGCCCGGCCCCAGGGTCTATTCTGACATCGTGGTGCTGGCAGGGCTCGAAGGCGGTGAAACCATCGTGCTCGACGGGATCCAGAAACTGACCGACGGCTCGGCCATTACCGTGATGCCACCGGCCGACAACAAGAAAAAATAAGACCGGGAATCAACTCCATCAGAATTCGACCCCATGATAGCCGATACCTTTATCAAGCGCCCGATCACCGCGATCGTAATATCCATGACCCTGGTCATTTTAGGGATACTTGCCATCCTGACCCTTCCGGTGAGCCAGTACCCCGACATCACCCCCCCGGTCGTGCAGGTGTCGAGCCAGTATGTGGGGGCCGATGCCACCACCGTGGAGCAAACAGTGACCACCCCCATCGAACTGCAGATAAACGGGGTGCCGGGGATGAGCTATATCCAGAGTAGCAGCACAGACGACGGACGTTCGTCGATGAACGTTTATTTCGACATTGGCACCGACATCGATGTGGCCACCACCGATGTGCAGAACAGGGTGAATATAGCCAATCCCATCCTGCCCGACATGGTGAAACGCCTGGGCGTTACGGTACGCAGGCGCAACCCGACCGGGCTGATGATCGTGGCTCTTTTCTCACCGAAGGGAACACACAACATCCGCTTCCTCGATAATTACACCAACATTTTCGTGAGGGATGCACTGTTACGGGTAAAGGGTGTCGGTGACATTTTTTCAAGGACCGATGACTTCAGCATGCGCATCTGGCTCAAGCCCGACAAGATGGCCAGTCTCGGGCTGTCGGCACAGGATGTGCTCTCCGCGGTGCAGGATCAGAACGTTCAGGTGGCTGCCGGCTCGGTTGGTACACCGCCCCAGCCAAAGGGCCAGCCGTTTGAATACTCCGTAACCGTGAATGGAAGACTCAGCACGGTTGAGGATTTCAGCAACATCGTGGTACGCGCCAATCCCGCCGACGGTTCGATCATCTACCTCAAAGATGTTGCCAGGGTCGAACTTGGTAAATTCAACTACTCGGGGGTTGCCTATGTCGATAACAACCCGGCTTCGTACATGATGATCTACCAGACCCCGGGGAGCAATGCGCTGGAAGTCGCCGACGGGGTGTATAAAATGATGGATCGGCTTAGCAAATCCTTCCCGAATGATGTGGCTTACAACGTGCCCTTCGAATCGGTATCGGTGGTAAAGGTGTCGGTGAGCGAAGTGATCAAAACCCTGCTGGAGGCACTGGCCCTGGTGGTACTCGTTGTATTTGTCTTTCTGCAGGACTGGCGTTCAACCCTGATTCCCGTGCTGGCCATTCCGGTCTCGATTGTCAGTACTTTCATCTTCTTTATCCCGCTGGGATTCACAATCAACAAGCTCACGCTGTTCGGGTTCGTTTTAGCCATCGGCATCGTGGTCGACGACGCCATCATCGTGGTGGAGGCGGTAAGGCGATATATGGAGGAGGATCATCTTTCGCCCCGGGAAGCCGCCCATAAGGCAATGGCCGATATTTCGGGTCC
>CAIKNA010000279.1 GCA_903828645.1 uncultured Bacteroidales bacterium
AGATAACCTGCAAAATCAGCCTTCATGGCATCGCTCCCGATCTTGCATGTGATGTTCTTTTTGGAAATCACGGCACCTGCAATTCCAAAACCGCTTGAGAACAAGGATTTGGTTACCGATTGCACCACAATGTCAGCTCCGAATTCGATGGGGCGCATCAATGCAGGAGTTGCCACCGTTGCATCAATGATCAATGGCAAACCATGTTTGTGGGCAAGGTCTGCAACGGCTTTGATATCAAAGAAACTCAACGTGGGGTTACTGGGCAATTCTCCATAAAGGAACCGTGTATTTTCATCGATCAGTTTTTCCCATTCATCAATATCAGCAGAATTGATCACTTTTCTCCACTCAATATCGCGCTCCTGTTGCTTGCGCACAGCAAACTGCTGAAATGTTCCGCCATAAACCTGGGTAGTGGCAACGAAGTTCATTTTTTCGGCAGAATGAACGGGTGTGGTTGTCAGGAAAGGATCAACGGCGCTTTGAATCGCGGCCATCCCGGAAGATGTGGCAATGCAGGAAACGTCATGACCTGTTCCGTATCCTTCGAGGAGTGCGAGAACACCTTCAAGATAATAGACGCTTGGGTTTGCAATCCGGGAGTAGCACCAGGTCGGGATTTCATAACCCAGTGCAGCTTCCATCTCATCCGAATCGCGGTAAGCCTGGGATGTCGACATATAAATGGGCTCGATGATCGATCCCTGATTGAAATCAAGGGCCTCCTGCATGGAATAAATCCCGTGAACAGCGATGGTATCAAACCGGCACGATTTCATTTTCTTCAGGTATTCCTGGTGCCAATTGGCAGCCCTGGCAGCAGCTTCAGTATAACGATTCTTTGACATTGAATAAGATTTTAGTTGATGTCGTTTAGAAATTTGAGAATAGTAAGTTTATAAAGATTTTGATTCTAGCATTTAAAAGGCAAGAGGATATTTCCCAGACTTGAAACTGGCAGTTTTCTTATTGTTTAAGGACATGTTTTTAAATGCCTGGGAAAGATCATTGATGAGATCCTTCTCATCTTCGATCCCGATCGAGAGCCGGATCAGTGATGGTGAGATCCCTGCTTTCCGCATTTCAGCTTCACCCATGGCCGAATGTGTTGTGGACGCCGGGTGCGTGACAATCGTCTTGCATGTTCCCAGGTGTGTGGCATGAAGGATGATCTGCAGGGCATCAATAAATTTCGTGGCCTCCTCGTAGGTTCCTTTCAGTTCGAACGACATCAGTGAGCTGCAACCTTTCATTTGTGATTTTATCATCTTATGATAAGGATTGGAGGGTAACCCGGGGTAATTCACAAAGTTGACCTTTGGATGCTTTTCAAGAAATTTTGCAATCGCCAGTGCATTGGAACAATGACGCTCCATTCTCAATGCCAGTGTTTCCAGACCATTCAGACTTAACCATGCGTTCAGCGGCGCCATTGCCGGGCCTAAATAGCGGATCCCGTTCTGGCGGATCCCATCAATCAGGTTTTTTGAGCCGCACACGATTCCACCAAGACTCGTTGCATTTCCGCAGATATACTTCGTGGTTGAATGAACAACAATATCGGCACCAAGAGTAATAGGCTGCTGCAAAGCAGGCGTGCAGATCGTGTTATCGACAACCAGCGGTAACTTTTTCCTTTTTGCCAGTGCTGCCAGTGCCGGAATGTCGGCTATGAAAAGTGAAGGATTGCTCGGGGTTTCAACAAAGAGGAATTTTGTTTTGGAATCAATTGCTTTTTCCCATGCGGCAATGGATTCGGGCTTGGTTACCCATTTTACACCAGCGCCCATCTTTGGAAGTCCGACATTGAATAATCCGAAAGTTCCTCCATATACCCGGTTTGAAGAAACGACATTTTCACCGGGACTAAGCAGGTGATGGGTCAGCAGGAAGATTGCAGCCATTCCGGAAGATGCAGCAATTGCGGCTTCAGTATTTTCCAGTGCAGCCATCCGGGTCTCAAACAGATTGACTGTCGGGTTGTCCCACCGTCCATAAGTATATCCAGGTTTTTCTCCTGTAAAAATATCAGCCGCTTCCTTTGCATCAGCATAAGGATATGCAACTGACTGGTAAATCGGTGCAGACATTGAATCCGGGCTGAATTCAGAATGTCCTGCATGTATTGCTTTGGTGTTGAATCCCTGTTTTGACATAGAAACTCCTGAAATTAAGGGTTAATGATGATATTTGAATTTCGAAGATAGTTGAGCAAATATAAAATTTATTAAAACAACCACAAAGGTGCAAGCCGTAGTTTTTTCCAATAACAACGAAATGGTCAATGAATTTCGAAAATCGAATTTCGAAAATCGAAATCCATATTAAAATCCGGCTCCATTATTGAAATCATGTTGACTTCAATATATTGCTAAGATTACTATTATTTAGTACTTTCGCAGATTCAAAAAAGCAAAAAAATGAACTACGATATTATTGTTATTGGCAGCGGACCGGGAGGGTATGTTGCTGCGATTCGTGCTTCACAATTAGGTTTTAAAGTGGGCGTTGTGGAACGTTCCGAACTGGGTGGTATCTGCCTGAATTGGGGCTGTATTCCTACTAAAGCCTTATTAAAAAGCGCTTCTGCGTTACAAACCATCCTGCACGCTGCAGATTATGGCATCATCGCCGGGGAAGCAAAGGCTGATTTTCCGGCAGTCATAAAAAGAAGCCGTGATGTGGCTGATACCATGAGCAAGGGAATCCAGTTTCTGTTCACCAAGAACAAGATCGATGTGATCCATGGAAAAGGCAGAATCAAACCCGGGAAAATTGTGGAGGTCACAGATGGCGAAGGGAAAGTCACTTCGTACCAGGCCACCCATATCATCCTTGCAACCGGTGCCCGGTCAAGGGAACTTCCAAACATCAAACAGGACGGGAAAAAAATTATCGGATACCGGGAAGCCATGACGCTGCCGGAACAGCCAAAATCCCTGATTGTCATTGGTTCAGGTGCCATCGGTTCTGAATTCGCCTATTTCTACCAGTCAATCGGTACAAAAGTGACACTGGTTGAGATCCTGCCAAATATTGTTCCCGTGGAAGATGAAGAAGTTTCAAAAGCACTGGAGCGTTCGTTCAAGAAATCGGGCATGAAGGTGATGACAGGCGTTTCAGTGGAAGCTGTGGATGCTTCCGGAAAAACCTGCAAGGTGACAGTAAAAACAAAAAAAGGGGAAGAAATTCTTGAAGCCGATATTGTTTTATCTGCTGTTGGAGTTTCCACAAATCTTGAAGGAATTGGTCTTGAAGAAACCGGCATTAAAACCGAAAAGGGTAAGGTTGTTGTAGATGATTTTTACCGCACCAATGTTGAAGGGTATTACGCCATTGGTGATATTGTCAGAGGTCCTGCACTGGCCCATGTTGCATCACACGAAGCCATCACCTGCGTTGAAAAAATGGCAGGACAGGATGTGGAACCGCTGGATTACGGCAACATTCCCGGTTGTACCTATACACATCCCGAGATTGCATCGGTCGGCATGACCGAAGCAGCAGCAAAGGAAGTCGGGTACGAAGTGCTGGTCGGAAAATTCCCCTTCACGGCATCAGGGAAAGCTACGGCATCCGGTGCAAGGGAAGGTTTTGTGAAGGTCATCTTTGATGCGAAATATGGCGAATGGCTTGGTGCGCACATGATCGGTGACAATGTCACGGAAATGATCGCAGAGGTCGTTGCAGCAAGGAAACTGGAAACCACCGGCAAGGAGATCATCGAGACGATCCATCCCCATCCGACCATGTCGGAAGCTGTAATGGAAGCAGTTGCGCTGGCTTATGGTGTATGTGTCCATTTATAAAACCGGTATATGAAACTGATCAGAACACAGCTTGACGGGCTTTTCATCATTGACCCGGATGTATTCCGGGATGATCGTGGATATTTCTTTGAATCCTATAACTGGGAGAAGTTTCTCAATTTAGGACTGGACCTGAGATTTGTCCAGGACAATGAGTCCAAATCCGGGAAAGGTGTGTTGCGTGGCCTGCATTTCCAGGCTCCGCCTTCTCAACAGGGAAAACTGGTGAGGGTGGTGAAAGGGGCAGTACTTGATGTGGCGGTGGATCTCCGGAAGGATTCCCCGACTTTTGGTAAATGGGAAGGCGTTGAACTCTCGGAACAAAACAAACGCATGTACTGGATCCCGCCCGGGTTTGCACATGGATTCCTCACCCTGGAAGACGATACTATATTTTTTTATAAGTGCACCGCTGTCTATAATAAGGAATCCGAAAGAAGTCTTGCATGGAACGACCCCGTCCTGGATATTCGCTGGGGCATCAATGATCCGGTTCTTTCAGAACGCGACAAACAAAGCCCGCTGTTCAGCAGCTTCAACACTCCTTTTTAACTCCTAGAATGAAAAATAAATTAAAATATGTTCTCACCGGCATGTTATTACTGGTCGTGATCAGCTCGTTCATCTACGCGAAAATTGAAATCCGGAACATCGACCAGGAATACCGCAACCTTTTCGCACGGTCATACAGGATACTGACACCCGAACTCCCCGCGAAGATTGATTTCGCTGGGGAACCGGTACCGCTGAATCTTTTTTATGTCCGGGAAAGCCTTGACCGCGAAATTCTTGCAAACACCTATATGCAATCTTCAACGACCCTGATGTTCAAACGTGCCCATCGCTGGTTTCCCGTGATTGAACCCCTACTTAAAGCAAACGACATTCCCGACGATTTCAAATACCTGGCCGTTGCCGAAAGTAATTTCGCCAACGTTGTTTCAACAGCAGGAGCCGAAGGGTTCTGGCAGTTCATCAAAGGAACCGGGCAGAAGTACGGGCTCGAAATCACTGATGAAGTCGATGAAAGGTACAATGTTGAGAAGGCAACAGCAGCTGCCTGCAAATATTTTAAAGAGGCTTACGGCGAATACAAAAGCTGGACACTGGTAGCCGCATCATACAACCGGGGCATTGATGGCGTGGGGAAAGCACTGGATAAACAAGGGGTCACAAGTTATTATGACACGTACCTTGTAGAAGAAACTTCACGTTATGTTTACAGGATCCTTGCCCTGAAAACCATCTATCTCCATCCGACATCCTACGGATTTTATTTCCGTGAAAAAGACTTCTATCCACCGCTTAAGACGTATACAAAATCAGTGGATTCCTCCATCAGCGACCTTGCAGCTTTTGCTGCCAGCCAGAAGATCAATTATCGTATCCTCAGGGAATTCAATCCCTGGCTGCGCCGCTATTCCCTGACCAATAAATCAGGGAAAACATATCATATCACACTTCCCAAAGAAGGATTTTTACAAGGAGAGAATCCTTCCAGGCCTGGTTCCGGAAGTGAGACTTTTTTCCACGATACACTCAGAATCGACCAGGCACGCTGGTAACAACAATTTACCCGAAATCCTGTGGAAGAAATGCTTGAAATCTATGGTGCAAGGGTTCATAACCTTAAGAATGTTGACCTGCGCATCCCCAGGAATAAACTGGTTGTATTCACCGGTCTCAGCGGAAGCGGAAAGTCATCGCTTGCCTTCGATACGATTTATGCCGAAGGACAACGCCGCTACATGGAGACATTTTCAGCTTATGCCCGTCAGTTCATCGGGAACCTTGAACGACCGGATGTTGATAAGATCAGCGGGTTAAGCCCGGTCATATCCATTGAGCAAAAATCTACCAGCAGAAATCCCAGGTCGACCGTCGGAACTATAACTGAGATCTATGATTTCATGCGTCTTCTTTATGCCAGGGTTGCAGATGCTTATTCCTATGTGACCGGCGAGAAAATGGTCAGGAATACCGAGCAACAGATCATGCAGCTGATCATGACGCATTACCTGAACAAAACAATCCTGGTCCTTGCTCCTCTCGTCAAAGGAAGGAAAGGGCATTACCGCGAGCTCTTTGAACAGATCCGGAAACAGGGATTTGTCAAGGTGAGAGTTGATGGAGAGATCATCGAGCTTAATCATGGCCTGCAGCTTGACCGGTACAAAGTGCATGACATCGAGACGGTCATCGACCAGGTGACAGTCAAACCGGAATCCGTGGTAAGGCTTACCAACTCCATCAGCCTGGCCATGCATCACGGGAAGGATATCCTGATGGTGATGGATATGACCGACCAGGCCGTGCGCCATTACAGCAGGCTGCTGATGTGCCCGACATCCGGCATTTCTTACAATGAACCTGAACCCAATTCCTTTTCTTTCAATTCACCATATGGTGCCTGTCCGACATGCAACGGCCTGGGGACCATTTCCAAAATAGATATTAACAAGATCATCCCCGACAAATCAAATTCCATCAGGAAAGGCGGCATTGTGCCGCTGGGAGAATATAAAAACTCCTGGATTTTCAAGCAAATGGAGGCCATTGGTGAAAAGTACGGCTTTGATCTCAATACACCCATCGAAGAAATCCCTGATCATGCAATAAATATCATCCTTTACGGATCTGACGAGCTTTTCCGCGTGAAGAACGATTACCTCGGGATCACTTCATCCTATGCCCTGAATTTCGAAGGTATCGTCAGTTTCATCAATGCACAAAATGCCGAAGCAACCGGGACCGGGATCATGAAATGGGCAAGCAGCTTCATGAACAAGATCGATTGCCCGGAATGTCACGGAACCCGGTTGAAAAGAGAATCGCTCTTTTTCAGGATCGGCGGGAAGAATATTGCCGAACTCTCAAACATGGGATTGATCAACCTTTCCACATGGTTTGATGAGATAAATGACCAGCTTGACGAAAGAAAAAAAGTCATTGCGTTTGAGATCATCAGGGAAATAAAGAACAGGATCAGGTTTTTGCTGGATGTCGGAATCGGGTACCTGACGCTCAACCGCACGGCCAGGAGCCTTTCAGGCGGTGAGGCACAACGGATCAGGCTGGCTACACAAATCGGGTCACAGCTGGTTGGTGTGCTGTATATTCTTGATGAACCAAGCATCGGGTTGCATCAGCATGATAACATGCGGCTGATCCGGGCACTGAAAG
>CAIKNA010000280.1 GCA_903828645.1 uncultured Bacteroidales bacterium
AAGCGGCTTACCAGCTTTATCTGCCCATTGATTTGTCCTCCATCTACATCAGTGAGGCTGGCCAGGGAATTGAGATTGTGCGTTTTGCCGCCGGTTTCAGGGACCTGGTCAGAATAAGCAAAAAAGGAGGAGTCAATTCCGCGGATATTTTAAGTGCAACAGAAAGTTTGAAAAAAAACTCCCGGGAATTTTTTAAAAACTACCAGTATTCAATTGATCAGAAGGTCATGGCAGTCATGCTCGGGGAGATGGATGTTCATATGGATCCCGGATTTCTGCCCGGTGTATTCACCGAAATCGATAAATCATACGGGCATGATTTTAGTGCTTATGCATCTGGTTTATTTGCTAGATCACTGTTTGCGGATTCTGTAAAGATCCTGAAATTCCTGGATTCCTATAAAAGAGCGAAAGTAAAGATACTCGAGGAAGATCCTGCTTTTCGGTTGATGACCAGTATTTATGACCGCAACGATAAGGATATCGTTCCTGTCATGACAAAGATTTCAGGAGAAATCGACAGCCTTCAGAGGATTTACATGGCCGGGCAGATGGAGATGCAGCGGCAAAAATTATTTTATCCTGATGCAAACTCCACCCTCCGCGTTGCTTGTGGCAAGGTGGATGATTACATTCCCGCCGACGCTGTGAGGTATGATTATTTTACGACTCTTGCAGGGGTGATGCAGAAGGAGGATCCAGCCATTTATGATTACCAGGTCGATCCGCGGTTGAAAAAATTATACCTTGCCGGGGATTTTGGTGGCTATGCCGACCGGGACGGAACCCTGCATGTTGCTTTTACCGCCAGCAACCATACCACCGGCGGAAATTCGGGGAGCCCTGTATTAAATGCCGAAGGAGAACTAATCGGCATCAATTTCGACCGCAACTGGGAAGGAACCCTCAGCGACCTGATGTATGATCCGTCGCAGTGCCGCAACATCTCGCTCGATATCCGTTATTGTCTTTTTGTGATTGATAAGGTTGCAGGGAGCCACCGGCTGATCGATGAGATGAAAATCGTTCATCCATAGATTTGAACCAGGGCATTCTGGATGGTCGGGTATTTGAACCTGAACCCTGAGTCCAGCAGTTTTTCCGGGAGTACCTTCTGACCTTCCAGCACAACCTGGGCTCCTTCACCAAATATCATTTTCAAGGCAAACGGGGGAACCGTAAACCAGGCAGGCTGGTCCATTACTTTTCCCAGCTTATCCGTTAATTCTGCATTGTCGC
Organism: uncultured Bacteroidales bacterium; assembly: GCA_903828645.1. Classification (GTDB taxonomy): domain Bacteria; phylum Bacteroidota; class Bacteroidia; order Bacteroidales; family FEN-979; genus CAIVAT01. Next base: position 1,240 of record CAIKNA010000280.1, read on the forward strand.
TGGGATAAGGTGACACGGCATTGACAACCCCCCTGATGGACGGATTCCCGATGATGAAAATAATTGCATCCACCAGGTCGGAAATATGGATGAACGATACCGCCTGTTTTCCGCTCCCTAATTTCCCGCCCAGTCCAATGCTGAAGGGAAAGCGCATTTTCTTCAATGCGCCGCCATCTTCGCCGAGTACAACACCCAGGCGCAGGATAATCAAACGGGTCATGGCTTCCGATTTCATTGCCTCATGTTCCCATCTGCGGCAGACATCGGCCAGGAAAGAATCTGCGTAGGCCATGCTGGTTTCAGTGTGTGTGTGTCCGGAATCGTAAATGCCTATCGCAGAGACCGATATAAAAACAGATGGTTTTTTTTCACCGCTCTTTATTGCATCGGATATTTTCCGGGTGGTGTTCACCCGGCTGTCGTTGATTTCCTGTTTGTACTCCGATGTCCATTTCTTTGATACCGGCGCCCCGGCCAGATTGATGACGATATCAGCCCCTTCGATGTACTGTTCATGAAATTCATGATCCGGCATTGCAAACGAGTCACGGGTAATAGCCTTCACGGTCCAGCCAAGCTCACGCATTTTCTGCATCAGCGACTGACCAATGAACCCGGTTGACCCACTTAGTGAAACGACCATACGATTTTTTGTGTAAAGTTATGGAATTCTTTAATTTTGCGGTACTTTTATAGGCCATAAGGAGATTTTATCCTTTGCTGAAACATCAAACACCATCTCAAGTAACTAGTCATGGACAACAACGAGCAAGCAAGATTGTTTTCTGAATTTCCGCCGGTATCAACTGACCTCTGGGAGGAAAAGATCATGGCCGACCTCAAAGGCGGCGACTACCATAAAAAACTGATCTGGAAAACCGATGAAGGATTCGACGTAAAACCCTATTATCGTTCAGAAGACCTGTCGGGACTGGAGTACCTGAATATCCTCCCTGGAACCTCACCTTATGTGAGAGGTCTGAGGACAACTGACAATGCATGGATTGTAAGGCAGGATTTTGATTCGACAGATATCGGGAAAAGCAATATAATGGCAATGGATGCCATTGCAAAGGGTGCCGGTGCGGTGGGTCTGAAAGCTACTGAAGTCTCTACCCACAAGCAATTGGGCGAACTGGTTGCCGGAATCGATTTTCATAAGACCGCCATCAATTTCATCTCTGCCAAATCTTACCCGCTGGTGCTTGAATTTTTAATTTATGAATTGCAGCACAGGGGAGTCGGAGGGGAGAAGATCAGAGGCTCCATAAATTTTGATTCTATCAGCTACCTGCTTCTTCATGGCGAATTTTATATCAGCCGGGAACATGATCTGGAGGAGGCGGAATACCTGCTGGGCATCGTGCGGGAAAAGATCCCGGGGTTTAAAGTCCTCACGGTAAACGGTCATTATTTCCAGGATGCCGGTTCTACACTGGTGCAGGAACTTGCTTACAGCCTGGCCTCTGCCAGCGAATATCTTGCCTGCCTGACCGAAAGGGGAACGCCGGTTGACGATATCGCTCCATACATTCAATTTTCACTGGGTATCGGACCCAACTATTTTATGGAGATTGCGAAACTCAGGGCTGCCCGCCTGTTGTGGACCAGGATGGTTGAACAGTACCATGCAAAGCGTGAAGAATCGTTCAAGTTGTTTATTCATGCCACAACAGCTTTGTGGAATAAATCGATCTATGATCCTTATGTGAACATGCTGCGCACGACAACGGAAGGCATGTCGGCGGCACTGGGCAATGCCGATTCGCTAACCATCAACCCGTTTGACACCACTTTCAGGGAGCCGGACGAAATTTCAAGAAGGATTGCACGTAACCAGCAACTGGTATTGAAGGAGGAGTCCTACCTTGATAAAATTGTTGACCCGGCTGCAGGGGCCTACTATATTGAAAACCTTACACATGCCATCGCTCATCATGCATGGGAGATGTTTAAGAATGTCGAAGCCAGGGGAGGCATGACAGAATGCATCAAAACAGGCTTTATCCAGGATGAAATTGAGCGCAGCCGGAACCAAAAGACAATGGATATCGCCCAGCGAAAAATCATTATGCTTGGAACCAATCAATATCCCAACCTTTTGGAAACCATGATTGATGCCATTAAACCTGCGGTTGAAATACATGAATCTGCACCTTCAGCCTTCAGGAAACTTACTCCTTTTCGCGTTGCATCCGGATTCGAGGAGATCAGGTTTGCCACGGAACGATTTGTGAAAAATGGCGGCAAACGTCCGGCTGTTTTCCTTTTTACCATGGGCAACCTGGCCATGCTTAGGGCCCGTGCCGGTTTTGCCACAAACTTTTTTGGCTGTGCCGGTTATGAAATCCTGGATAACCCGGGCTTCTCAACCGTAGATGAAGGAGTGAGTTCAGCCCTCTCCTCCCACGCGGAGGTAATTGTAATCTGCAGTTCTGACGAGGAATACCCCCTGATCGTTCCTGAAATCGCAGGCAAAATAAAAGAAGCAAGAGGAACGGTCAGGATTGTACTTGCGGGATTTCCCAGGGAATTAACTGAAACCTTTAAAGCTGCCGGGGTTGATGATTTCATCCACATGCGGAGCAACTTGCTTGATACGCTGCGTGATTTTCAAAACAAACTGGGGATCATGTAACTCAAAACATCCTCGGATGAATTCTATGCACAAAACACCATGACCGGAAATTCTGCAAACCCCACCCAAAAGTCTCTTCACATACTGGTGGTTGATGACAATGCCATCGGCCTGCGGTTGATGACAGCAATACTTACCAGGCTTGGCCATCAGGCAGACACAGTTCAGGATGGTGCTGCAGCTGTTTTAAAATTCAGAGAGAAACATTATGACGCCATCTTAATGGATATCATGATGCCTGTTATGGATGGGATTACCGCTACCCGTGAAATCAGGAAGGCAGAGGCTGAACGGCAGACAAAACCTGACGACCGGGTAAAAATAATTGCAATCACCGCTAATGCTTTTGATAACGATCGCGAGATTTTGTTTGAAGCGGGGATGGACCATTACATGAACAGACCTGTCAAGACCGATGAATTACAGCGGATTTTGATTTCATAGCCCTTGAAAATGAGCCTATACTCTTGTTCCCGCCTTTTTATCATCGCCGCCTTTGCCCCGGTGTGTCTGTTTAAGACTCAACCGTTGCATGCACCTGATGAAAAAGTTCGTAGCGAAATTGAGACAGGAAAAGCGGATGGGGCTCCAGGCACAGAGTATCTTTTTTGTTTTTGGAATTTCATTTTAACAATCTACAACAACTATATAAAGTACGATGAGACCAGATTTTAAAAATGTTGAACTAAAAGGAACCCCGGCACAAGAATCCTTTGCTGAATGGGAGAAAAAGGCAGGAATTGAAAAAAGCTGGAAAACACCGGAACAGATCCCTGTGAAACCTGTATTTGGCGAAAGTGATCTTCAGGAGATGGAACATCTTAACTATGCTGCCGGCCTGCCTCCATTCCTCCGGGGTCCATACTCCACCATGTATGTGATGAACCCATGGACTATCCGGCAGTACGCTGGCTTTTCAACGGCCGAAGAATCAAACGCATTTTACCGAAGGAACCTGAAAGCCGGGCAGAAAGGTTTGTCTGTTGCCTTCGACCTTGCCACGCACCGCGGTTATGATTCGGATCATGAACGGGTGGTGGGAGATGTAGGAAAAGCTGGGGTGGCCATCGATTCCATTCTTGACATGAAGATCCTCTTCGACCAGATCCCCCTCGACATCATGTCGGTGTCGATGACCATGAACGGGGCGGTATTGCCCATCCTGGCATTTTACATTGTCGCAGCCGAAGAGCAGGGTGTCCCGATGGCCAAACTTACGGGAACCATCCAGAATGATATCCTGAAGGAATTCATGGTAAGGAATACCTACATATATCCCCCCGGCCCTTCGATGAAGATCATCGCCGACATTTTCGAATTTACTTCGAAAAACATGCTTAAATTCAATTCGATCTCCATCAGCGGCTATCACATGCAGGAAGCGGGGGCCACGGCAGATATCGAACTTGCTTACACCCTTGCCGATGGTCTGGAGTACCTTCGTGCGGGGATTAACACCGGCATGGACATCGACACCTTTGCACCCCGGTTGTCATTCTTCTGGGCTGCCGGGATGAACCATTTCATGGAGATTGCAAAAATGCGCGCTGCACGGATTCTCTGGGCCAAAATTGTAAAACAGTTTAACCCGAAAAATCCCAAGTCAATGGCTTTGCGCACCCATACGCAAACATCGGGCTGGAGCCTCACCGAGCAGGATCCTTTCAACAATGTTGCCCGAACCTGCGTGGAGGCACTTGCCGCTGCCCTTGGCCATACCCAGTCGCTGCATACCAATGCACTGGACGAGGCGATTGCGTTGCCAACTGATTTTTCGGCCCGCATTGCCCGCAACACCCAGATTTACCTGCAGGAAGAGACACAAATATGCCGGTCACTCGATCCATGGGCCGGATCCTATTATGTGGAAATGCTTACCCATGAGATAGCGCACAAGGCCTGGGCATTGATTGAAGAGGTTGAGCTCCTTGGCGGCATGGCAAAGGCTATTGAAACGGGAATCCCCAAGATGCGCATCGAGGAGGCCTCTGCCAGGAAGCAGGCGAGGATCGATTCTGGCAAGGATAAGATTGTAGGGGTAAACATGAACAGGCTGACAAAAGAGGATCCGATCGAAATTCTGAATGTTGACAATGCGGCTGTTCGTGAATCGCAAGTGCTGAGATTGCAGTACCTGAGGGCAAACCGGAACAATGATGAAGTTCAGGCTGCGCTGGAGGCATTGACCACATCAGCATCATCCGGGGAAGGAAACCTGCTGGCCCTTGCTATAGATGCAGCACGTAAACGGGCATCACTTGGTGAAATTTCATATGCACTTGAAAAAATATACGGGAGGTACAAAGCTGTGATTCGAAGTATTTCAGGCGTCTATTCCTCGGAATCAAAAGATAATGAAGCGTTTGCCAAAGCAAGGGAACTGGCGGACAAGTTTGCGGAAATGGAAGGCCGCCGTCCGCGCATCATGATTGCCAAAATGGGGCAGGACGGTCATGACCGGGGGGCCAAGGTTGTTGCAACCGGGTATGCAGACATTGGGTTTGATGTCGATATCGGCCCATTGTTCCAGACACCGGCAGAATCTGCCAAACAGGCAGTTGAAAATGACGTGCATATTCTTGGCGTTTCCAGTCTTGCGGCAGGCCATAAAACCCTTGTCCCGCAGGTGATCGAGGAACTGAAAAAGCTGGGCCGCGACGATATCATGGTCATTGTTGGCGGGGTGATTCCGACCCAGGATTATGATTTTCTTTACAAAGCAGGTGCAGCTGCTATTTTCGGACCAGGTACCGTTGTTTCCGAGGCCGGGATTAAACTGCTTGAGATCCTGATTGAAAGCCGGAAATAGTTCATGGAACTGCAAACGTTCGTCCTGCCAAACGGGATCCGGCTGGTGCATTCTCCCGTTCAAAGCGCGGTGGCACATTGCGGGATTTTTATCCATGCCGGCTCACGGGATGAATCAGATTCCGAGCATGGTGTTGCCCATTTTATCGAGCATACAATTTTCAAAGGAACCGAAAAGCGCAATGTTTTCCAGGTGCTGAACCGCCTCGAGAATATTGGCGCCGATCTTAATGCCTACACAGGCAAGGAAGAAACCTGCATATATGCCTCTTTTCTCTGCGAGTTTTACGACCGCACCCTCGAACTGTTCCAGGATATTTTTTTTCACTCGACTTTTCCGGTCATAGAGCTGGAAAGAGAGAAACAGGTTGTGATGGATGAGATACACTCGTATCAGGACACCGCGGATGAACAGATATTTGACGATTTTGAAGACCTTGTGTTCGCTGGCCATCCCCTGGGTAAAAACATCCTTGGTACCGCAGGAAGCATTAAAAAACTCAAACAGGAGGATATTTTAAAGTTCATTCACAACAACTACCGGCTCGACGAGGTGGTGATCGCCTCGGTAGGAAAGATTGATTTTAAAAAACTTGTAAAGTCGGTAAATAAATATTTCTCAAGCCATCCTTTCCGCGGACAAAGCCATCCTCGGATCGCATTTAGGAATTACCGGCCGTTCATCACCAGTAAAAAGAAAAACACATCGCAGGTGCACTGCCTCATAGGTGCCCCTGCCTATGAATTCGGTCATGAGCGTTGCATGCAGCTGTTATTGCTCAACAACATGCTGGGCGGTCCTGTCATGAATTCGCGCCTGTCACTGGCATTGCGTGAACGCAACGGACTTACCTACCACAATGAATCAAATTATACGGCTTATTCGGATGCAGGGATCATGCATATCTATTTCGGTACCGACCCGGTTTATTATGAAAAGGCCCTCTCCATTGTTCACCAGGAGCTGAAACGGTTGCGTGAGGAGAAACTGAACAAGGTGCAACTGCAGATTGTCAAGAAGCAGATTATCGGACAACTTGCCATCGGGCAGGAATCAAACCTCGCTACCATGCTTGCAATCGGGAAAAATTACCTGTTGCAAAACAGGTTTGAGACAATAGAAACGATTGTCGAACGCATCAGGATGACCACTGCCGAAGATCTGATCGAGATCGCGAATGAAATTTTTGACGAAAAACGACTGAGTATGCTCACCTTCCGCTAACGGCAGATGTCAGATACTCCTCCTGTTTGGAAACAAGGAGACTGCATTGCCTTCTTCAAGGATTTTTTTTCTGAATTCAAAAATTCCGGAAACTTTCTTCCGGATCAGAACCTCATCCAGCAACTTGCCAAGAGGCCCGAACGGAACTTTGTAAAACAGTTTATCCGTCATCATCACCCCATTTCCGGCAACTTCAAAATGATGTTCGTGATGCCAGATGGCATAGGGACCAACCCGTTGTTCATCTACGAAAAAAAACGGTTCCTTCACCTGGGTGATTTCAGTAACCCAGGTCAATGGAAATCGTAAAACTGGCGAAACTTTATAGGTGATGATCATCCCGGGATAAATTTTTTTGGGGAGTTTCGAGGTGATGACAAAGTTCATCTCATTCGGAGTGATTTTCCCCAGGTTGGCAGGATTGCTGAAAAAATCCCATGCCTCCGCAGGCGTGACCGGAAGAAATTGTTTGAATTCGAGCTTTCGCATTTTTTTTATTGAATAACGGTCAAAAAGAGAGAAAAATATACGACATGCAGTCAATTGGTAGTTTCGACAGGATTTTTGTACTTTGCGGATCAAAATATTATCGGTCATGATAACAGATCTTCTCCTGGAATATGCTGAAGCCCATACCACCCCCGAACCACCGGTACTGGCAAGGTTGAATCGTGAAACCCACCTCTCGCAGGTCTATCCGCAAATGTTGTCGGGACATGTGCAAGGGATGTTGCTGCGGATGATTGTTCAGATGATCCGTCCGGAGCGGGTGCTTGAGATCGGCACTTTTACAGGATATTCGGCCATAGCAATGGGGCTGGGGATGGTTCAACCCCCACCCTCCCTTCCCCCGGGGGGGAGGGGAGGGTGGGGGCTCCATACCATTGAAGTAAATCCGGAGCTGGAGGATGGGATTCGAAAGTTCATTCGTGAAGCAGGACTTCAGGAGAAGATTTTCCTGCATATTGGCGAAGCGCTTGATATCATTCCAACCCTGGATGAATTGTGGGACCTGGTTTTTATCGATGCCGACAAACCCAATTACCTGAATTATTACCACCTGGTTCTGCCGCATGTGCGGACAGGAGGGTTTATCATTGCCGACAATGTGCTTTGGAGCGGAAAGGTCACAGGGGATCCTGGAAAAATGGATAAAGATGCCCGTGGAATTGTGGAATTCAATAAATTTGTCAACAGTGATTCTCATGTTGAAAACCTGATGTTGCCGGTCAGGGATGGATTGATGATCATCAGGAAACTTTAAACCCAAAACGGATATTATGAAAAAACTTTTTGTGACACTCCTTTTCAGTCTGGCAGGTTCAGCTGTTTTTTCACAAACCGTCTTACTTAACCCGGTTGTTGATGAAAGAACTGAATTGATGAGCATCGTATTCAGGCTGGCAGAATCACCTGAATACATGAATAGCGATATTAAAAATTATACCAATTCCATCGATGATTATTTCAAGGGGTATAAGAATGATGATCTGATAAAATTTATCAGGAAAATCAGGAAAAGAAGCAGCGTCTCTTTCGATGCGGTAATGTCTATGGCGGTTAATCTTAAACTGTCAGATGGAACTTTAAGTTTGATAAATAATATAAGCAAGACAAGTCTGGATGACCGCTGGGGGAATAACAGTGAAAAATTCGTTTCACTGTTAAATGATTTTTATCGGAAGAGTGATTTTTCAAGATTCTATGTTGAGCACAAACCGCTATATGCCATTGCTGAAAAACGTTTTTCCGTTGTCGTTCAAACCATTGATTTGAATTGGTTTGAATCTTTCTTCGGGAAAAAACCTGAAGGCGAATACAATCTCATCATAAGCCTGGCAAATGGCGGATGCAACTATGGACCAAAAGTCATTTACAAGAATGGCAGGGAGGATCTTTATTCCATTATCGGGTCATGGGAAACAGATAGCCTGGGCCTGCCGGTGTATTCAAATGACATCTCTGAGACGATTATCCATGAGTTCTGCCATTCATTCTGTAATCAGCTTGGAATAAGCAATTATCCGAAAATGAAAACGGTAGCAGACCGGTTTTTCAACCTGGTTCAGGAGAATATGAGGAAGCAGGCATATTCAAATTCTCTTACGATGCTGAATGAAATACTGGTGCGTGCCTCGGTCATTGAATATTTTCATGACCATCATGCCAGCCAGGTAAAGATTAATAATCTTCTGGGGGCTGAGCAATCCAGTGGGTTTATATGGATAGACACCCTTGTAGGCGCATTTGGAAAGTATGAAAAACTACGCGAAGATTATCCGACTCTCGAGAAGTACATGCCGGAGATAGTCAAACTGCAAAACTCCTTATCGCCTGATGAGCAGCAAAAGGCATCTGAAGCAAAACGACCGCAACTGATTTTATTTTCCATTGGCAAAAACAGCACGGATGTTGATCCTGCCACCCGGGAGTTGATTCTGACCTTCGACAGGCCCATGATGACACGACCCTACGGCATGAACAAGGGGAAATGCGGCGATAAGTGCTGGCCAAAAATCATCTCCGTAAAATGGAATCCAGAGAAAAACAATGAATTGGTCATTTCATGGGAAATATTACCGGATCATCATTATTCCATGATCTTCCCGGCCCGGTTCTTCATGGACGAGCACGGATTTTTAATGAGAGAAACCTGTTATTTAGACTTTAAAACTAAAAGATAACATAAGGTCAATCCCGGTTACCTTTTTATCCTACCCGGTATTGAAATTTTACCCCCTCCAGTTCCTTGTTAGCTTTGACGATTTTCTTTTTCAGCTCTTCTTTGAAGATGATCATCTTTTGATGAAGCCCGGGGTCGCTCAGGGCAAGAATTTCAGCAGCAAGGATGGCCGCATTCTGGGCCCCGTTGATCCCAACAGTGGCTACAGGGATGCCCGGGGGCATTTGCACGATGGCCAGCAGGGCATCCAGCCCTTCCAGGGAAGCTTTGATGGGAACGCCTATCACTGGCAGCGTGGTCATGGCAGCAATGACACCGGGAAGGTGTGCTGCCATCCCTGCGGCGGCAATGATGACCCGGATCCCGCGTTTGTGTGCGTTCTTCGCAAACTCCTCAACTTTATCAGGTGTTCTGTGGGCCGAAAGGGCGTTCATCTCAAAGGGAATCTGCATTTCGTTCAGAAAAATGGCAGCCGCTTCCATGACCGGTAGGTCTGAAGTACTGCCCATGATTATGCTCACTCTGGCTTCCATGATTGCTGTTTTGCAGGTTACACCACAAAAGTAAATATATTTTGACTACCTTTGCGGGAAAGAAACATATCATTGATTATGACTAAGGTACAGGTAAGGGAGCTGGTTTTCGAGAAGTTTATCAGCAGGGAAGAGATAGATGCGGCTGTACAAAAGGTTGCAGATGATATTAACCGCGATTTTGAGGGAAAGAACCCGCTTTTGCTTGCAATCCTCAACGGGGCGTTTATTTTTGCTTCCGACCTGATGCGCAAGATTACCATTCCCTGCGAAATCTCATTTGTTAAATTCGCCTCCTACCAGGGAACAATGACAACTTCAAAGGTAAAGGAACTCATCGGTATCGACGAAGATTTAGAAAACAGGCATGTCATCATCGTTGAGGATATTGTAGATACGGGAATCACCATGGATAAACTTTTATGTGACGTGAACCTGAAAAACCCTGCGGAGGTTAAAGTTGCCTGTTTCTGTTTTAAACCTGAAGCTTTTCAGAAAGACTTTCCAATCGACTATGTAGGCCTCAAAATCCCCAATGATTTTATTGTCGGATATGGTCTTGATTATAATGGCTATGGCAGAAACCTGCCGGATATATACAAGGTTGTTGAATAACCTGTTAGATAACAAACTTTAAAATCGTCATCCTTATGTTCAATCTGATTCTGTTTGGCCCGCCGGGTGCAGGAAAAGGAACCCAGGCTGTTAAAATTGCTGAAAAATTTGGCTGGAAACATGTTTCCACCGGAGATATTCTTCGTGCGGAAGTAAGCCAGGGAACTCCATTGGGTTTGAAAGTCAAATCGGTGATGGATGCAGGCCTCCTGGTTTCTGATGATTTGCTGATAGAGATCATGGAGTCGGTATTTGTGAAACATGCCGCAGTCAAGGGTTTCGTACTCGACGGATTTCCCCGCACATTGAACCAGGCTCAGGAGCTCGATAAGATGCTTTTAAAACATGGTCAGGAAGTTTCACTCGTTGTAGCCCTGGAAGTGGATGAGGATGAACTGGTAAACCGGTTGCTGAAACGTGCACAAGACCAGGGTCGTAAGGACGATACTGCCGAGGTGATCAAAAACCGGCTGGTTCAGTATCATCATCACACCAAACCATTGATTGATTATTACACGGATAAAAAATTATACCGGGAAGTTTACGGGGTAGGTACCGTAGAGGATATATTCAGTCAGCTTTGTACCGTAATCAACCCGTGATTCTATTTTCCAGATATTTCATGAAAATCAATGCGATGAAAACCATTGCCTGAATATTCAAAATCTTAAATCGTAATTCGTAAATCGTAAATCCAAATCCCTTTGTCTGATTCAAATTTCGTTGATTATGTAAAAATCCACTGTGCTTCCGGTAACGGAGGTGCCGGTTCAAGGCATTTCATGCGCACACGCACCAACGCGCACGGAGGGCCCGATGGAGGTGATGGTGGCAGGGGAGGGCATGTCATCCTTAGAGGAAACAGCCAGTTCTGGACGTTGCTCCATCTTAAGTTCACCAAGCATCTCAAGGCAGAACACGGCGGAGCCGGGTCAAAACAACTGATGCACGGGGCAAACGGAAAAGATGTGATCATCGATGTGCCCCTCGGAACGGTAGCACGGGATGCAGAAACCAATGAATTTGAATGTGAGATCACCGAAGAGGGGCAAACCTATATTATTGTCCCCGGTGGACGCGGAGGGCTTGGAAATGATCACTTTAAAACCCCGACCCGTCAGGCTCCGAAATTTGCCCAGCCGGGGGAACCCGGTCTGGAGTTCTGGAAAGTTCTCGAATTGAAACTTCTGGCAGATGTTGGACTGGTTGGTTTCCCAAATGCGGGTAAATCAACACTTTTATCAGTCATCTCTGCAGCAAAACCCCAGATTGCCGATTACCCGTTCACCACGCTGGTTCCCAACCTCGGAATTGTGCGGTATCATGACAACAAATCATTTGTCATGGCAGATATCCCCGGGATCATTGAGGGTGCCAGCGAAGGTAAAGGCCTGGGGTTGCGGTTCCTTCGCCATATCGAACGCAATTCGACCCTGCTGTTTATGGTACCGGTTGATGCAAAGGATATTTGTAAAGAATACGAGATACTGTTGAACGAGCTGGCGCAATATAATCCTGAACTGCTTGACAAAACACGTATTCTTGCCGTTACAAAGTCTGACCTTGCCGATAAGGAGATCCTGGATGAGCTCAGGAAGGATCTCCCTGGTATTCCGACAGTTTTCATTTCATCCCATAAACAAACAGGCCTGGAGAAGCTGAAAAAAATGTTGTGGGAGGAGCTTAACCGTGACGCGTGACAGATGACGCGTGACAGGTGACGACAGGTGACTCCAAAGGGAGTTTATTTACAGGCAGTATGTTTGAATCAATAAAATCGATCGATCAGCATCTTTTTCTTTTTCTGAACGGGCTGCACTCCCCCTTTTTTGATCAGGTAATGTATTGGGGAACCAACTCCACCACCTGGCTGCCGCTCTACCTTATGTTGCTGTACCTGGTCATCAGGCGATACAGGTGGCAAACCTTTTGGATCCTGGTTTTTGCTGTATTGATGATCCTTGTGAGCGATCAGCTTTGTAATTTTGTCAAGGAGCTGGTGGCAAGACCCCGGCCGACCCACGAACCAGGTTTTGCAGGGCTGCATACGGTGAACGGGTACCTTGGAGGGCAGTTTGGTTTTTATTCCGCCCATGCTTCCTCAAACTTTGCCATTGCAGTTTACACCATCATCCTATTAGGCAGTCCATTCCCCGGTTTCCCGCTGTTAATGGTAGGTTGGGCCTTATTCATGTCTTATACCCGCATTTATCTTGGAGTACACTACCCGGTGGATATTGTGGCAGGCTGGATTGCAGGTGGGCTGATAGGCTGGGGTTTTGGCCAACTCTGCGGCTGGTTTGTCCGGAAACCGGAAGAGTTACCACTCAGGCACTGAGAACACTCAGAGCCACTAAGATTATCAATCAAATCATTTTTTTCTAAGTGTATCTGAGTCTCCTCAGTCCCTCAGTGGTTCCATGGAATATCCGGACAAGGCTGCCTCTTAACACAAAAATCGCCCTGGGACATATCATTTTATAAAATCGAACGTTAGCTAACTTATGGGAATGAACAATCAGACCGATTGTTTACGCCATCTGAAAAACAAATGATATTATGAGAAAGTTAACCTTGATTGCAGCATTGATATTCTTTTCCGGGTTGTTTTATTCCGTATCAACCTATTCTATGGGGCCACTGGATCCGGTGAAATTGGGTTCATGGGTAGTGACCGCGGGTATTGGTCCGGGTGCCCAATATTTTGGAAACGGAGTCGGCTTCGGACCAGCCATAAAGGGTTCCTTTGAAACGGGCATGTGGGACCTGGGCCCTGGCGTGATCACCCTGGGGGGTGAAGCCACTTTCTCATTCTTTAGCCAGCACTATGGAGAGGGATGACACGAATCATGGGTAAATTTCATTTTTGGAGCCCGCGCAGCCTTCCACTATGGATGGGATGTTGAAGGACTCGATACCTATGCGGGAATCCCGCTCGGAATGGGATTTTGTGCACACGGATGGGACAATCATCCAGGGAATTACGGGTATACTCCTGTTTATCCTTATGCCGGGATTTTCTTTGGTGCTTCGTACTTTTTCACGAAATCGATCGGAATAAACGGGGAGGTGGGATACAACTCTACCCTTGCAAATGTCGGTGTGGTGTTCAAACTGAAGTAGCTTTTCGTTTTTTACTACGAAAAGAGAGACGGGAAGCACGAAAAATCGGAAATTGCATTAATTTTACCGTGCTTAATATTGTTTCCTTTGTCCGGAGGTCATACGAAATTCATTTTCCTTATTTTCCTGCTGGTCTGGATGGTGGGATTTTCATTGAATAGTGCATTTGGAGGAAGGTCGAAAATTGACAGTCTCCACAAGGAACTTTTCAGGACTGACGATATTACTAAAAAAATCACCCTCTACCTTGCAATTTCAAAGGCATTTGAAGATGCCAATCCTGATTCGGCCGCCATTTTCTGGAAAGAGGCCCAGAATCTTGCCATACAGCTGAAAACCGAAAAACCGCTGGCCGATGTTTATGCGCAGGCAGCTTTCTTCGCCCTGAAACAAAACCAGCTTGACCAGGCATTCCTGAATTTTACCCTGGCAGCAAAGTACTACCAGGTCCTGGGCGAACAGGTAAATTATGCCCGCATGAAATCGATGATGGGCAGTATTTGCCTGGTCAGGGACAATATTGCCGAAGCCATGACATACTATATGGAGGTGGTCGACCTTTCGTCAAAGGTGCCGCTTGACCGGATTTTGCCTCATGTTCTCAACAATATAGGCAATATCTACATGGATTCTGATGATTTCAGCAATGCGCTGGGATACTTTATAAAAGCCCTCCAGCTATTCAGGAAAATAGGAGATTCTGTCAATACAAATTACCCGCTTCTCAACCTTGGGGAGTGCTATTACTATCTTGGCAACCTGGATCTGGCCAAGGATTATACCCGGCAGGCGATTGAGGTTGCAGTCAAATCGAAGGACAATTTGCTGGAGTCACGCGGACTGATGATCCTGGGGATGATCCAGGGCAATCAGAAGGATTATAAGGGAGCAATTGTCCTCCTGGATAAAAGCCTTGAAATTCAGAAACAGCATGCCAGCGTCAATCCCGGACCTCCAAATATCCAGTATTCCGAACTCCTTGCCAAATTGGGTGACACATGGTATAAAGAGGGGGATCTCCGGAAAGCACTGGCCTATGACCTTGAAGGTTATTCCGTGGCCAGGTCGATGAAACAGGTCAGGCAGGTCATGATAACTGCCAGGCAATTGAGCATGATCCACGAAAGCCAGTCTCGGCTTGATTCGGCATTGTTTTATTACAAAATCTATATGGCCGAAGGTGACAGCCTGTCAAAAGCGGGGGATATCAAGGCGGTTAGATTACTGGAAATCAGGCAGGAATATGAGAAAAAGCAAAAAGAAGCAGAAATGAACGTGGTCCTTGCCGGATCAACAAAGCGGACCTTGCTGATTATTTATATAGCAAGCGGGATTGTTTTGCTGGCGGTGATCCTGATCCTTTTCCTGATGCTCAAGCTGGAAAAGCAGAAAAAGCAAAAATCGGAGATTGAAAAACAGGGTTTGAATGAAAAACTTGAATTTCAGAACAAGGAGCTTACAACCAACGTGGTATATCTTTCAAAAATGAACGAGCTGGTGGTGGCCATTGCTGAAAAGTTGAAAAAGCTGGACATGAGCGAAGGATCTCCCAATTCGAAGATCATTCAGTCGGTCATCAGTGAACTTGAACAAACCTCCAACACCGATACCTGGAAGGAATTCGAGGTCAGGTTCCAGAATGTGCATGTTGACTTTTATAAAAATTTGGGTGAGCAATTTCCTGACCTGACGCCCAATGAGTTGAAATTGTGTGCGTTCATGCGCCTAAACATGAGCACCAAAGAGATATCTGCCATCACGTATCAATCGCAGAACAGCATCACAGTGGCCCGTTCAAGGCTTCGCCAGAAGCTGGGAGTCACCAGGGATGAAAACCTGATCAACTTCCTTTCGCAGATATAAAACAAGACCTGATCCGGGATTTTTCTGAAATCATCCTTGCGTTTTGTGGGCACGTTCGCCTTCCCGCCCTATCCGCAATCCGGTTCCGTTAACTTTTTCGTCATGATTTAACTGTCATATAATCAGCATTGTAATGTTTTGTAATATCCCCGATAGCTTTTGTAAGGCCATTATATTTGACAATAGCATCAATCGGGAATAGATTTGCCGGTAAAATGTCAATCACCGGTTTTCGCTTCGGCACTATGGATGAAAATGAAAAGCCTGCTTCATGGCTAGACGATCTTTCCGAACTGATCAAAAGGAAGAAAGAGGAGAACGAACTTCTGAAAAAGCTCCGCGAGTCGCTCGACCTGCCGGAGCCTGAACATGGAAAGGAATCCGATGCAGGGGAGAACATTGAGGATGACACAGTAAGCAGATAAACAGATTATTAACCCAAAAACCACCACAAAAGATGAAAAAAAAATTCATTACCCTGATTTTCCTATTGATCATCAGTGGATTGACTTTCGGACAGATTAGCGGAGTAAAAAGTATTCCGGGTGATTATCCTACCATTGCCAATGCCATTTCAGTCCTTAATTCCGCCGGGGTGGGTCCGGGCGGTGTTACTTTCAATGTTGCCGGAGGTTATTCTGAGCTGTTTACCAGTGCCACAAGTGGTTTAATAACCGCAACCGGCACTGAGGCCAATCCGATTGTTTTCCAGCGCAGTGGTGCCGGGGCCAACCCGGTCATTACGGGCTTTACAGTTGCAGGAAACGTTTATGATTACATTATCGCATTGAAGGGAACAGACTATATTACCTTCGACGGCATTGATGTGAAAGAACCAACCGGCGTGATTGAATGGGGTTATGCCGTACTGAAAGCTTCCGCCACCGACGGTTCGCAGTTTGTAACAATTAAAAACTGTGCCATTACCCTCAAGCAGTCTCTCAATACCAATACCGTCGGGATCTATTCGGCAAACATCCTGCCCGGCACCGCACCTACAGCGCTGCTTACAGTTACCGCCAGATCCGGGGCCAATTCCAACAATAAATTCTATTCCAACACTATCTCGGGTTGTTATAGCGGGATTGTCATGAATGGTTATGCCGACGCAACTGCCCCCTATGCCTACTATGATCAATCGAATGAGATCGGCAAGGATGGAGGGAACTCCATTACAGGTCCCGGCGGAAGCATTACGGCATGTTATGGCATTTACACTTCCTACCAGGACCGCCTGACCATTGCATATAACCTTGTAAACGGTACAGTAACCAGCAGCGGAGCAGGAACCTGCGCTGGTATTCAATTGAATACGGCCAACAATGCTAATGTGAATGTCTATAACAATACTGTTAGTATCGCTTACAACGGTACTGCAAATTTCTATGGTTTGTACAACAACCAGGGGACAACTTGTGTAAATAACATGTGCAACTTCTATAATAATACGGTAACAAATTGTACATATCCAAATGCTACTTCAAACTCCTGTTACTATATTTTCAACGGGACTTCTGCAATAACGATGAACACTTATAACAACCAGGTAACCAACAATACTTATGGTTCTGCGACTGCCACAGCATCCGGTGCTGTATACGGGATGTACACTTTCGGAAATCCCTCCACACCCCCCACAACCAATTATTATGGAAACAGTTACATTGGGAATGTCCGTAAACAATCTGCCGCCCTGAATGCTGGGACTACTTATTGTTTTCAAATTATTGGCAGTACTGCCGCAATGATGAATATTCATGACAACATTGCGTCAAATGACACAAACAATACAAATAATCCTGGTGCTATTTATGGACTCTATCTAAACAGCGGGGCCAGCATAAAGAACTTGTACAACAATACCATCACTAACATTCAGCAATCTAATGGTCAGATTACTGGGATCTATATGTCTGAAGGGAATAACCAGTCTGTGTATAATAACAAAGTACAAAATCTGAAGACACTGGGGACAGTTGCAGCAAACAACATTATTTATGGGATTTGGCTCCAGGGCTCCAGTGGAGGAGGACCAATGTATGCCTATAACAATTATGTCGGAGAATTAAAAGCACCCAATTCCCTCTCCGGAAATGCTATTTATGGCATATATGGTTTTGGAAGTGGTCTTTCCATCCTTGGTATTTATAATAATACTATTTACCTTGATGGCACCTCAACCAGTTCAGGATTTGGCACCGTGGGAATCTATGTTGGATCAGGACCAGCTTCGATTGATTTACGAAACAATATCGTGGTCAACAATACCACTCCGACAGGCACCGGACTTGCCATTGCCTTGAAATCGAATAAGTTCAGCTTGTATATCCCCGGGGTAGTGAATTTCAGTTCAACAGTTAACAACAACAATTATTATGCGGGAACTCCGTCATCAACGCACCTGATCGCTTACATTACCGACGGGACGAACTTCGGCACCTCAATGACTCTGAGCGACTACAAGGTTCTTGAATGGCCCAGGGAATGTTACTCTGTATCGGAGAACCCCCCATTTGTCAATGTAGCAATATCCCCGTACAATCTTCATTTGAACGCTTCGATCCCGACACAATGTGAAAGTGCCGGAACGGTTGTTTCAACACCGGTGAGCATCGTGAACGATTGGGATAATGATGCAAGGTATCCCAATGCCGGCTATCCCGACAATTCCTCCTACCCGGCGGTTGCACCGGATATGGGTGCAGATGAGTTTGCAGGAATTCCTGATGACAAACTTGCCCCGGCGATCATCTACACACCTTTGGCTAACTCCACATCGACAGATGCACGCGTTCTTACCGCCACGATAGCGGATGCCCACGGAGTTCCGACCTCCGGCAACGGGTTGCCACGTCTGGCATGGAAAAAATTTGCCACAGGAACATGGAGTTATGTTGACGGTGTTTCCATAGGGAGCAGCCAGTATACCTTTACGTTCGGCGGCGGTGTTAGTATTGGAGACAGTGTCTATTATTATGTTGTGGCACAGGACCAGTTCACCGTACCGGTTGTCGGAACCTATCCCCTGATCGGATCCGGCGGATTTTCAGCCTCTCCACCAACCGCATCCGTTCCGCCTTCCCCGGCAAATGGTTACAAGGTCATAGCAGGAAGGTGCGGTACGCTCACCGTTGGAGTTGGCCAGTATTATCCTACCATTACCGCAGCTTTCAGGGACCTTTCGGCAGAAGGAGTCAATTGCCCGGTTGTTCTCCAACTTACTGACGATACGTACCCGAATGAAACATGGCCTCTTATGATCAACTCCATTCCTGGCACCAGTGCGGTAAATACTGTCACCATGCGTCCCGCTGCCGGTAAAACGCCGGTGATCGGAACAGCAATTGGCACTGTCGGTCCCTATTATTATAGCATGATCAGCCTGAATGGTGTCCAGTATGTGACATTTGACGGCTCAAACAGCGGTGGCACCGACCGGAGCATGACCATCAGCAACACTTTTTCGGGTGTAGGTGGTGCAGTTGCCATCGGCCTGCATAATAACGGAACAGCCGGAGCAGGCAACATCACCATCAAGAACTGTATTGTAAAGGCAGTGACCGATTATGTCGGAAACAAACAGGGCATTGTCTGTTTTACGATCGTAGGGAATGGAGGGTACCACGACCTTTTATTCACAAATAATGCGGTGATGGCCGGGAAATTCGGGATACAGATTGCCGGGATAAGTGCAGGTTTGTGCACCAACGCGGTGGTCACGAATAATATCGTTGGTTCGGCTGATCCGGTGCAGGCAATTACCGCTTATGGTATCTCAGCGACCTATTCAAACAATGTACTGATCGAGGGTAATGAAATCCTTGGTCCTCCTGCGGGCATGAGTGGGTTTTATCTCGGATCACCGATCGGTATCAATATTACAAGCGGAGTGGACAACTTAACCATCAGGCACAATAACATCCATGATTTGTACTCATTGGATGCAATGGCATCCACCGGGATCTATTATGGTTCCAATAGTACGACGGTGACCGAAATTTCCGATAACCTGATCTATAATATCAAAAGTGCCGGGTCAGGAACCAATTTTAACGGAGCAAATGCCATTGGCATTTTTATCAATTCAGGCAGTAATTTCAAAATCCAGCACAATTCGATCTGGATGGAAGGAAGTTACCTGAATGCGACCACCGCTGCTATTTCGGCTTGTGTTTATATCAGGAACTTCGTCACCGGCATCGATTTCCGGAACAACCTGCTTAAAAACTCATCCCAGCCTGTTTCCGGTTCACCGGCGTCAAAATCCTATTGTATTGCTGTCGGTAACAGCCCGTCGGCTTTCAGTACGCTGGATTACAATGACTACTTCTGCAACGGGATCGGGGCGCAGATCGGTTCTTACAACAGTGTGGATGAGACGACCCTGGCAGCCTGGCAGGCAGCAGTTTTACAGGATGCGCATGCAATAAATATCGACCCGGTATTTACATCCGCCACGAACCTGTTGCCAACTTCCACTGCAATGCCCAAAGCGGGAATCTATATTTCAACACTCCCGACCGACTATGCAGGCGTGACCCGCACGAACCCTCCGGATATCGGAGCGTATGAGTTCTCGGCAGTTCCTGTTTTAACAACCACGGCTGCGTCCGGCATCCTGGCAAATTCTGCAACGTTAAATGGAACGATCAATCCAAATGGGTTTGATGCCAATCTCTATTTTGACTATGGGCTCACCACCAGCTACGGAACCACTGTCAATGGAACCCCGTTCATCGTCAATGGCAGCATCTTGCTGAACATCGATGCACCGGTTACCGGGCTTACATCAAATACAACCTACCATTTCAGGATCAGGGCCGTCACATTTTCAGGGGTTACTGTCTATGGCAACGATATGACCTTCTCCACGCCTGCACTGATTCCCCTTTCCGTTACCGGAACGGTTACCAATGTTACCGGTTGTTTCGGCAATGCAAATGGTTCGATCAGTACGGTTGTTTCCGGCGGATTGCCATCCTATTCCTATCTGTGGAGCAACGGGGCAACCACTTTATCGCTCACCGGAATAACCGCAGGAGTCTTTTCGGTAACCGTCACGGATGCCGGAAGTTCAACTGCAACCGGCAGTTGGGTGGTTACCCAGCCATCTGAAATTGGTCTTTCAACGGTCATCGTTGCCGCAACCTGCCCGACCTCGAACGACGGCAGCATCGATCTGACCGTGACCGGCGGCACTCCTGCATACAGTTACCTCTGGAGCAACGCAGCAACGACCCAGGATATTACAGGCCTCGCACCGGGAAATTACACCGTAACGGTAACCGATAACAATGGTTGCGTGAAAAGCGGGAGCTGGACTGTGGGACAAACCCTGCCTGTCTGCGGCGACATTTCAGTTACAGGGAACGTAACCAGCACCATGGATACCTGTTACAATGCCACCAATACCATCACGGTAGCCGGTTTTGACAATACATTTGATGTCCACAGCGGCGGTCGTGCCACCTTCATCGCCGGGGTAAACATCATCTACTATCCCGGAACGATTGTTGAGCCGGGCGGTTACATGCATGGTTCGATTTCAACCGGCACTTATTGCGGTGTCGCTCCGCCGCCTTTGGTTGCTGTTGTATCAGGACAGCATGAGAACCCGTTCAGCATAGAACAGGCCAATTTCAGCATCTACCCGAATCCTACCAACGGGAACTTCACCCTGGTTCAGAAGGGCGATAAACAGTATGGTAATGTGCAGGTTGCTGTTTACACCATGCATGGCGAGAGGGTGATGACCGAAACCATGATCGGTGAAAAACAGCATGATTTCAACTTCTCCAACATGGCAACGGGGCTCTACTTTGTAAAAGTTGTAGCCGAAGGTTATACAGAGACCATTAAACTGATTAAACAGTAGCATTCCATATCCTCCCGCCCCCCTTCCCCGACATGGGAAGGGCTCCCAAATCCCTCCCTTTCCGGGGGGAATTCAGGGTGGAATTCACTGGGAAAAATAGAATGGTATTGTGTTTGGTTGGACCGTCCCGGGAAACCGGGGCGGTTTTTTCATGGGCGGCTTTATCGGGCAACTCACAAATAACATATCCGATGATGCATTAACCAGTACATTTAAAAAGAGCAAGGGAGATTTTATTTCGAAAACCGGCAATGTGAAAGATGCCTCGGGAGCTGCTTCAGCCTTGCAGACACTTGAGGGAGGATTGCTTCCGCCGGCCATGGATGCCGGGTGGGGCTCGTTGAAAAACAAATGGATGAAAGATGCAAAAACCGCGACAACACTAAAAACCGTGGCGGGGCTTACTGGTACTCTTGAATCAAACGTTGGCAGTAAATATCTCAAGGGAGATTAGGTGAAGGTACGCCCGGGCTGGCAAACAGTCCTGAATACCCTTTCGAATTAGCGTCACGCGTAACCTGTCACGCATCACCTGTCACGCATCACGGATCACCTGTCACGATTCACCCGTCACGACTTAGTACCCATAGGCTCTTCCTTCGATCCGGACAATTTTGACCTTCCAAACACAAACCTCACGGATGGCAGGGGGATTGAATTTGAATTCTCCGCTTGTGTATTGAGCCATAACGATGTGAAATGCCATGATTTTTTCTTCAGGATCCACAATGAATTCTGCCTGACCGTAACAAAGCACGCTTCGGTATTTCATGCTCCAGGAGCAGGCCACCTCTTCATTCTGGTAGCGTAAAACATGGTCTGTCGTAAAGTTGATGCAAACATCCGGGTGTTGTTTCAGGATGTCGATCTTTTTGCCATGTTGCGCCCCGTGAAGGTAAATCACATCATCCCTGAAGCCGAAATTCATCGGGATCACATAGGGTTTTTCATCAGAATCCACCATGGAGAGGTGGCAATACCGACTTCGTTGAATAATGTCTACGAGTTCTTTTTTTTCAGAAATTGCGCGCGCTTTCATCGTGTTTGACGAGGCTTTCCAACAGTGAAGAAACAAAAGAGAGGATGATGCTGAAGATCATAGCCCACCAGAAGCCATCCACTTTAAAACCACTCACCCAGGCACTCGCGATCATGATGATGAAAGCATTGATCACCAGTAAAAACAGACCGAACGTGATCACTGTAAAGGGAATCGTGAGGATAACCATCAGCGGTTTCAGGAAAACATTGAGGAAGCTGATTACCAGGGCCACCAGCAAAGCTGTCCAAAAGGAGTTGACATGAATTCCTGGAAGGAAGTACCCTGAAATCAAGATGGCTACCGAAGTCAGCAGAAGTTTTGGGAAAAAAGACATATCAATTTTATCAGAGGATTTACGGGTACAAAAGTATGGAAAAAAAGGTTATTCTTCAGGTCATGAACCCGATCCCTGCCTGGTCTCTCAGGTTGTTTTAGCCAGATATTCTTTGAGTTCATTCAGTATTTGAAAGTCAACCCTGGTCAGGTAATAAATCATCTCAGGGTCAACCTCAACCTTTAAAAGGACCTGGGACTTAACAAATCTCTTTGCCACTGACCTGAACATTTCCGATTGTTCAAACTCAGTGAACCATTTGACAAATGGGGCTAAGTCATCCTGGTCAAAAGAATATTTGAATTTTTCAACAAATTCAACATGCTCAAATTCTGAATATTCAGTTTTATCAATAGGTGTTATTGGCCTGCCAAAGAATTTGTCGATGACATAAGTGTTGCTTAAGAACGTTTCCAACAACTTAACCTCAGCTTCTTTGATTTTCCCGTTCATAAACAAGAAAACTGACCACTCAAAAAGAAAATCAGGAGGCTCGCAGTCATCGACAAAATTTTCCGCAACCCATTGGTTGTATTCAAGTCCGCGTTGATAATCCTGGAGTTTCAGATAAACTGCCGATGGGAGATAACGCAGTTCTTCTATGTCTTCAATGTATCCTAATTGATGCATTTCAGTTTCAAACATGTCCTGTACACGTTTAATTTCATTTTCCAGGTGAAGCTTTTCAGAGGGTGTCATCATGTTTTTCATAAGCAGACAGGTGTGAATTCAACCTTGCAATGCTGCAATAAATATAGTTATTTTTGCGAAATGTCATGTGGTTTTATATGGAATTTATTTTCAATGATAAATTCAAAACAAATTGTCAATGTTCAACAACAGGTACATCACACATGTTAATATTTCTATATTTGTATCTCATTTCAATCCATAAAACATGCAAGTATTAAAATTTGGAGGCACGTCGGTAGCCAATTCCGAAAACATTCGCAAAGTCGCAGAGATCGTTGGGAGGGCAAGTATTAAGGATCAGACCATTGTTGTAGTTTCGGCGCTGGGTGGTGCAACCGACCTGCTGATTGAAGCAGGAAAACTTGCGGCCGCCCACAATCCGGCTTATGAAGAAAAACTATACGAATTCGGGAATCGTCACATGCTGGTCGTGCAGGAGTTGCTCCCCGCGAACCAGTTGCAGGACCTCATTCATATTGTAAATGAAAAGTGCAGTGAGCTCGATCACATCTGCGAAGCAGTGTTTTTATTGAGGGAGCTGTCGCCCCGGACGCAGGACAGCATCGTAAGCCAGGGCGAACTGCTTTCCTCGCTGATCATCTCTGCCGCACTCAATTCGCTCCGGATAGAAAACCAATGGCTTGATGCCCGGGAAATCCTTCGAACCGATTCCTCGTATGGCGCTGCGGCTCCCGATTTCGGTTTCATTGCAGGAACCGTCAATGACCGCCTGGCCCAACACCCGGCGCAGGTTTACATCATTCCCGGTTTTATTGCTTCCGACCACAACGGGGTCACTACCACTTTGGGCAGGGGAGGCTCGGACTATACCGCTGCCATCCTTGCTTCCGCCTCGGATGCATCGGTACTTGAAATCTGGACGGATGTCAGCGGCATGATGACAGCCGATCCGCGACTGGTAACCAATGCCAGGGCAATACCCTATATTTCATACAAGGAGGCCATGGAACTTTCTCATTTTGGAGCCAAGGTTATTTTCCCTCCAACCATTCAGCCTGTAATGAAAAAAGAGATTCCTGTATGGATCAAAAATACCTTTTCGCCTTACGATTACGGTACGCTGATCGAAAGCAGT
Organism: uncultured Bacteroidales bacterium; assembly: GCA_903828645.1. Classification (GTDB taxonomy): domain Bacteria; phylum Bacteroidota; class Bacteroidia; order Bacteroidales; family FEN-979; genus CAIVAT01. Next base: position 25,771 of record CAIKNA010000280.1, read on the forward strand.
GTTTCGGAAGACAGAAGCATGGTCAGGGGGATCTCCAGCATGGGAAAAATGGCGTTTCTGAGCCTTGAAGGCAGCGGCATGGTTGGAATTCCCGGTTTTTCCAGGAGGCTCTTCGGAGCGCTGGCTGAAGAAAAAATTAACGTCATCCTGATTACCCAGAGTTCGTCGGAGCACTCCATTTGTGCAGCCATCGACGAAGGTAACTCCGATAAGGCCAGGAAAGCTGTTGATACGGAATTCTCAAGTGAGATCATCGCCGGGAAGGTTGAACCGCTCCAATTGGAAACCGGACTCTCCATCATCGCCCTAGTAGGCGACAATATGAAAAACCATACCGGCATCAGCGGGAAAATGTTCGGGGCGCTGGGGCGCAACAGTGTCAACATCCGTGCCATTGCGCAAGGTTCATCGGAAAAAAATATATCGGCCGTCATCAATACTACTGATGTTAAAAAGGCCATCAACGTTTTACACGAGGAGTTTTTCGAAACGGCATATAAACAGGTAAACCTCTTTGTGACGGGTGTCGGGAATGTAGGCAGCCGTTTAATGGCCCAACTGCAGAAGCAGCAGCAATACCTGTTGGACCAAATGCGTCTTCAATTGAGGGTTGTTGGCATATGCAACAGTAAAAAGATGGTTTTGAATGATGAAGGCCTGGATTTGCTTAAGTGGCAGGAGGAGCTGAATGAGGGTACTCCCATGAACCTGGCGGAATTCATCTCATTTATTGAAGAGAAAAATCTGCGAAACTCCGTGTTTGTTGATGTCACTTCCAGTGAACCTATTACAGAATATTATGAAACGCTTTTGAGAAAAAGCGTGGCAGTTGTTGCTTGCAATAAAATAGCCAGCTCCTCTTCCTATGAGAACTTTGATTTGTTGAAACACCTTGCCCGGGAGTACAACACATCCTACCTTTTTGAAACCAATGTAGGCGCCGGTTTGCCAATCATTGGCACCCTTGACGATCTGTTACGCAGCGGTGATAAGGTGAACAGGATCGAGGCCGTACTGTCGGGCACCCTCAATTTTGTATTCAACAACTACAACGGCACCATCCCTTTTGCCAGGATCGTAAAAAGGGCGCAGGAAGAAGGGTATGCGGAACCGGATCCGCGTGTTGACCTGAGTGGTGCAGATGTGATGCGAAAAATTCTCATTCTCGCACGGGAAGCAGGATACAGGATGGAGATGGAGGATATAAAAAGCAATTTGTTCCTGCCGGAAGCTTGCATGCAGGGCGATGTTGCAAACTTCTACCGGGAGATGGAGCGACACGAACCACATTTCCTCTCCTTGTATCGTGAGGCTGAAGAGAAGGGCTGCATCCTTAAATTTGTTGCCAGTCTCGATTGCGGAAAAGCCTGGGTTGGCCTGCAGCATGTGGGAAAGGACCACAATCTTTTCCACCTTTATGGCAAAGACAATGTGGTGCTGTTCTACACCAACCGTTATGCGGACCAACCGCTGGTCATAAAAGGAGCAGGGGCAGGTGCGGATGTGACCGCCTCTGGAATTTTTGCCGATATCATCCGTGCTGCGAGAGTCTGACCCCAAAATGAAAATCTTCAGTCGAAAATCGTAAAATGCCCGAAAAATCAGCTGATCGAACCATTTTTTCTCTTTCCGAAGTTGCGCTGAGCATCCAGAAAACACTGAATGAACGTTACACCAGTTCATTCTGGATCAAAGCAGAAATGAACAAACTGAACCATTATCCCCAATCGGGCCATTGTTACCCTGACCTTGTTGAAAAAACCGATGGCAAAATTGTCGCAGAAATGAGGTCCACGATCTGGAAGGATGATTTCCAGCGCATTAATGACAATTTTCTGAATGTGTTGCATGAACCGCTGAAAAGTGGTATAAAGATACTGTTCCAGGCGAAAATCTCTTACAATCCGGTGTATGGACTGAGCCTGAGGATTCTCGACATTGATCCTTCGTGGTCGTTGGGCGAACTTGAAAAAGAAAAACAGCTGACCATTGAAAAAATCAGGAAGGAAGGGATTTTCAACACAAACCGTTCATTGAGACTGCCCTTGCTGCCCGGACGAATTGCGATTGTATCCGTCGAAACCAGCAAGGGATATGCCGACTTTCGCAAGATCATAGATGGCAACGATTGGGGGTATTCGTTCTTTCACATGCTTTTCCCGGCCTTGCTCCAGGGTGAAAATGCTGTTCAGTCGATACTCACCCAGATGGAGCGCATCAGACGTGTCAGGCTGCACTTCGATGCGGTGGCAATTATTCGCGGCGGAGGCGGCGATGTCGGGTTGACCTGTTATAACAATTATGAACTGGCAAAAGCAATTGCCCTGTTTCCGCTACCAGTCATTACAGGTATCGGGCATGCAACCAATGAAACTGTTGTTGAAATGGTCGCTTTCAAAAATGCCATTACTCCAACGGAATTGGCCGACTACCTGATACAAAAGTTTCATAATTTTTCGGTCCCCTTAAAAACCGCTCAGGAGATGATCACCGGCAAAAGTACCAGGCTCGTTCAGAATGAAAAATTAAAAATTCTGAACACGGTGCGCTATTTTAAATCGGTCACCCTCTCCAGGCTTGCTCAAAACAGAAACGAAATTCAGCAGGAGGTGAAAGCAATTCAGCAGCAAACATCCTGGTTTATCCAGAGGAAAAGGCACCTGCACATCGATCAAAACCTGGCGCTGATACAGAAAGGCTCAGAACAGATACTTAAATCACAGGGTAAAGTTCTTGAAACTGCCGCCATTCATGCCGGCACAATCGTTAAAGGTTTTTTCCGTTTTCAATGGAATGACATCACGGGCATTGAAAAGAACATTGAAATATTGAACCCGGTCAACGTGCTGAACAGGGGTTACAGCATCACGCTGGCCAACGGTAAAGGACTGAATTCGGTTGAAGGGATAAGCGCGGGAACCCTGCTGGAAACCATCCTTGCCGACGGAAGCATCATAAGTTTAACACAATCGGTAAACAAAACTGAAATCCATGACGAAAGAACCAAATTATACTGAAGCCTATGAGGAACTTCAGAATATCGTATCTGAAATAGAAGGAGGAGAAATTTCTGTTGATATATTATCCGAAAAAGTGAAAAGAGCTGCTCTTCTGATCAGAATTTGCAAGAATAAACTCACCTCAACGGAGGAGGATGTTGGCCGGATTTTGAAGGAACTTGAATCCTCCGATCCTGCCTGACCCGTTTCACCTGCCACGCATCTCCCATCACGTGTCACGTTTTACCCGTCACCCGTCACGTGTCAACCGTCATGCGTCACCTGTCACGAAAAAAGCTTCCTGTAAACCTCTTCAATCTTCGCCGCGGGGATGATCTGGATCGAATAACGTTTAAAATCCAATCCCTTGATGTTGTACCTGGAGATGAAGATGCGTCCGAATCCCAGTTTATCAGCTTCCGAGATTCGTTGTTCAACCCGGTTGATCGGGCGAATCTCGCCGCTCAGGCCGACTTCGGCAGCAAAGCAGGTCTTGGAGTCAACCGGGGTGTCCTGGTTTGACGAAAGCACTGCAGCCACAACGGCCAGGTCGATTGCCGGATCTTCCACTTTGATGCCCCCGGCGATGTTAAGGAAAACATCCTTATGTCCCAGCCTGAAGCCGCTGCGTTTCTCCAGCACTGCGAGCAGCATGTTGAGGCGTCGTGCATCAAAACCCGTGGTGGATCGCTGGGGTGTGCCATAAACCGCCGTACTGACCAGCGCCTGCGTTTCGATGAGCATGGGGCGTTGTCCTTCAATCATGGCTGCAATCGCAATCCCGCTCACGGCTTCATCACGCTGGCTGAGGAGTATCTCCGATGGATTCGAAACTTCACGCAAACCGGTGTCGTTCATTTCATAGATTCCGAGTTCGGAGGTTGAGCCAAAACGGTTTTTAAGAGAACGGAGTATGCGATAACCATAATTGCGGTCACCTTCAAATTGCAGCACCGTATCGACCATGTGTTCGAGGACCTTTGGCCCTGCAAGGCTGCCATCTTTGGTAATATGTCCGATGAGGAAAACCGGGGTATTGGTATGCTTTGAATATTTCTGCAATTCCGCAGCGCACTCTTTGATCTGTGAAACACTTCCTGCGGAGGACTCGATCAGGTCGGTTTGCAGGGTTTGAATGGAGTCGGCAATGATGATACCGGGCCTGAGTGTTTCGAGGTGGTGGAATATGGCCTGGGTGTTGGTTTCGGTGAGGATAAAGCAGTTATTGTTGATTATTCCTAACCTTTCGGCCCTCATCCTGATCTGCTGATCGCTCTCTTCTCCGGTAATGTAAAGTATTTTCTGGCCAATACACTTGAGGGCGACCTGCAACATCAGGGTCGATTTTCCGATTCCGGGTTCACCTCCGATCAGCGTCAGCGAGCCTGGCACAAGTCCACCGCCCAAAACCCTGTTTAATTCCTGGTCGCAGGTGTTGATCCGGGCTTCATGGCTGAAAGTTACTTCGGAGATCCTCACGGGAATAACCGATCTCGGATCGCGGACCGCAGATCCCAAAGATCCTTTCTCTTCGCGCTGAATCACCTCTTCCACAAAGGTGTTCCATTCCCCGCACGCATTGCATTTGCCCATCCATTTGGGGGCCTGGGTGCCGCAATTCTGACAAAAAAATGCAGTTTTGATTTTCAAAGGTGAACTTTCTGTGCCAATTCAATCGTATGCGTTGTTGAATATCCTTTGGTCAGTTCAATTGTCACCACCTGGCCACCGCGGGCTTTAACCACATCGCTGCCAACGATATCTTTCCCTTCATAATCTTTGCCTTTTACAAGGATGTCGGGCTGGATAAAATTGATCAGGTCATAAGGTGTATCTTCCCCAAAGAGGACGACGGCATCTACGAAACTCAAAGCCGAGAGGGTGATGGCACGGGCCTCTTCCTTATTAACCGGGCGGTGTGAACCTTTAATCCGGTGCACCGAATCGTCAGAGTTGAGCCCGACGATCAGGATGTCGCCAAGATCGCGGGCCTTGGAAAGGTATTCGACATGGCCAAGGTGAAGCACATCAAAGCAACCATTTGAAAACACGATGGTCTTATCTTTGAAACGCCATATTGCAAGCTGTCTCCGGAGATGGTCCCAGGTGTATATTTTTGATTTTATGATGCTAAGCCTTTCCATTTGTTTGTTTGTTGAATGAAAGTAAGATAAGCGAAATCCCTCCTAATGATAAAATCATGGTGGTCTGGGCAGTCCACGAAATCCAACCCAGTGCGAGGCCGGTTGTGCGCACAATGCCGTAAAGCAGCATTGTTTCCTGGATGATTGCCGGGTACAATCCGATGCCTCCGGGGGTGATCATAATTCCGACACTTCCCAGGACCAGTCCTGAAAGTGCTGCTCCCGGAGTGAGGGTACTCGTATCGGCGAAACAGAAAAAACAAACGTAGAGCATGAAAAAATAGAGTGCCCAGATGGCCAGTGAATAGAAAATGAAAAGTCCCGGTTTGTTGATCTGGCTGAGTGATTTAAGCCCGTCCCAGAAACCAAGAATCAGGTTCTTAATCTTATGGAACATGGAGGAGGCTGCAATCTTCCTGCGCATCAGGTAAATTGTTGCAATGAAAATGAGGACTATTGATACCGATGAAAAAATAAATACCCTGCTGAATATCGGGTTATTGAATTTCTCCGCCAGTTTTGGGTAGATATTAGTGCTCAGGTAATTTCCAATGGTGCCGGCTTGCGTCACGATCATTAAAAAGAAAAGAAAGATGAAAATTATCATGTCAATGGCCCGTTCGGTGATAACCGTTCCAAATGATTTGTTAAAAGGGATTTTTTCATAACGGGCGAGTATGCCGCAGCGGGTCACTTCACCAAGTCTCGGGAACGCCATGTTGGCAAAATACCCTACCATTACTGCAAAAAAGGTGTTTTTCAGCGAAGGATGGTAGCCCAGGGGTTCAAAAAACAACATCCAGCGCAATGCACGCAGCATGTGACTTGTAATTCCCAGGAGAATGGTCAGGATTACCCAGTTGTAATTAGCAACCCGGAAGGAATGGATGATCTGGACCCGTTCATCAGGGGTTAATCCCCTAAGGGACAGCCATATGATTACAATACCCAATCCAAGGAAAAGTGCGAATTTGATAATGGTAATTGCCGGGTTTGTCCGGGGAGTTTCTTCAATTGAAAAGTCGGCCATTACCTTGTTTTTTTACCCTTGACCAGTTTGTTTTTGGAATCAACGAAAGCAATGCTCGGACTGAATTTTTTTGCTTCTTCAAAATCCATCAAAGCATAAGAAACAATAATTACGAGGTCGTTGGGTAAAAACTTACGGGCGGCAGCTCCGTTCAAACATATGGTGCCGCTTCCCTGTTTTCCTTTAATGACATATGTTTCGATCCGTTCTCCATTGTTGATGTTTAATACCTGTACCTTCTCATATTCAATGAGATTCGAGGCAATCATCAGGGTTGCGTCAATTGTAATACTGCCTATGTAATTAATGTCGGCATCGGTGACGGTGGCACGATGGATCTTCGATTTTAATACTTGAATCTGCATCATGCTGCAAAATTACGAAAAAAGTTCAATATTGTCAATCAGTCGCACATCACCCAGAAAAACAGCAATAAAGGCGACTGCCCGATCTTTGCCGTACCAGGTCTCAATCGGCATCAGGCTGTTTTTGTCACCGATGTCAAAATATTCAACCCGAAAAGCCGGATCTTCCTGGATTTTTTTTATCGCCCAGTCTTTTAATTCGTGAACAGGCTGCTTCCCGGCATTCTCTCTTACTTTTAAAAGAACCTGGTGAATCAAAGGTGCAAGGCTGCGCTCCACGCCGGTAAGCCTGGTATTCCTTGAACTAATCGCCAGCCCGTCGGGCTCCCTGACTGTTTCGCAAGGGACGATTTCCACTGGAAGGTTCAATGTTTTAACCATGTGTTGAATGATGGCCAATTGCTGGAAATCTTTTTTCCCGAAATAGGCACGTGTAGGTTCCACTATTCCGAATAATTTTTTAACCACGATGGCAACTCCATTGAAATGGCCCGGACGGAATTTACCCTCCATCACTTTATCAAGTTCCCCGAATTCAACATCAAGAGGGTAATTTTCTCCTTCAGGGTACATCTCAGGTATTTCCGGTACGAACACAACCTCGCAGCCTTCCTCCTCCAGCATTTCCAAATCCCGGACCAGTGTTCGCGGATATTTTATAAGGTCTTCGGCATTGTTGAACTGTGCCGGATTTACAAAAATACTGCAAACGGTAAGATCGTTTTCCCGTTTTGAACGTCTTATCAGGGTAAGATGACCTTCATGCAAGGCACCCATTGTGGGTACAAATCCGCTTGTTAACCCGCTGTCGCGTTTGCCTTTCAGGTAGCTGGCTATCTCTGCAATACGTTTGAATTGTTTCATCACCGGTTGATTTATTTCCCGTTTGTCAAAGATAAATGATTATTGAATTAATTGACGATATTTGAAAATCCCGACGTTTTATCCCGTGATACTCTGATATGTTCCAAATTCATCGTATATTAGCATTGATTTTTTAAACGGCCAGGTGTATCATCTAAGATTCCAGGCGGTTTTACAATAGTTGTATTTAACTTGATAATTGTTATGTACCGAATTTTGCAAATAGAAGACCTTCCTTCCGATGCCTATCTGGTAAAAAGAGAGGTGAAGAAAGTACTTGATCCTTGTGAATTCCAGATTGTTGAAGAAAAGGAAGCATTTTTAACAGCACTGGTCGATTTTAAACCCGACCTCATCATATCGGATTTCAGCATTCCTGGTTTTGATTGGCGTACAGCACTCAACCTCACCATCCAACACGCACCTCAAACTCCTTTTATTGTTGTCACCGGGTCGATCAGCGACGAAATCCGAAATAAATGCCTGCAGGCCGGGGCTTCGGGATTTATCAGCAAAAATGAAATCCAGCAATTGGGTCCGGCGATTTTGCAGGTCTTAAAATAACAGGCTGCCATAAAAGCATGTTGCTTTTATGGCAGCCTGGCAGGTTATCCTTTGAAAAATCAGAGTGATCCTTCGTCGTAGGCTTTTTCTCCGTGCAATGCCACATCCAGCCCTTCCTTCTCATTTTCCTGGGAAACCCTAACACGGGTTAGCAGGTTTATCAAAGCAAGCATGATATAGGTGAATATGAAAGCATAAGCCGAAGCGGCAACCACCGTAATCACCTGTTTAAAGAAAAATGAACTCTGGCCAAACCATAATCCCTCTGTCAATACAGCCGGGTTGATCATTTTGGTGGCGAAAACACCCAGCAGGATGGTGCCAAGAACCCCCCCAATTCCGTGAACTCCCCAAACGTCGAGCGCATCGTCCCATTTCAGTTTGTTTTTCAGCTGGACAGCAAGGTAGCATGTCAACCCTGCGGCGATTCCGATTATGGGAGCCGACCACATCGGCACATACCCCGCGCAGGGCGTAATGGTTGCCAATCCTGCAATGGAACCGGTCAATAAACCAAGCAGTTTCGGCCTTCCCTCCCTAATCCATTCAATAGCGACCCATGCCGCAGTTGCAAAGGATGCCGCAACATCGGTATTGATGAAAGCCACAGCTGTGATTTTATCCACCTGCAATTCACTTCCGGCATTGAAACCATACCAGCCAAACCAAAGCAGACCACTTCCGATGGCTACCAGGGGAATGCTGTTCGGCGTTGAATTCTTATCAGTTCGGGCACCCACATAAAATACAGAGGCAAGTGCTGCAAAACCGGCTGTGGCATGCACTACAATCCCGCCTGCAAAGTCAAGAACACCCCATTGGGCCAGTAAGCCGTTTCCCCAAATCATATGAACAAACGGGTAATACACCATGATCTGCCAAACAGTGAGGAAGATCATATAGGAACGAAAGGTGACACGGTTCACAAATGCGCCGGTGATCAACGCAGGGGTAATGATGGCAAACATCATCTGATAAACAATGAAAACGATTTCAGGGATTTTTCCATTGCCCGAATACATTGAGTCTATGCTGACCCCATTCAGGAACGCCTTATCCAGGTTGCCGAATATTCCACCGACACCCCCGCTGAAACAAAGCGAATAACCAAAAATGAACCACAATACGGTTGTCCATCCCAGGGAGGCAAAACTCTGGATCATGATCCCAAGGATATTCCGTTTAGTGGCAAGACCGCCATAAAAGAACGCCAGTGCCGGCGTCATCAACATTACCAGGCTCGCCGACAGCAGCATGAACCCGGTTGAACCTACATCGATTGTTCCCATAGATTGGATTTTAAATTTACGATTTACGATTTACGATTTACGATTTGTGATATTTTGCCAAAATATATATTGCCATTTACAGTGAGATCCCAAACACCAGGAAAACACTTTGGGCCTGCGGGTTGGTGATTGCTGAGCAGAATACCGGCAGTGAATACTCCTTGGAAATGACAATGGATTTAGACACGGTAAATCCAAGGTTTATCACTCCGCCATAAGGGCCATACCAGGACGAACCAAACGGGATTCCGCCAATGGCTGGTTTTACCCCAAACCCTCCGACGTTGAACTGGTATGCAGCTTCAAAATAGGTGGAAAAGTTGTTCTTGCTGCCCATCCCGTAGGTTCCGGATGCGTCCTTGTCTTTATCCGCACCATATACCAGGGTTCCTGCATAAAGTTGCAATGGGAATTTCTCAGGGCCTGCCCAGGAGAGACAAACTTCGAAGGTGTGACCGGTAGTTTTATTGTTATAATCAAAATATCTGTTTCCATTGTTGGGATCAAGGGAGTTGGGCAGGAAATAGTCATAAGCCATTATTGTAAACCCTTTCAGGGTATAGGAAAGGTAGGTGTCGAATTCGGCATAGTGCCCCATGTTTACAACGGTGCCGTTATTAAATTGTCTTGAATACTGGCCCAATGAATAAGAACCCCAGAAACCGGCTTTAAACCCGGATACGGAAAATGCCAGGGCAGGCTGTATGGCTGGTGAGTCCCCATAATCAGCGCCACGCCATATGTAGCGGCTCACCAGGTCGGCCCCCGCGCTGAAGGAAGCTGGATTGCCGGTCTTTTCTTCCATTTTATTTTCGTCCTGCAACTGGGCGAATCCACTGGATACCAAAACCATCAGCAACCCTGCCAGAGCAAATGATCTGAAATGAGTGGTCCTGTTCATCTTATCGTGTTTTGTTATTTTATTCACATGCAATGTTAGGGCGATCGCCAATTTCCTGCAATCCTGTAAAATACTGATATTTAATCCGCTGAAAGCGGCCGGTGTCTTACGTGAATTTCTTATGGGGTACGTGTCATTACCCTTATATCTCCACAATCTTATTCCTGATCGCATATTTGATCAGTTCAACTGTCGATTTCAACTCGAGTTTTTTCATGATGTGGTTCTTATGGGTCTCCACGGTGCGGATGCTGATATCGAGCTGGTCGCTGATCTCTTTGTTGATAAATCCTTCTACGAATAACTTCAGGATCTCAATTTCGCGTGTGGTGAGCGGGACTGGCCCCCGCTGGGGTGTAAGGTCATCCTCCTTTGCCTTACGCACGTAGCTTTTCAGCATAATCCGGGAGATGGAGTCAGAGAAGAACTCCTCCCCGTCGTAGATGGCATGAATGGCACTGAGGAGTTCTTCACGGGAAGTATTTTTTGGAAGGTACCCGCGAGCCCCTGCCTTCACCGAGTTGAAGATGAAATCTTCATTGGTATACATGGACAGGATAAGTACCTTCGTCCCGGGGTATTCGGCCGTGATGCGTTTCGTGATCTCTATGCCATTGGTGTCGGGCAAAGAGATATCCAGGATAAGGATATCGGGTGTTTCAATGGCAATCTTTTCAAAACATTCCTTGCCGGAAGAGGCCTCCCCCAGGATCGTAAGGTCTTCCGCACTGATCAGCAAAGCTTTGATTCCATCCCTCACGAGCTGGTGATCATCCACGAGAAAAATTCTAATTTTTGACATAGGTAACAATGATTGGAACATTTAATATTATTGTGGTGCCTTTCGATGGAACGGAGTCTATTTCAATCCGGCCCTGGAGTAAACTCGCCCTTTCGCGCATGTTGTGGATTCCGTTTCCACCTTCCTTTCCAACGTTCCCGGGAGAAAAACCCTTGCCATTATCCCGGATCACCAGGGTCAGCTGATCGGTATTCCGTGTTAGGGAAACCCAGACCTCACTGGCTTCAGCATGTTTTACGATATTATTCAGGGCTTCCTGCGTCAACCGGTAAAGATAAGTCTTGATCTTCTTGTTCAGGTCGTCAAAATTACCTTTCGCCTCAAAATGAATGCGCAAACCGCTGTGTTCCTCTGTTTCTGAAAAGAGGTTCCTGAATGCGATTGGAATGCTGAAGACCTCCAGCACGGATGGCATGAGGTTGTTCGATATCCGGCGCACATCATCGATGATCTGGTCAAAATAGTTCTTCAACTCCTGGATGGAATCGCGGGTGTCTTTCCGGTCCTGGTATAAAAGGTTTTCAAGGCGTAGTTTAATGGCGATCAGCGACTGCCCGATGCCATCGTGCAACTCTCGCGAAAGGCGCTGCCGTTCCATCTCCTCTCCGTCGAATACCGACCGGATACGCCCGAACCTTTCCAGTTGAAGTTCGGTGGTTTTCTCCTTGATCTGTCGGGCCATAATGTTGAATGATTCGGTGAGCGCTCCGATCTCGTCATGGGTTTCAACAGGCAGGTCGATGTTGAAATTTCCTTTTCCCAGGTTGACCGCAGCATCCCTGAGGCGGATCAGAGGTTTGGTAATACGCCGTGAAATAAACATGACGAAACCGAAGAAGATGACCACCATGATGACACTGATGAGCAGGATCCGGTTGCGGGTTTCATAAATTGGGACCAGGGCCTCCTGCTCGTCGATTTCAGCCAGTATCACCCATTTCAGCCCTCCTGCATCGATCATGCCATAGGATGAAAGCACCGGGATGGTGCGGTAATCATTTGTGATGATGGCTCCGGTTTTGCCGGCCATTGCATCAGCCACCGATTGAGTCCTCACAAAGGTTTTCAGGATCGAACCGGGCTGGAATCTTGAGGTGGAACGCATCAGGAAATCGGAGCCAACCAGGTAGGTTTCCCCGCTTAGACCGAGTCCGCTCAGAGGGTCATTGTTCAGCATGATTGCATTGATCGCGTCTGTGGAAATGGCAAGTACAAGGATGTTGCCGGTTTTTTTTTTACCGGTGTCTGGATTGACGATCCTGGTGGCGATCAACTGGAAAGGGAACCCGGTTTGTGAATCTATAAATTCGTCGCCAACCACAACCGGCATGTTGTCCAACTTGTCCCGGATTTTTGAAAAATATTGATCAGGTATGGCAGGAGGCCTGGAACAATTGCTGTCAAAGCAGCCCTGTTCAAAAACCCCTGCACTCCCCAAGATATAAAACGCTTTAAAATACTGCCCAAGGGAACGAAACCTGCCTGCAAATTTCCCCTCCATCCCATGGGAGGGATCAGGATTGGGGGTGGGAGCCCCTGCCAGAAAAGTGATGTCCCTCGCCCGGTCGGCATAAAACTGGTCAATCTGGTTCATTTTGACAATGCGGAGGGAGATAAGCTGGTCAAAAGTCCGGCTCATCAGCGCTTTCCGGGTGCTGTAAAATGCAACGGCGCTGATGATCATGATGGCGCCAATGCCCAGCAATATGAAGTACAGTATGAGTTTTTCGCTGAGGGAGTCGATCTTCATTGTTTTTTACTACTTTTGAATCATCTCAATCCGCTAAGGAATTTGATGCATAGGCAAACATAATAAAAATAAGTATCTATGAGGTCACTATTTGTAAGAGAAACACGTAATTTTTTTTTCACCACATTCCTCCTTTTATTTTTCTTCTGTTTCGTTATCAACCTGCAAAATATCTCAGCCCAGGAAAAAACGGTCACCTATTATGCCGATCCGGCAGCCGTACCGCCCGATCTCCCGGTAACCATCAGGCATCTCACCGCCCATATCAGTTTCCAACCAGAGAAAAACCTGGTGAACGGTACCGCCGAATTTACCTTCATTCCGAACCGGCAGCAAATTGACTCCATCGTGTTTCAAACACCCGATTTCGAAATCTCTTCAGTTAAAATAGATGATCAGAAAGTAAGTTACCATCAATCAGGCAACAACCTGGTTATTAATCCCGGAAATTGCATCAGGCACCAGTCACCCGTCACGAGTCACACGTCACCTGTCACTTTTCACGAATCCCGCATCCTCATATCCTACACCGCTATTCCACTCTCCGGCTCCATCTATTTCATCGGCTGGCGACCCGAAGAATCAGGCAAGCGCAGGGAAGTATGGGCACACCGTCCGATGGGGTGGATCCCATATATGGATGGTCGCATCACCGTCGACATGTTTATAACCTTTGATGGAAAATACAAGGTGTTTTCAAATGGTGAGCGGCTCGAGGTAAAGGAAAATTCAAATGGAACCAAAACCTGGCATTATTCCATGAAAAAGGACCACCCTTTCTTTTCAACTGCCCTGGTAATCGGTGATTACAATTATAAAAGTTCCCAAACCTCACGGGGAGTTCCCCTTGAATTCTGGTACTATTCCGATATGCCCGACCGTGTTGGCACTACCTATATGTACACAGAGAAGATGTTCGATTTCCTTGAAAAAGAGATAGGCTTTAATTATCCCTATCCGGTATACCGCGAGGCACCTGTGATAGATTACATGTATGGTGCCATGGAAACTACAACAAGCACGGTGTTTGGCGATTATTTGCAGATTTCGCCCGGGGCCTGGTGGCAGCGGAATTATGTGAATGTAAATGCCCATGAGCTGGCACACCAATGGTTTGGGAATTGCGTGGCCCATTTCGTGAACCGGGACGTGTGGCTTACCGAGAGTTTTGCGACCTATTATGCAAAAATGTTCGAGAAGAGCATTTATGGCGGGGATTATTACCAGAATATCCGCATGGATGAAATGCATCTTGCATTTGAAGCAGCGAAAAAAAACGATTTCCCTGTTGGCGGAAGCCAGGGTGGCGTTCAGCGCATCTACCAGAAAGGCTCCCTCGTGCTGGGGATGCTTAACGATGTCGTGGGCGAGAGTGGGTTTAAGGACGCTGTAAAAATATACCTGAAAAAATATGCTTTCAGTTACGCCGAAACAAACGATTTAATGCGTTGTGTTTACGAGGCAACCGGGAAACCCTGTAACTGGTTTTTTGAAGAGTGGATATTGAAAGGTGGTGAACCTGATTACCTGGTTAAAGACTCCGAGTCCAATGATTCTCTGGGCAACAGGGTCACCTGTTTCACAATCTGGCAGGTCCAGAAAGTCAACGAATTGAACGGACTTTTTAAAATGCCTGTCGAATTTGAAGTGCATTACAAGGATGGAACCTCCGATCGTTTGAAAAGCTGGGTTGAAAAACAGTACACGACAGTGTCTGTTCCAAATCCCCTGAAAAAGCAGATCGATTTTTTACTTTTTGATCCAAGCCGGAAGATCCTTAAAAAAGCAACCTTTGTCCAGCCATTTGAGAGACTCATGGCCCAGGCCCAGAAAGCAGAAAATATGATCGACCGTTATGATGCATGGGTGGCGCTGCGGACGGAACCGGTTATGAAAAAATCTGATGCATTGATATCCGCATTTCACAGGGAAACATTCTGGTTGATAAAATCAGAGATTCTGCAACAACTCTCGCCCGCAAACTCTCCGGAATCAGTTGAGATATTACGCCAGGCATTGCGCGACAAGGATGCAAATGTGAGGAAATCAGCCATTGTTCTGATGAACCCGGTTCCCGACCTGCTGCAAGAAACAGTGGAAGAGATGCTTTGCGACTCCAGTTACCTGAATGTTGAATATGCCTTGCAGGCGCTGTGTGCATCATATCCAAAGAATGTTGATCACTATCTCGACCTCACCAGGGAAATGGAAGGCTGGCGTGGCAGGAACATACGCATGATGTGGCTCGCCGTTGCCCTTGCCAATGGAAAAATGGAACACCTGCCTGAACTCATCGGCTATTGTAGCCCTGTGTACGAATTCGAAACCCGCATGAACGCCTTCAACCTGTTGAAAAAACTGAAATACACAGACCCGGAAACGAAGAAATTTGCTGAAGCTGCCAGCAAACACTGGAACAATAAGTTGAGCAGCACGGCAAAAGAGTATCTTAAATTTTGTGAGCAGTTGAACCGGTAAATTGGTAACTTGTCGTTTTCCTGTTTTACTGAAATTTAATACTATTGTCCAATCACCATGTCCGACAACCGTAAAATCCTTACCCGAACAGTCCTGGTCGTCTCTTTCGTAAGCCTGTTCACCGACATTGCCAGCGAGATGCTTTATCCCATCATGCCGGTTTATCTTAAATCCATAGGATTTTCGGTTTTACTGATCGGAATTCTCGAAGGCGTGGCAGAAGCTACCGCCGGTTTGAGCAAGGGTTATTTCGGACACCTTTCGGATGTCCGCCACCGCCGTGTTCCATTTGTCCGTGCAGGCTACCTGCTGAGCGCCATCTCCAAACCCATGATGGCCATGCTGATATTCCCGGTCTGGATTTTCTTCGCCCGCACCCTCGACCGGTTTGGAAAGGGTATCCGCACGAGTGCCCGCGATGCCATGCTCAGCGACGAAACCACTCCTGAACACAAAGGCAAAGTATTTGGATTTCACCGTTCCATGGATACCATTGGTGCCGCCATTGGCCCGTTACTGGCACTGGTCTTCCTTTGGTTCTACCCCGGCCAGTATAAGTGGATGTTCATCATCGCATTCTTCCCTGGTCTGGTAGCCGTGGCGCTGACTTTCCTGCTAAAAGACAAAGTCCTTCCGATTGCCCGGTCAACAAATCACCCGGTTAATCCGCCACCCGTCAAAATTGGTTTTTTCGCCTTTCTCAAATACTGGCAGAAGGCATCACCCGGATTCCGCTACCTGGTATCAGGTTTGTTGATTTTCACCCTGTTCAACAGCTCGGATGCCTTTCTTCTGCTGGCATTGAAGGAACAGCATGTGTCTGATACAAGTATGATCGGAGTATATATCTTTTACAACCTGGTTTATGCGCTCTTTTCTTACCCGGTTGGAGTCCTGGCCGACCGTATCGGTCTCAGGACGATGATGGTCGCTGGTCTTTTCCTGTTCGCGTTTGTCTACATGGCCATGGGCTTTGTTTCCACCCTCGCAATGTTCGCAATCCTCTTCTTTTTCTATGGGATTTATGCAGCATGCACCGAGGGGATTTCCAAAGCACTCATTTCAAACCTGGCAGCAAAGTCGGATACTGCGACAGCCATTGGGTTCTACAACAGCCTGGCCAGTCTTTTCACGCTGCTGGCCAGCACCCTTGCCGGAGTTTTATGGTATTCCATTGGCCCAAAGGCGATGTTCCTGATTTCAGGAACAGGGGTTTTCCTGGTGGCCTGTTACCTATTGATGGTGTTTTCTTCGAGGATGCTTTCAATGATAAAGTGAGGCCTTTTCCTCACCTGGTCCAGGGTTCGCCAAAGGTACTCCCCTATGATGCCAAGCATCAGCATCTGGATTCCCGACAGAACGAGAATCAGCACCATGATGGGAGCCCAGCCCTGGACAGGGACTTTCCCGAAGATCTTCGCCACGATGATGAACAGTGCATAAACAAAACCAATCAGGGCAATTACAGTGCCCAGCACGGTCATCAGCCTTATGGGGAAATAGGAATAGCTTAAAACCCCGTCGATGAGCATTTTTAACTTTTTGCCAAATGTCCAGGCCGATTTTCCTACGGGCCGCTGCAAACGAAGATAGGGGATGTATTTTATTTTAAAGCCCGTCCACAGGATTTGCCCCTGCCAGAAGGGATTCACCTCCTGCGATTCAAGTATTATTTTTTTTGCTTTATCACTCAACAAAACATAATCGAACCCGCCTTCAGGCATATTCTTGAAACTCAAAGCCTTGATCAACCGGTAAAAAACCTTGGAGGTATATCTCCTGATGAAATTCTCATCCCTTCCGATTCTTGTGCAAATGACAATCTCGTATTGATCGTTTTCGAAATACCCGAGCATCTCTGAAATGAGTTCGGGGGGATCCTGGAGGTCTGCAGAAATGTTTACGACACATTTCCCGGTGGCTTTACTGTAGCCGGCTAATATAGCTGCCAGCTGGCCGAAATTTCGCGTCAGCCTGACTATTTTTATCCCGGGCATTAACCTGTTCCTGATCTCAAGCAGTTCCTGGTATGACCCATCAGCAGAGCCATCATCAACCATGATCAACTCAAAATTTTTTTGCTGAAACTGGCTGAAAACTTTCTCCTGAAGTATTTCAACAAGTTTAATCAGACTGCCCTGGTTGTTATATACGGGAACGACTATGGAATAGCAATCATTCATTATGCTAAGATTATCATTTTAAAAATGAGGCGAAAAGGGGAATAACAATAGCCGGTTAAAAGAATAAACCGTTTATGATTGTTCCCGCAAGATCTTTGTCACACTATGCACAGGGGCTCCTTTGCGGATTACCGTTGCCGGTACTCCTGCAACAACGCAATCAGACTCTATGGGTTTGATCACGCAGGAACTGGCCCCGATGGTGACATAATCGCCGACAGTCACATCCCTGACGAATGCATTCGCGCCAATGGAGCAGGATCTGCCAATTTTCGCACCTCCGTTAAGGGTCACGTTCGGGCTGACAATTGAATAATCGCCAAGTTCAACTTTATGGCCCAGTACAACATGAATATTCAGCATGGCATGATTCCCGATGGTACAGTCCAGCGTTAGATCAGTATACCGGCCTATAACAACACCTTCGCCGAGTTTGTTTGACGGGTGAAGCCTTACGGTGGGAGAGATGAGTGTAGCCCATTTGATTTTGAATGTTGAGACAAGGTTCACAACCTGCTCTCTCATCCGGGGATCCCCGAATGCCACGATAAAAAAAGCTTCCGGGTATTTACAAGCATCTTCAAACGGCCCCAATACGGGGTAATTGATCAGTGTCATATTTTTAACGGAAGGATGAGAATCCAGATAACCCAGGATGTTCCATTCTTTTCTGGTATCGTTAATCTCTTCAACCAGCCATACGACTTCCTGACCTAACCCCCCGGCACCCAAAATAATGATATCTTTCATTTTTAGTTGTTTTTAATCAAAGAACAAATTTTCTCAACTGTTGCCAGGTCCAGATCATTGTAAATGGGCAGGCAAAGCACCACTTCGGTGATTTTTTCAGCGACAGGCATTTTCCCGGGTTGTGCCGAATCCAACCCGCGATAGGTAGGGAACTGACTGATGAGCGGGTAAAAATAGCGACGGGTAAAAATATCGCTCGTTTTCAGTCCTTCATAAACTTCATCCCTGGTTTTTCCAAACTTTTCTTTGTCAATTAAAATCGGGAAATATGAATAACAATGCTCCACATCCGGCATATCTTCGAGGTAGGATATGCCATTTATTCCTTTAAGTCCTTCCCGGTAACATTCTGTGATCGCTTTCCGGTTCTCAATGGCTTTGTCTATATACTTCAACTGGAGCAAACCCATTGCAGCCTGCACTTCGTTCATTTTTGCATTGATACCGGGGGCTACGACGGTAATTTCCCCGGAAAACCCGAAATTTTTCAGATTATCGATGCGTTTTTTAGTGGCTTCATCATGGCAAACTATGGCACCCCCTTCAAATGTATTGTAAACCTTGGTGGCATGAAAGCTCATGACAGAGAGATCGCCAAAATTTAAAACAGGAACCTTGTTAACGCTCACACCGAAAGTATGACAGGCATCGTAAATAACTTTCAATCCATATGCATCAGCAATATCTTTGATTCTTTTAACATTGCAGGGGTTGCCATACACATGCACCGGTAAAATCGCCGTTGTTTTCGGAGTAATGGCGGCTTCAATTTTATCCGGATCAAGATTGAAAGTATCGGGCTCAATATCAACGAATACCGGTTTGATATTGTTCCACCAGATGGCATGCGTTGTTGCAACAAAACTGAAAGGGGTGGTAATCACCTCACCTGTAATTCTTAAAGCCTGGAGTGCCGTCACGAGCGCAAGGGTGCCGTTTGAAAAAAGTGATATATATTTCACCCCCAGGTAGTCACATAATTTTTTCTCGAGTTCCTGGTGAAAAGGCCCATTATTGGTGAGCCATTTTGATTCCCAGATCTGGTTGAGATATTCGTTGAATTCCTCGAGCGGAGGAAGGAACGGTTGCGTTACATTGATGGTTTTATTCATAAAATCTGTTTTATAAGCTCGATGTGGTTCGTCAATGATTGCTTTCTGATGCATTGCCGGGATCTTTCCCGGTTCTGCTTTTCATGAAGAATGACACACCAGCCACTGCACCGAAGATAAGGAGGCTGAAAATTGAAACGAACAGGCTTATATTAAAATAAGGTGGTTTATAGAATAATTCAACTTTATGGTTGCCCGGCTGGATGACCAGCCCGATAAATCCGATGTTGGTCAAAATCGGTGTAACAGCCTGGTTGTCTATCGTTGCATGCCATCCACGGTCGCTAGGAATACTGAAAAACAACAATTTCGGATGCTCAGTTTTAACGGTTCCCTCAATCCTGTTCTCACTGAAACGGGTCATGTTAAGGGTGTCCTGTTTCAAGGCTTTCACATCACGGGAATATTCGTTAAATCCATAATTGGAGGATGTATCCCGGATGTTAAAAGCGGTCAGGTTGTTTTTGATGGTCGGGTCAACAGGCTCCTCTACGATGGCTGCCTGGTAAAGCGCAAGAATCTTGTTAAACTTTGGCAGCGTGCGGAAGACCGACATTGGGATATATTTTGCATAGGTAAAACCAAGCGGGAGAAACAATTTGTTCTGGCACACCTTCACGTTTCCAAAGGTGGCAATTGAATCCTCCGGGAGCCCAACCTGGGAGTCCTTGTGAATCCTGAGATTATATTTGGTACTTGCCCAGTTCTGCAGCAAAGGAAATTGTATCAATCCCAGGGCCCAGCGCGACTGCATTTCGTTTCCTTTCTCTATGAGATTCATCTCCTCCAGGAACCGGATATAGTACTTCTGGTTAAATGAACTGTACGACATGGTTCCGTAATAATCTTGTATCTGCGCATCGCAAAAACTCATATGGATGGCCGGGTTTGAAGTGAAATCCTTGTTGACCCGGAAAAACTGGTGATCTCTGCCATGAATAAACGAAACAGCCTCAACAGAATAATCATTGTATCCTGTTTTTTGTTTTTCCTCCGACTTTGTAAGTACGCTGCGGCTGTTCACATTGATGGCATTGAAATAGCTTATTTCGAGGCAGATGACAGCTACAAGCAAGATCTGGAGGACCGATGGAGAACTGTAAAAGCGGGAGAGCCCCAGAATCAAAGCATAAAGGAACAGGAAATTCCGGACAGCAGAGCGCTGGTCGGAGTCAATCAATTGACCGTTCTGCCAGGGAAAATAGAGCAGGAAAAGTAAGAATATCATGGTGATACCTAAGACAATCAGGTTTATTCCTTTCTTTCCTTTTACAGCATTGAGGGCTTCCAGGGAATAAAACAGAATCACAATGGCGATGAAAATTGAAAATGCCCTGAAATAATCTCCTGCGAAGAACCAGAAGGCATAACGAAAGAATGGAAAGATCGCTGCAATCAGGAAAACCAGGAACAACCCGGCATAGATCAGTTTTTTCCGCGTACTGAGTGTCAGAAACACTTGCGGTGCAAGCAACAGGGGGAGCAGCCCGATATAGATCAGGGGCGCTTCAAGATAATTGTACCAGCCCTTAAACCCGCTGCCGTTTCCCATCAGGTCATTGGAAAACAGACGGGCGACAAGGGTCTGAAAATAGAGGTTGTCCTCAACAAAAAAAACAGGCTTTGAGAGAAGTTTGCTAAAATAGCCGGCGGTGCCTCCCACCCTTGGACTATCGAGCATGATTTGCACTCCGGGGATGAAAAAGAACATGCTGATAAACAGTCCAAGAATTGAAAGGGCCAGCATTTGCGCAGATAACACAATCAGTTTGCGCATGGTGGGCTGCTCGGAAGAAAAATGACGGAATAAAAAATAAAGTATCAGGAATAAACCAAAAATATAAAGGTCAAAAGGACGCAACATGGCAATGAGCGCAATGGCAATCGGAAAAAGGTACCATGAATTCTGCTGGTAAAGTTTCTCAAAGGCCAGGAGCAGCAATGCAAAATAGAGGGTCTCGGTTGAAAAGATGGTCCAGCCTCCGCCCACGATCATGAATCCGCTGAAACAATATAAGAGTGTGCCGGCGAGGAGAATCATTGGCTGCAGGTTCCAGCGTTTGAGCAGATGATAGAAAACGATGGCCGTCAGGAATATTTTGGCAATCTCCATCCATACCACGCCATAGGCGATTTGACCGGGGGGTAAAAGGGATAGGCAGAAAGAAAACGGGTCGTTGATGCTGCCCGACATCAATTCCTGCCCCATACCCTGTGCGAATGACCACAGGGGAAATCCTTCAGTGCGCAAATACTTTGATAACAATACAAAATGAGGATATGCCTGGTTGATCGAATCACTCCCGATATCCTTGAATAAATAATAGACATTCCCGGCAATGAAATTGTGGAAAATGATCAGGATTAACATGAAAACCAACCCAAGCGTGACGAGGAGACCGTATTTTTCCATATACGGATCAAGAAAAAATGGTTTGACCGGTGCCTTTTTAATCTCTTTGACAACAGGCGGTCTGGTTACTGGCTTGCTGGCAGGTTTATTAACTGGTTTTTGCTTCATATCATTTGTTTTCACACTCTTTTTTAAAGATCGGGTAAGCCGGGTTGTAACCCAGTTTCACAGCCTTTTGCAGATCGGTACAGGCAAGATCTTTTTTTCCTGTGTTAAGATAAACCAGCGCACGGTTAAAATAAGCGATGGCATATGCCGGATCTCCCTTGATTGCAGCACCCAGATCCCTGATTGCCAGGTCTGTTTTACCCATGCTGGCATAAGCAATTCCTCTGCTCGACAAAGCCTGGACATAATCGTTTTTGTACTTGATGGCATTGTTCAGGCAATCCATCGCTTCACTGTATTGTTTCAATTTACCGTAGGCATTGCCAAGGTTAAACCATGCTTCCGGGAAGTCAGGTTTCATGGCCAATGCTTTCTTATACAGCACGATGGCATCCTGCACTTTGCCCGATGACTCCATTGACAGGGCCTGTTCATTCAGCTGCGTGGGCTGGTAACCTGGCATTTCGTTTGAAGAAATACCGATATTTTTCATGTATCCTTCGGCGGCGTAGTTCGGATCAAGTTCAACAGCCTTTTTATAATCGGTTTTGGCACCGGCGGGATCATGCATGGCTTTTTTCACCATCGAACGTGTATAAAAAAGTTCACCCGATTTGGGGTTTAACCTGATGGCTTCCGCAAGGTCGGTCAGGGCTTCTTCGTATTGTTTTTGCGAATAACGGATGGCACCACGGTTTTTATATCCCAGGAAATCCTTCGGACTGATGCGGATGCTGGCCGAATAATCATCCACGGCACCCTGGAGATCATTCAGCTGGAATTTCAGGTTGCCACGGTTGTTGTAAAACTCGCTGTTGCCGGCATCAAGTTCAACTGCTTTGTCATAATCTGCCAGGGCCCCTGCCAGGTCTTTTTTTTCCTTTTTAACGATGGCACGGTTCGTATAGGCTGCTGCGTATTTAGGATTTAGCTTTATCGCCTCGTCAAAATCGGCGATGGCACCATCATAATCCTTCAGGTCTAATTTAACGTTTGCACGGCTTGTATAGAGTTCCACCTGGTCTGGTTTCATCCGGATGGCTTTGTTATAATCTTTCAGTGAGTTGTCATAATCCTGCAGCATCCTTCGCGACATTGCCCTGTTGATATAGGCATTTACTGCGGTTGAATCAAATCTGATCATGGCATCAAAATCTTCGATGGAACCGATGTAATCTTTCACACGGCTCCGGGCATTGCCCCTGTTTATATAGGCCCTCCAGAAAGTCTTGTCAAGGTTGATGCACTCGGTATAATCGGCGATAGCTCCTTTGTTATCAGAGGAATCAAGTTTGGTGTTCGCCCGGTTGTACCATGCTACCGGAATCCTTGGGTTTTTTGCGATGGCATCGCTCCATAGTGTGTTTGAATTCAGCCACACCTTGCTTTGCTGAAAGGTCAGGAACATCAGGATAACGGTATAGACAGCCACAATCGCCCAGGTGACTTGTTTAACTTTGATGTACTTTCGGTCGGTGAGGTAATATCCGACCAGGAAAAAATAGCCGATAGAAGGAATATATGCATATCGATCGGCCATCATGGCTCTTCCAACAGGCAAAAGCTGTAAAAGGAGAACAATATTTACAAGAAAGAACCCGATACCGAAGAAAAGAGTTTTGGAACGCTTCCAGGTAAAGAACATCAGCAGGATAAAACCGATGGCAGGAAGAATGCATAACCAGTAAATTAGAGGAACTTCACCCACGTCGCCAATGATAGGATAGGGGTAATAAGCAGACAAGGCAAAGGGATAAAAAAGTTTGAGGATATACATGATTAGGCCATAAGATGCAAACGCCACCCGCTGTTGGATCGGGAAGTTGGCCATGATGGTTGCATCTGCCCCGGCCTGCGCCTTGAATGCCACAATACCGAATATCAACGCCATGATGAGAAATGGCACTTTTTCCATGAGAATTTTCAGCTCAGTCCACTTGCGGCCCATGAAAATATCGACCAGGAAGAGTGTTACGGCGAGTGTTACGGCTTGTCCTTTCGAAAGGCAGGAAAGAAGAAAGAAAAGCAGGCTAAGTCCAAACCATTTCTGCTCTCTTTTAGGTATATACCGGATATAACTGTACAACGACAGAAGATAAAAGAAGGTGTACAATACATCTTTCCGTTCCGAAAGCCATACTACCGATTCTACATGGAGCGAATGAACGCCAAAAAGTAAAGCTGCAATTACCGCAATTTCAAGTTTACCGGTCAATCGTTTGAGAACCAGTAAAACCATGATGGAATTCATGATGTGTATGAGGATATTCACCAGGTGAAAAACAAAAGGATCCAGTTTATTTATCTGGTAATCAATTGTGAGAGACAACATGGCCAAAGGGTGATAATTCCCCATGAAATTTTCAGAGAAGATGGCCGCAATATTCTTTGCCGAAAGTGACTTGATATATGGATTCGCACCAATGTATACCATGTCATCCCAATTGGTAATGGTTCCTTTCAATGCCGGGATATAAGCGATAAAAGTTGTGATGGCTATAACCACCATCCAAAACGCAGGAAGAGCGAAAAGTGAAAAAGGGCGATTCGTTGTTTTCATAATTTTTAGAATGGGCGAAATTACAAATTTTGTGCTGAATGATAAATATTTCTACCTTTATCTGCCATTTTAACCTGAACACTTTGAAGAAATACCCTACACCAGGAGATACGAAATTATACCGTTATTCAGCGCTCCTTGTCATTCTCATTCCCTTTGTCGTTTACATTGGCGCACTCCGGTTGGGATTCGTTTACCTGGATGATGATATTTTAATAGTTGATAACTACGAAAAAATCAGTCACATAGAGAACCTTGGCCGTGCTTTCCGCTCCGATGCTTTTTTTGCCAACATAAGCCCCTATTACCGCCCGCTCATGAACGTGTCATTTATGGTTGATGCCGCACTGGGAGGCCCGTCACCGGCCATATATCATTTTGGGAACGTCATCTATCACATGCTGACCTGTCTCAGTCTCCTGTGGCTATTGTCGCTGCTGGGGTTGAGTAAACCCAAGGCCCTGATCGGTACGCTCATTTTCGCAGTTCATCCCATGATTGGGCATGCCGTTGTCTGGATACCTGCCAGGGGTGACATTATGGTCACGCTTTTTGGCTTGTTGTCATTTTCCCTGTTTATTTTGTATCTCAGGGATAAGAGGGTTCATCATCTCCTACTCCATGTTTTGTGTCTTGCGGGAGCCATTTTCTCAAAGGAATCATCGGTATTTTTCCCGGTGCTTTTCGTGTTTTGGCTCATTTTAAAAAAGGAGAAGCTGATTAACCGGAAAATGTTGATAATATACGGGTTATGGTTCATGGTTCTGGCATCCTGGTATGGTCTGCGATTGATCTCTGTTGACCAGCGCAGTGACGGCCAGCTCGGGATGACTGCTCTGCGCGAAAATCTGCCTTTCATCCCGGAGGTAATCTCAAGGTTTTTCCTCCCGTTCGTAATACCGGTGACCCCTGTTTTTTCATCGTTTTATACCGGTGCCGGGTTTCTTGCTGC
Organism: uncultured Bacteroidales bacterium; assembly: GCA_903828645.1. GTDB lineage: Bacteria > Bacteroidota > Bacteroidia > Bacteroidales > FEN-979 > CAIVAT01. Next base: position 51,035 of record CAIKNA010000280.1, read on the forward strand.
CATTGCCATAATTATTTTCTTGTTCATTAATAAAACCACAGGTTCGCTTCCCCTTATCCTTTTGGGAACAGCCTGGTTTATTGGTTTTTGTTTTCCGAATATGTTTGTGAGGCTGGTCTCTGCGGGCGATAGTTTTGAATATCTTCTGCATCGTACCTATCTACCATACGTTGGTTTCCTCATCATGCTCCTGGCCCCATGCCCAGAGAAATGGTTTGCATTGAATGTGAAACCATACAATATCGTCCTGATCGGTTTGCTGCTACTTTTATCAATCATCTCATTCGCCCGGCAGAAAATGTACAAGGATGCTGTAAGTTTTTGGGGATCTGCAATTCAATATGCGCCGGAAAAGGCATGGTTTCATTACTATATGGGGCGCTATTATTTTAAGCAGAAAGATTATGTAAAATATGAGCATTATCTGCTTATTGCCGACAGTCTGAAGTCATATCCCGATTTCAAATATCACCTGGGTATGGTTGAACTGGTTGAGAAGAAAAACTATGCAGCAGCCTATTCCTATTTTTCCGAAGCTTTTAAAAAGGGATATGGAGGCGCTGAAGCCAGGGAAAACTTTGTAAAACTCTGCATTGAATCCAGCAGTGATTATTTTAAAAAAGGGTTGTACGCGAAAGCAATTTCACGTTGTGAGGAGGCGCTTGTCAATGACCCCTCAAACGGTGTAGCTGCCTATAACCTTGGCATTTATCTTGTAACAGTAGGCGAAAAGCAGCGTGCTGCATCCATGTGGAAGCGTGCTATCCGCTCTAAACCTGACCTGACAGCTGCTTACCGAAGCCTGAGTCTCTATTATCAGTACGATGTAAAAAAGGCTGATTCAGCTGCCTGGTATGCCCGTGAATATAACAATCACGGGGGTACAGGGAACCTGATCAGCCCTCAGTAATAATAACAAACAGCGTTATTTCTTTGTGCCGGCAAGGTTGCCGTCCTTGTCAAAAGTAAAATTGGTGCTTATTTTGGCAACGGTTTTATAGGTGATTTTTGCCTTGTCATCGGTAACCTGCATGACGCTCACCACCTGGTAATTCGGATCAAGTGCTTTCAGTTGATCCTTCGCTTTTTTAGGCAGGTACGATTCATGAATTTTACGTTCGATGCGCACGGTTTTACCAAGCGTATCGATTACCATAAAGGCGGGTGAATCCATGATAGTGATAGTGGCCTTATAATTACCCTTATCCATGGACCACGATACCGGAATGTCCATTGTTTGCGGGAAATTGGCTTGCAACCGTTCCTTAATGTAACTTGGAACCTTTTCAGTTGGCACTTGTTGTGAAAAACCATAGATTCCAAGAAGTGCGAAGGTCGTAATAAAAATGAATTTTCTCATAATAGTTGTAGTTGGTTAAAGATGAATGTTTTTTGTAACTCAATGGCCATTTATGTATTGACCCTATTGCATGAAATGCAATAAGGTCAATATGTTGGTAATTAAGGCTGATTAATTACGTCTGGCGTGTAAAAGCATGTTGAATAATTATTGTTTTGCAAGGTTAACTCCCTGGCTCAGCAATGTTTTCCTGCTTTGCCTTGCGTGCCTGATATAGTTTCTTGCCACCATAACCTAATCCAAGTGCCAGCAGGATTCCCAGACCACCATCGATAGGGGCTCCGACAGGAGTTTGCCCGCCTCCCTGGCCGCTTCCCGGAGTACCACTACCTGGAGGGCCAGGGGGATCAGGTAAGGAAATCAGGGGCAAGGCGAAGATGGCGATCAGAATAAAAACCAATTTGATTTTTTTCATATATGTATTTTTTTTATTTTTCAAAGTTGTTAATTAACCCGGTTTTATCCGACGATTTTTATTTGATAAAGACCTTGCCTGTTGAAGTATAAGTGTCTCCGGCAACTTTCACAAGATAAAATCCCGAAGGTACATTCAAATTGATTTTATTCAGCGAATGGGATTGAATGACTGAACTCGTAATTTCATTTCCTAGCAGGTTGTAAACTACGATGGTTCCGTTCATATCCGTTGGTATGTTGACATAAATGGTCTTCTCAGCCGAATAGATTTTTATCCCGGCAACCGTGTTGCTTTCCTGGATTCCAACGGGGGAGAAATGGAGGTTGAAACGGTGTTCCTGTTGTCCGGGAGCGGCATTAAAAGTGTAGATCGGGTTTAACTTCAGATTCTGGACTTTATTTGCAACGATGTCTTCAAGATAGAATTCTGTACCTGGCGCGAAAGAAGCAATTCCGGAAGTGGTGATTGTGAAATTATTTACTGAACCCGCAGCAAATCCAAATGGGATGACCGGGGACCCGGTGAGGTTGGGAAGTGAATTGATAGACAACTGGACATCCGGGAGCATCGAATAAATTTGAGGTGCCTCCGCACTGCCCATCCACTTTAAGGCATCATATTCTGCATCATAGCCTGCAGTTGAAGCGGAGTTGAGATGAATCTGGGTTTGATCCCAGTAGTTATTTCCTTCAACTTTCAAGGTAAGCAAGTCGCTCGCAGTTGATTTATAGAATGTTGCACCATGTGTTCGTACTGAACTTGGAATCTTAACGGATCCCGCTCCGGAGGCCTGAACAAAAAATCCCTGTTCCGCCGCGATAATGCCACCGCTTCCAAGGGTCCTGTCGATTGTCAACCAGGCACCCCCATTCCACACCCATGCAAAGTTATAAACAGAGGTAGGAATTACACTTGTGTTCCAGTTGATCGCGCTTGGAAAAGGATTGCCGATCAGGTTAAACCCCGAATAGGTTCCAGAACCGCTTTTTGTCAGACCGCTGATGGTTTTATCCCCCGAATTAAGAACCCCGCTGAATATGGCAGTGATACCACCGTTAACAGGCGCTAAATCATAGCCGGTTCCAACATTCATTGTGATAAAAGGAAGCGTCAATGAATCCCAGTGTTGAGTTCCTTCATTCCACGCATTCATCAGCGATCCGGTGAAAATGGAGTTTGACTGACCTGCAACCGGTGATGAAATCAGGTG
>CAIKNA010000281.1 GCA_903828645.1 uncultured Bacteroidales bacterium
CCTTTTACGAAAAGCGGAAACCGGAGTTCAAAGGGGAATGATTTTTTTCATTTCACTCACAAGCAGGGCGATCTCGGCACGGGTCAGCATGAAATCACGCATGGTGAGTTTCGTCATCCGTGAGAAAACAATGAACTGATACAGCGTGAGGATGGAATAGGAAATGGTTGCAGCAATTCCCGCCCCGGGGATCCCGTACTTTGGAATGAGCAGCAGTCCCAACCCGACAGTAAATACCAAACCGATGGCAGAACTGATGGTATTGTGATAGGGTTTGTTGATGCTCGAAAAAAAGCCGCTTAAAATCATGGAAACACTCAGCGCGACAATGCCGAAGGCCAGGGAGGCAATGACCAGCTTTACATCGCCGAACTTTGCAGTGAAAATCGCCACGAACACAAATTTCGGGATGGCCAGTACCAGCAGCATGGCCAGGCCGGTAACCACCCAGGATATTTTTGCGAGCGTGAGGGTGAGCCGCACACTGTAATCATAATTCATTTCGTTGGAGAGCCGCGAATACTGCACGGTGGCGATGCTGCGGCTGATGAGCCACATCCCTTCGGCAAGCTGCATGCCAAGAGAAAGAACGCCCACGGCAGCCCTGCCTATATAAAAATCGACGAACCTCAGGCTGAGCCGGTAGTTCATCGTCTGGAAAATATTGGCGAACTGCACATATGACCCAAAACGCAGAATCTCCAGCATCAACCCCTTCATGTTGGTGAGCGGCACACGCTTCAACGAAGGGGACAACACGACAAGCCCGATCACCATGGCGATGGAATAGGAGATGAAAATGGCCCAGTAATAAGCCATGACATCCAGGAGCCTGATACCAAACAACATAAACAGGAGGATCACAAAAAGGATGATAATCTGAACAAGGCTGATGAGGTTGAATGCATGAACCCGCTCGAGCCCAAGCAACAGCATATAGTTGGCTGAGGTGAACGACATGACGAAGGCAAGGAAGAGGACCGGCTTGAAATATCCTGCCGGAATGATCTCCATGATCGGGAAGAGCGTGCCAAGCAACTGCAGTACAAATGCGGCGATGAGGGTAATGGCAAAAGACCAGGCGTATGCCGGGATAAACAGATTGTAAATCCCGGTCCTGGGAGTGAGGTAAATCAATGCCCCCCCCGCAACAAAGTTTGTAAAGAGCTGGATGATGGTTACCGCCAGGATTACCAGGCTGATGGTTCCCACCTGTTCAGGTCCGAGGTAATGCGCATTCAGCGTCCAGGTGATGAATGCCAGCACAGCAGTCAATGCCCTGGTTCCGATGGTTCCGATAATCTTTCTAAACATTTCCCCGGTCCTTTCTGGTTAGTTTTTTCCTGAGCTGCAGGCTGAAAAAGAGGCGGTTCAACTGGTATTTTTTCCCGTCAACCAGGGTGACATTTCCAACGGCGGAGAGGGTGTGCAGCCCTTTGTCATACGGGCTGCCCTTTACCGGTTCAATAAACCGGACGGTCTCCTCGTAATATTCACCAGGTGTAAGCCGCAACACGCGGTTGATGGCCACCCGCCCTCCATAGGTGGCCGAACAATCCTGGGCCGGGCGGTAAAGAACGTTCTCATGCACAAAAGGAGTCCCCGCAGGCCGTGCAGAGCGGATGTCGGTTTTCACAGGGTTGAGTGGGTGAGCGGCAAATTCCCCGGTCAGGTCCTTTGAATGATAGAGGTAAAGATGGGTGTTTGAATACTTCCGTTCCGTAAAAAACAACCACCACCACCCGTTATAAAAAAACAGGGTCGGGTCGACGGCCCTGACACCATCCAGGATAACCCGTTCTTTCACAAACCTGCCGCCTGGATCTTCCCTGCGGAAGAGGGTAATCTGCGAGGACTGGTAGGATTCAGGAAGGCAATAAACCCGGCCCTGATGTTCAAACACATAGGGATAGGAACGATGCGTTCCTCCATCCATTATGCTTACCGGGTTTCCGAACATGCCTGGGCTGGGAATATCTCCCGCGGCAATTTCCACGATAATCTCCGAGATACCCGCCTTCTGCCTGGCATAGCTGTAATCCTCCGCGAGAACGTGAAGCCTCCCATCCGCGTGGAACCCCGCAGGATCGGCCAGGTAACCCGTGTGAGCAACCACAGGCAGCCATGTAACGTCATCTTTCCCGATGATCCGGGTTCCAAGAGCGACTTCATGGAGCGGTTTCATGATCAGCCCCACATTCCAGATTTCCGCGGCGAGCATCTCATGGTAATAGAAACGGAGCCTGTTCCGGATGAGCAACAAAAGAAATTTCAGCATCTGCAAGTTCCCCGGAATCTTGTACAAGGGTGCGGATGTTGCGCTGGCGGGCATTGCAGGAAGAACAACCATTCCTTCAGAGCCGGTTAGGTTGCGTGACATCTCATTTGCCATTTGGGCAGGCCAGGAGGCTGAAACGGATAAAAGCTGGTGTATATTTTCCCTGTAAGAGTGGAAGAGGGTTTTCAGATACCCCTTTTTCAGGATGATTCCTCCGTCGAGTTTTTCTGTAAGCCGCTGAAGAATGGCCCCGTTCACCGGGTCCCCCCTGAAAATTTCCCAGAATCCGGGAGGGCCCCCTCGGTAAGACATTTCATCATCATGGTGGAAGGACCATACCCCGAAACGGGCGGCAGTAAGGATATCTCCGCGGAGGATGTTAAACCCGAACCGGAGGATAAAATCAGGGCGGCACCTCCTTATCGATTCTATTTCCTCATCTCTGAAATATTCGGAATATCCCCTTTTTTGAACCAGGCACTCCAGCATTTCAATGCCGGTTAACTCCTGTTGCAAATCAACTGCATCTTTTGCTGCAGGTTTAAAGATCCGGTTGTCAAGGAAGGTAAAAAGAATTGTGCTCCATTTTTTTTTCAGCAGTCGTTTGACACGTGAAGCTGCCGTGACTTCCCTGGCATCAACGATCAGAAGAACCAGGTTGTGGCCCTGGTCTTTGAGCTCCTTCAATGCATCTGCCTGCCAGCGCTGAAAGACCGTTCCGTTGCACATCACTGCAAAACGGAGCGGGGCGGTTTTACCGGGAAGAGGCATAGGCGTGCAGGTTTCCTTTTCAATCATATTTTCAGCGTCCTGGCATCTTGGTGGTGGAAGAAATCAGTTCCGTGTAGAGATCCACGAGTTGCTTTCCAACGGTTTCCTTGCTGTATTGATCTGAAATCCCTTGCCGGACGGCCGTTTTGTCGTATTCCCTGCACAGGTCGAGCATCTGATAAAGTGCGCCTGTCATGGCTTTCTCATCACCGGGAGGCACCAGCATTCCATTGGTTTCGCGGATGATCTCTTTCGCCACACCTACTGCTGTCGCAACCACCGGCACCCCGCAGGCGAGGCTTTCAACCACCACGGTTCCAAAGGTTTCATAACGGCTCGACAGGACCGAGAAATCCGCTCCGCCAAGCACCTCTGCAAAATCACTGCCCGTCTTCACCCCGGTGAACTGCACCATTGATCCGGGAAGCTTCAGGAACCCGGCATATTCTTTCAACTCTTCCAGGTCAGGGCCCGCTCCCACCATCAGGCATTTAAAATCCTGCCGCAACGCGGAGAGTTTTTTTAAGGAACGTAAAAATCCCGAGATATTTTTCGACTTGTCTTCAAAACAGGAGACATGGACCATGGTTTTCAAACCTGTTTTTTTTTCGGAAGAAGCTTTTATCAGCTGGTCCGTATCCACCACGTTCGGGATGATCCTGAAATCAGGGTTGTTCAGTCCGCACTGCTTCATCGCTTCGCGCAGCGGATGCGATACGGCCACCACCGCCGCCGCCCTCTTCACCACGAAACCGGTCAGCAGTTTGCGGAGCCATCCCTGGTAGGTGTTGTTTTCGGGGAAGTAGCGCGACCAGTGTTCGGAGATTACAAGCGGAACATGCCTGTCGCGGCTTGTTTTCCACCCGATCAGCCCCATGCGTGTAAGGATGTGGGCATGAACCACGTCGGGGGCGAACTGGCGGATGCTTCGAACGGCCTTCCTGTGCGCCTGGTAAAAATGCCACAGGTTCAGGGCTTTCGCCGGGAAAGAATTTTGCCGTCCGCTCACTTTATAGTAAACGCGGAGGATCCGCACCTCCTTCTCCTCGCTGAATTCAACCTCGAGCTTGTTGGGGCAATCGGGATCGGGATGCACGTAGATCAAAGCCACGTCGCAAAAAGGGGCAATCGCCTCGGCCTGCCTCTGGATGAACAACCCCGGCATGGGGTCGTACCGGTTTGGATACCAAAGGGGTAAAAAAAGAACCCGGATCTTTCTGTCCATCATGATTCGGTTTTAGAAATGAACCTTTCGATCAGGCGCGCAGCGTTTTTCATCCGGTCGGGCCCGGTGCCATGAACCACACCAAACGGGAACTTTCGTTCGTTCAACTCCCGGTAATATAAATCGAACAGGAATTGCCGCTGATCGGGATGCTCGCGAAGCGGATCATATTGCCACGGGAGATCGATGTCGCACAGCAGGTAGAGATCGTACCGTTGCTTTTCAATGGTTTCAAGTATCCATGGATGGCAACGGTTGTATTTCACATCGCTCCAGATTTTTGTCACCAGCAACTCGGTGTCGCAGAAAAGAAACCGGTTGGCCTTGCCGGCCAGTGATTCTTCGGCCGCCAACTGCCCCCGGGCAATGAGAAGAATATCTTTCTCCCCGTATGGTTTTCCAAGAATTTCAAGGTATTCGCGGGCATATTCGGGAACCCACACCGTTTCGTAATGGGCGGCGAGCTCTTCGGCGAGCATCGATTTCCCTGTTGATTCAGGGCCGGTGATGGCAATTCTTCGGATCATCCGGCGAGTTTTGACCGCCATTCCCTGAACCCGAGGATGGCGATGATGGTAAACACGAGATATTGAAAACTACTGAAATAGAGGCCTTCCCAGGCACAGAGTCCGATCATCACCGCATCGGCGGAGATCCAAAGGATCCAGTTCTCGATTTTTTTCCGGGAGAAAAGCCACTGCGCCACGATGTAAACAGCCGTGGTGGCGGCATCCCAGGAGGGGATCGTACTTTCGGTGTACTTTACCAGGACCACCCGGATGATGATGAAAAAGATTACAACCGCAACCGCATTTAGCAGCAACCCTGAACCGGAACACCGGGTGATCCTGATCGTGCTGTCGTTGCTGTCCTTCCTCGTCCAGTTAAACCAGCCATACAGGCTCATGAAAAAGAAAAAACCGTTGATCCCCGCGTTCGCATAAAGCCTGGCCGCAAAGAAAATATAGACATAAATGAGCACGTTGACAATCCCGAACGGGAAAGCCATCAAACTCTCCTTTTTCATAAACCAGACACTGGTCAGCCCGCAGGCAACAGCGATCAGTTCAATGTAGCTGGTTTGAAAAGGTCCCATCTGCAGAAGCGAGGTCAGTTCCATGGGCGCAAAGGTAATGTTTATAGGATAACCGGAACCATGCATGGCTGCAACCTTTTTCGTACGGTGTCGTAAAACGGAGTACATTTGCAGCAGTAAAAAGGAATCCAGGCCAGCATGCTCCCTCTTGTCCACTATCAACTCCCCTTCATCGTCAACCTGCTGATCCTTTTGCTTACGGCAAAACTGCTTGGCGAACTTGCTGAAAGGTTAGGGCAGCCCTCCATGATCGGGGAGGTCATTGCCGGGGTCATCCTGGGGCCATCCCTGCTGAATATCATTTCCAGTCCCGGTGAAATAAAAGTCATTGCAGAGCTGGGGGTTTTCATGCTGATCGTCCTGGCGGGAATGGAGATTGAGGTGGAGGAGATCAGGAACTCCATCCGGGGAAGGAACATCTGGATTGCCCTGCTGGGCTTTCTTATTCCCATGGCCAGCGGCCTTGGCATCGGGCTGATTTTTCATTTTTCCAACACATTTACCATTTTCCTCGGCCTTTGCATTGCCATCACGGCCCTGCCGGTAAGCATCCGCATCCTGATGGACCTGGGAAAGCTTAAAACGGCTGTCGGGCAGCGGATCATCTCGGCCGCGATATTCAATGACATTGTGGCCCTGCTCATCCTGGGGATCATCCTCGACTTCAACGACGAGACCAAAAACATCAGGGATCTGACCTTTTCCATTCTTTTCACCGCCATGAAAGTTTGCTTATTCACTGTCATCCTGATGGCAGCTTACCGGTTTTTCAAATTCGCCAAACGCAAAGTCAATGTCATCAATCCGAGGATGAACAAATTCCTCCATTACCTGCGCGGAAAGGAGTCGATTTTCGCACTGGTCATCCTCTTTGTTCTGATCTTTTCAAGCATTGCCGAACTGCTGGGGCTCCATTTCGTGGTGGGTGCATTTTTCGGAGCCATCCTGATTCCGCGAAGCATGTTCGCCAACCGCGATTTTGAAAAAGTACAGCGCAGCATTTCAGGGATCACCATGGGCTTTCTTGCCCCGATCTTTTTTGCCATGATGGGCATCTCGTTTAACTTTTCTGCCCTGAACGACTGGTTGCTGCTGGTGGTTGTGCTTTTTGCATCCTTCTTCAGCAAGATCTTCGGCGGATACCTGGGGGGAAGGATGGCGGGGTTCAGCCATGCCAAATCGGTGACCATCGGGATGGGGCTCAACGCCCGCGGGATCATGGAACTGGTGATTGCCAACATTGCCCTTGCCAAGGGATTCATCGATGTTCCCGTGTTTTCGATCCTGGTGCTCATGGCGCTGCTAACCACGATCTTTACCCCATTTTTGCTTAAGGAGGGATTCAGGCTTATCGACCGAAAGAGCGGCAGCAATCTCAATACTTATACATAATTTTTAACAATCTCTTGCCAGTCGGGATTTTCTTGTTAATTTTCCGGCTCAAAATCCGGGCAGATTCCGGATACCTTTATTACAACCGATATGTTTGGTCTTGACACCTCCTATACAATCCTCTTACTTATCTGTTTGCTGGCGGCCTGCGCTTTTGAGTTCATCAACGGTTTTCATGATACCGCCAATGCCGTAGCAACTGTAATTTACACGCATTCGCTGAAACCGACCACCGCAGTCATCTGGTCCGGGCTATGGAATTTCATTGGTGTGAACGTGGGAGGAATTGCAGTTGCCATGGGAATCGTGAACCTGCTGCCGGTTGAACTTCTTGTGGATCAAAACCTGCTTCACAGCATCTCCATGATTTTTGCATTGATATTTACCGCCATTGTCTGGAACCTTGCGACCTGGTATATCGGAATCCCATGCAGCAGTTCACACACTCTCATCGGATCGATCTTCGGCGTAGGGCTGGCATATTATTTTCTTCCGGGTGTTTCCACCTATGCACTGAACTGGAACAAGGTGATGGAAGTAGGACTTTCATTGATGATTTCACCCGTTTTCGGATTTGGGTTTGCCATGTTATTGATGTATATCCTCAGAAAGACGGTAAAGAACAAAGTTATCTTCAAGGAACCACCTGCAAAAAAAACTCCTCCACCCTGGATCCGCGCCATCCTGATCATTACCTGTACCAGTGTGAGTTATGCCCACGGATCAAATGACGGGCAAAAAGGTGTCGGTTTAATCATGTTGATTCTCATAGGATTTTCTCCTACATTCTTTGCCATCGACCGAAGTAAAAAGGCTGAGGATCTTCTTTCAGAAACAAAGTATATCGAATGGACCATACAGAAAGTCGATACCAACTTTCTGAATATTGAAAACAGGAAGAATATTCACGTCATCTCCCGTGATCTTAATTTTATTAAAACCGAACTTACCGGCGTAAGCTCCTTTAACCAGTTGGAAAAATCGGTAAATTTCAAAATCAGGAAAGCGATCCTTTCAGTCTCGAAAAAATCGGAAAGTGTTGTGAAGAATCTTTCTGAATCTTCTAAATCCAGGATAAAACCAGCTGTGCTGGCGGTCATGACCTCCAACCTGAAAAAATTTAAAGCAAATACCGAATATTCTCCCCGATGGGTTATCCTGATGGTTTCGCTATCACTGGGATTTGGCACGATGATCGGATGGAAACGCATTGTAGTCACCATTGGTGAAAAAATTGGTAAAACCCACCTTACGTATGCACAAGGTGCCAGCGCTGAAATTGTCGCCGCAAGTACGATTACCGTATCAACTTATTTCGGGCTTCCGGTAAGTACTACTCATGTATTATCATCGGGCATTGCTGGTGCCATGGTTGCAAGTGGCGGCAGGCAAAACCTCCGCATGGGAACCATAAAAAACATCATGATTGCCTGGCTCATCACCCTGCCCGTTACAGTCGTTTTGTCAGGTTTGCTTTTCTATTTCCTCCGGATGATATTCAAATAATTTCCTTGTTCCATGGCTGAACTTCTTAAGAATTTTCTCGACATCATTCTTCATATCGACATTCATCTTCAGCAGTGGGTCACCGATTACCGCACCTGGACCTACCTCATCCTCTTTTTCATCATCTTCATGGAGACCGGGCTGGTGGTGACTCCTTTTTTGCCTGGCGATTCGCTGTTGTTCGCCGCCGGAATGGTTGCCGCGATGAACGGACAGCCGCTCAACATATTCATCCTCATCCCATTATTGATCCTTGCCGCTTTCGGAGGCGACAACACCAACTATTTTTTCGGGAAGCTTCTCGGCAAGACCGTTTATGAAAAGAACTACCGCCTCATCCGCAGGGAGTACCTGGATAAAACGCATGCCTTTTATGAGAAGCACGGCGGAAAAACCCTCATCATCGCCAGGTTCATGCCCATCATCCGCACCTTTGCACCCTTTGTGGCCGGTGTGGGCACCATGCACTATTTCCGTTTTATCTCTTTCAGCTTTGTTGGAAATGTGCTTTGGGTGGTATCCTTTAGCCTTGCAGGATATTTTTTCGGTAACATCCCCATGGTGAAACACAATTTCACCATCGTCATCCTTGGCATCATCTTCATCTCCCTTCTGCCGATGATCATTGCCGTAACAAAGAAGACTTTCGCGAAGAAGGGGGCGTGAAAATTACCCTGAGCCGCACCTCTCAACCTGAAAAAAGGTTACCTTTGCACTCTTTTATCAAAGCTTAATCGGGAAAGATATGCCGAGCGCCACACATAAGTCGCATGCCCAGGCAATTTCAGCGGCAGGGTTGCTGATCACCCTCGGAATCATATACGGGGACATCGGAACCTCCCCGCTGTATGTCATGAAAGCCATCGTGGGTGGAGCCAGCTCAATTACCGCCCCCTTCATCATGGGTGGGTTGTCGTGTATCTTCTGGACTCTGACGCTGCAAACCACAGTCAAGTACATCATCATCACGCTTCGTGCCGACAACAACGGGGAAGGCGGCATCTTCTCGCTGTTCGCCCTGATCCGGAAGCGGGCCAAATGGGCCTATTTCTTTGCCATCATTGGCGGAAGCACGCTCCTTGCCGATGGCGTGATCACCCCTTCCATTACGATTGTCTCCGCCGTGGAAGGGCTCTCCATCGTCAACCCGAGGATCCCCGTGCTCCCGATCGTCATTGTGATCATCACCGGACTCTTCTTTGTGCAGAAATTCGGAACAAAGGCAGTGGGTGAACTCTTCGGTCCCATGATGTTCATCTGGTTTGCCATGCTTGGCGTTCTCGGGTTTTCACAGATCATCAAGAGCCCCATGATCCTCAAGGCCATCAACCCTCATTACGCTTATGATTTTCTTACAAAATATCCCCAGGGATTCCTCCTGATGGGCGCCGTTTTTCTTTGCACAACAGGGGCCGAAGCACTCTATTCCGACCTCGGCCATTGCGGGCTGAAAAACATCCGTATCACCTGGGTTTATGTGAAGCTTACCCTGCTGCTCAACTATTTCGGGCAGGGTTCGTGGATTATCCTGAACTCCGACAGTGTTTTCGACTGGACAAACCCGTTTTTTGCCATCATGCCGCACTGGTTCCTCATCATCGGGGTGATCATCTCCACTGCCGCCGCCATCATCGCCAGCCAGGCCCTGATCAGCGGTTCCTACACCCTGATCAGCGAAGCCATTTCACTTAACTTCTGGCCTAAGATCAAGATCAACTACCCGACCAACATCAAAGGCCAGATGTATATCTCCAGCATCAACTGGATGCTCTATTTTTCATGTCTCTTCGTGGTTCTGTTCTTTCAGCGCTCCGCTAACATGGAAGCGGCGTATGGCCTTTCGATCACCATCACGATGCTGATGACCACCTGCCTCCTCAGCATTTACCTGTACTATAAAAAGATCCCGATCTATGTGATCATCGTTTTCGTGATGGTGTACTTCTCCATTGAACTCTCCTTCCTCATTGCAAACCTCAACAAATTCATGCACGGCGGATGGTTCACAATGATGCTCGGCGGGTTCCTCTTCATGATCATGTATGTTTGGTTTAACGGGCGGCGGATCAAAAACAGCTTTATCGAATTCCTGCGGATTGAAAATTATGTGGATGTGATCAAAGACCTGAGCCACGACGAGAGTGTAGCCAAGTACGCGACCAACCTGGTCTTCCTCACCAAGGCCAACAAAGTGACCGATGTCGAATCAAAGATCATCTATTCGATCCTGAACAAACACCCCAAGCGTGCCGATCTTTACTGGATGCTGCATGTGGATATCCTCGATGAACCCCATGTGCTGGAATACAAAATCACCCACATCATACCGGGTACCCTGATCAAGGTTGATTTCAAGATCGGGTTCAAGGTGCAGCCCAGGGTGAACCTCTTTTTCAGGCAGGTCCTCGAAGAGCTGAGTCACAACCAGGAGATCGACATCCTGAGCCGTTATGAATCGTTGAGGAAACATTACGTAAGCGCAGATTTCAGGTTCGTGGTGATCGACCGGATACAGAATTACGACTTCGATTTTCCTCCCAGGGAACAGTTCGTCATGGATCTGTACGCCATTTTCAAGCGTTTCGGGATCTCCGAAGTAAGGGCATTGGGCCTGGATACCAGCAACGTAACCGTAGAGACGGTGCCGCTTTATGTCGACCGCGAAATCCCCATCCTGCTCTCGCGCAACGACCAGACCAAGCGCATGGGTTGACCGGCGGCGGCCCTATTGCTTCCTGGCAATCACCCTGAACGCGGCTGCAACGATATCGGGAACGTCGAGTCCGTACTTTTTCAGCAACTCTTCAGGTTTGCCGCTTTCGCCAAAAGTATCATTCACCGCGACCATCTCAACCGGGGCCGGATGTTTCCGGACAAGAAGCTGTGCGATGCTGTCGCCAAGACCTCCGTTTCGCATGTGCTCTTCAGCAGTCACCACACACCCCGTTTTAGTGACGGAGGCGAGAATTGCCTCCTCGTCGAGGGGCTTGATCGTGTGAACGTTGATCACCTCGGCACGAATGCCCTGTTCTTCCAGGGTTTTGCATGCCTGAAGGGCATTCCAAACCATGTGCCCGATGGCAAAGATCGTAACATCCGTCCCTTCGTTCAGCAACATGGCCCTGCCGATCACAAACGGTTGACCCGGAGGGGTGAAATTGGGCCATTTGGGACGACCGAACCGCAGGTAGACCGGGCCAGGGTGAGTAGCAATTGCAAGCGTGGCGGCTTTCGTCTGGTTAAAATCGCAGGGATTGATTACCGTCATGTTCGGGAGCATCTTCATCATGCCGAGGTCCTCCAGGTTCTGGTGGGTGGCGCCGTCTTCACCAAGAGTAAGTCCGGCATGTGAAGCGCATATCTTCACGTTTTTATTGGAATAGGCTACCGACTGCCTGATCTGGTCATAAACCCTCCCTGTTGAAAAATTTGCGAAAGTCCCGGTAAAGGGAATTTTTCCGCCAATGGTCATCCCTGCCGCAATGCAGATCATGTTGGCTTCGGCAATGCCAACCTGGATAAAACGGTCGGGGAAGCCGGCTGCAAATGCATCCATCTTCAACGACCCGGTGAGATCGGCACACAATGCAACCACATTTGGGTTTTGCTTTCCCAGTTCAAGCAATGCTTCTCCAAATCCCGAACGGGTATCTTTGGAGCCTTGATTAAGGTATTCGGTCATTTCAATTCGGTTATAATTTTAAATTATTCGTCTGGCCGGGTTCAACTTTAAATGTTTTCTCCGTGGTATAGGATGATTGATTTGAATATTTCGACCGGAATACAACCCGGTAGGTTCCCGGCTGAAGGTACAATGTCTCCTGTTGCTGCTGGTTGTCCCTGAGGTTGTAAAGCCAGACCAGGCTGCTCTTGTCCTCGAGATACAAACTGCCATACCCGTTGGTCGATTTCTGGATTACCGCGATACCGGGAAGCGGCATCTCAACCGTCGTAGTATGGCTTTGGGTGATTTCAACCGCTTTGACCAGTATCCTCGGAAGACATAATATCTCAATATCATAAAAACCGGTCAGGTACTTCTCAAGCTGGTCAAACTGCTGCACGTTTATCGTTTCCGGTTCACCCTTCTTCCTGATGATGCAGGGAAGATATTTCAGCGTATTGTTCCCGCTGGCTTTAAACGACAGGTAGCCCTGCGGCGCATCGAGGCCAACAATGTTGTGTTTGCCCGGCGTCAGCTTCACAGTATCCTTGTGAACGGGGGGAATGGTATGAACCACGATGTTGTAGGTAACCAGCGGATCGATGTCAAGGGTGTCAGGAAGTCCTTTTGCATTGAAGGAGTGGATGAAATTATATTTGATCAGCCCCGAAAGGTCATCATAAAAGGTCATGTTCACATTGGTTTCGGTGGGCTTCCCGTAAGCATCGAGCAGGTTGACCTGGACGCTTGTCGGATTGAGGGTGCGTGAAATGATCACCTTGAGGGCGTTGCGGAACTCCTTTTCATTGGAAGCGTCGAAATAGGTTCCGACACATTCAAACTGTTCCCTGAAATTTTTCCCGATGCCGATGATGAACGGTTTGAGCATGATCCCCTTTTTCTGCAATTCCAGGGATACAGCGCACGGGTCGCCGCCGCACTCCTCCAGTCCGTCGGTTATGAGGATCACCACGTTGCGGCAATTATCGCAGGGCGGAAAATCCTTGGGCGCCTGCGACAGCGCATAGGCGATGGGCGTGGTTCCCTTGGGTATCGTTGTTTTCAGGACATGTTTGATCCGGGAGATGTTGTCCTTCCCGAACGGAACTTCCAGGTGGGTATCATTGCAGTCCTGCGGGGGGAACTGTTTCTGATTGCCGTACATGCGCAGGGCCAGTTCCAGGTTGGTTTGAGAACGAAGGCTGTCGAGAATATTTGATAAAAGTTTAACGGCAAGGTCGAATTTGGTATCGCTCTGCCACCTGCCATACATGCTTTGAGAAGCGTCAAACACAAACAGGATCCGCGTGGTGGGTTTGGGCTTCGGAGGTTCCTTTGTGCCCTGGGCAAACAAGCCGGGAGAAAGGAACATGAGAATTACCATCAATAGAATTGACGATTGACGATTGACGATTGACGATTTACAAATGACGAAGTCCAAAATCTAAAATCTAAAATCTAAAATCTAAATTCCTCTAATAGTCTCCAATCGTCTCCTCCAGTTGGGCCAGCGCCTCTTTTGTCTGTTCATCATTTGGAAAAACGCCATGCCATTCGTGGTTGTCGAGCATAAAATCGACACCATTCCCCATGTGGGTGGTCATGAGGATCATCACCGGTTTTCCCTGGCCGGTGAACCATTGTGCTTTCTTGAGGGTCTCCACCACCTCGGTCATGTCATTGCCGTACATGGTGAGAACATGCCAGTCGAACGCTTCGAACTTTGCCTGCAGGTCGCCCATGGGAAGTACTTTATCATTGGGGCCATCGATCTGAACGCCGTTGTAATCGACCACGGCCACGAGGTTGTCCACCCTCTTGCCCGCCGCAAACATCAGGGCTTCCCAATTCTGCCCCTCCTGGAGTTCCCCGTCGCCCATCAGGCAATAGACCAGGTGTTCATCGTGGTTCATTTTCTTTGCCAGAGCTGCGCCGATCGATACCGACAAACCCTGCCCCAGGGAACCGGAACTCATCCTGATGCCGGGCAGCCCTTCGGCTGTGGCAGGATGGCCCTGCAACCGGGCCCCCATCTTGCGGAAAGTAGCTAATTCGCCTGCTTCGAAATATCCATAGCGGGCCAGTACACTGTACCACCCGGCAGAGAGGTGTCCGTTCGAAAGAAAGAACAGGTCTTCAGCCGTACCATCCATGGTGAATTTCTCAGGATCGGGTTTCATGATCTTGAAATAGAGTGCGACCAGAAGGTCGGCACTGCCAAGGGGTCCGCCCGGATGACCGGAAGATGCCCCATGGACCATGCGGATGATGTCGCGCCTCACCTGTGAGGCTATCTTTTCTAATTCCTGGATTGAAAGCATAAAAAAATTACCAATTACAAATTACAAATTCGTGGTTGAGCCCGTTATTTATGTGAATCACATCTTATTAAAACGATAACCGGGCAAAGATATTATAATAACCACAGTGGGCCGGGGCATGTTCATAAAAAAAGAAAAGATTTCATGGCAGAAATGTGATTCAGACCGCGAAAGTCAGGACTTTTGTGGACCGAAACACCATGAGACATTTAATCCTGTTATATATCTCCATCCTTGTCATCTTCACCACCCTGCAGACCAGCGGGCAGGTGGCAGGAGGCAAATGGGTCGATTCCGTTTACAACTCCCTGACCCGGGAACAGCGAATCGCGCAGTTGTTCATCATCAGGGCATACTCATCCAAAGACTCAATATACGGCGACAGCCTGGTTCAGACTGTAAAAAGAGACAACGCCGGCGGGGTGTGTTTCTTCAAAGGCTCCCCGGTCAAACAGGCCATCCTGACAAACCGTTTGCAGGCTGAAACGCAAACACCCCTGCTCGTCACCACCGATGCTGAATGGGGGCTGGGCATGCGGCTCGACAGCGCATTCTCCTTTCCACGCCAGATGGCACTGGGCGCGATAAGCGACGATTCCATGATATACGAGATGGGAAGGATGGTTGGCAAAAGTTGCCGGCGGATGGGGATCCAGGTAAACTTTGCCCCGGTGGCCGACATCAACAACAACCCTAAAAATCCGGTCATCAATTTCAGGTCGTTCGGCGAAAACCGTGAACGCGTGGCGGATAAATGTGTGTTGTACATGAAAGGGATGCAGGATGAAGGGATCATGGCTGTGGCGAAACACTTCCCCGGCCATGGAGATACCGATGCCGACTCGCATCTTACGCTGCCCGTCATCAACCATTCACGGCAACGACTCGATTCCATTGAGTTATACCCCTTCAGGGAGCTGATCCGTGAGGGGATCATGGGGATCATGGTTGCACATCTCTATCTTCCCTGCCTCGATACTGCCCGGAACACACCGGCTACCCTTTCAAAAAATGTAATCACCGGGCTTCTCAAAGAGCAACTCGGTTTCAGGGGATATGTCTTTACCGATGCCCTCGACATGCAGGGAGTGGCAAAACACGCCAAACCCGGCGAAATCGAACTGAAGGCATTGCTGGCAGGCAATGACATTTTGCTGCTTCCCCAGCACCTTGATCTCGCCATCCGTGAAATCAAAACGGCGATCGACAGCGGGAGGATGCCGGATTCATTGCTTGAAGCCAGGTGTAAAAGGATGCTTGCACTGAAGCAGGAACTTGGGCTGATGCATAAACAGGCTATCAGCCTTGATCATCTGACGGAGGATCTCAATCCTCCGGCGGCGGAGGTGTTGCGCCGGGAGATGGTCGACCGCTCCGTAACCCTCGTTAAAAACGACCTGCAGATCATCCCGTTGACCGGTCTGGACCACCGTAAAATTGCGGTACTCTCCATCGGCGATTCGCTGCCCAACCTCTTCCAGTCAGTCTTGAACCGTTATTGCCGGATGCAAACGTTCAATGTTCCCCGGAATTTCTCAAAGACCCTTGCCGACTGCATCATCAAACAGGTAACCGCCTGTGATATCGTGATCCTGGGCATTCATGGCATTTCAAGCACAGCGTCGGAGTCTTTCGGGCTTACCCACAACATGATCCGGCTGATTGATACGGTGACCCTTGTGAACCGTACCATCCTGGCAATTTTCGGAACACCCTACTCCCTGGATAAAGTCCCAAATATCACCAAACCTGAAGCAATCGTGGTCGCATACCAGGACAACCCCTCCACGGAACTTGCGGTTGCAGAGATCATTTTTGGTGGCATCGCTGCAAAAGGCCGGCTCCCGGTCACTTCCACTGTATACCCATACGGCACAGGCTTCGGAACACAGAAAAACAGACTGGAATTTATCCTGCCTGAAGAGATCGGAATTCCCGGTGATGCGCTGGATGTGATCGATTCTGTTGCGCTTAAAGGAATTGCCGCCCGCGCCTACCCCGGATGCCAGGTCCTTCTGGCAAAAGAGGGTAAAATATTTTATGATAAAGCATTTGGTCAGCCCCGGTATGAAGACACGGTTAAAGTAACCCCGGAGCACCTGTACGACATTGCTTCGGTTACAAAGGTGGCGGCCACCACCCTTGCCGTCATGAAATTATATGATGAAGGGAACTTGAAAACCTCCGATAGTCTTGGAAAGTTCCTCTCTTTCCTGAGAGGAACCAACAAGTCGGGTCTGCTGATCCGGGATGTCATGACCCACCAGGCAGGTTTGCAGGAGTGGATTCCCTTTTTCAAATCTACCCTCCGCAACGGGCAACCCGACCCGGAAATCTACCGGTCCGATTCATCCCGGGAATATCCTGCCAGGGTAGCGCAGAACTTATACATACGCAAGGACTATTCCGATACGATCTTCAAACGGATCGCCGATTCCCCCCTGCGGCCATCCCGCGACTACAAATACAGCGACCTGGGCTTCTACCTGCTGCGCCAGGTCGTTGAACACATCAGCGGGCAGCCTTTCGACGAGTACCTGGATGCCACTTTCTACCATCCACTCGGCCTTTCTAACCTGGGGTTTAAACCCCAGGTTAGACACAAGCGCTCAGAGCTCATCCCGACAGAATACGACACCGAATTCCGAAAGCAGCTGGTATGGGGAGACGTGCATGACCCCGGTGCGGCTATGCTTGGAGGCGTTTCAGGGCATGCGGGGTTGTTCAGCAATGCCGGCGACCTGGCCGTGATCCTTCAAATGCTGATGCAGGAAGGGACATATGGAGGTAAAGAATACCTCTCTCCTGCGACCGTAAGCGAGTTCACGAGGATCCATTTTCCGGGGACAGGTAACCGCCGTGCCCTGGGATTTGACAGGCCGCTGCTGAATTCCTCTCCAGACGGGCCATCATGCGAAGGTGTTTCGCAACAAAGTTTCGGACATTCCGGATTTACGGGTACCTATATCTGGGCCGATCCGGTCAATGGTCTCCTCTACATTTTCCTGTCAAACCGGGTCTATCCTTCCGCAGCGAACCAGAAATTGTCGGAAATGAACATCCGCACACATATTCATCAGTGTGCATATGATCTGTTTCAAAAATATAAGATCAAATAGTTATCTTTGCCGCGTTTTTAACCTAGTTTTCAAATGAACCCAATAAAATCCTTTTTAATCTGGTTTTTTGCCATCGTTTTCACGGTAGCCATTGCCTTCTACCAGAAGATGACCGGGCCAACATACCCCGTTCGCGGACATGCAGTGATTGCCGGACAAACGATCAAATACAGGCTCATCCGATCGTATGACCTCGGTGACGATGCCAAAGTAACCGTTGAGGTTGCCGACACATCCATCAGGGGCGAACTGAGGCTTCGCCGCTTCAGAAGCCTCGACAGCTGGCAGGTACAACCGATGCAACGCCATGGCGATACCCTCATCGGCGCCCTCCCGCACCAGGCGCCTGCAGGGAAAATGATGTATGACGTCACCCTAATCAAAGCCGGTCAGCGGGTTTTGCTTAACGATCAACCAGCGGTACTCCGATACACCGGTTATGTGCCGCGGTATATCCTGATCCCGCATATTTTTTTCATGTTCATGGCAATGCTCTTTTCAACCCTCACGGGGCTGATGGTCATTTTCAAGGGAAAAAGAAGCTATTTGTTTGCCTGGATCACCCTGGTCTCAGTCGGTATCGGCGGATTGATCCTCGGTCCTGTGGTGCAGAAATTCGCTTTCGATGCATATTGGACCGGATGGCCTTTCGGCCATGACCTGACCGACAACAAGTCGCTCATCGCCTTTATCTTCTGGCTCGTCGCGCTTGTTGTAATGAGGAAGAACCGTGAAAACAAGCTTTGGCCGATCGTGGCCTCCGTTGTACTGCTTGTTGTGTTCATGATTCCCCACAGTGTGCTTGGTTCCGAAATCGATTTCACCAAGGATCAGAAAACCCAGACCAGGTAATCATGGTGCTCACATACCTCATCATCTTCGTCACCGTTGCCGTTTCTGCATTTGCCATGAGCAACGAGGAGTTGTTTTCACGGCTCAGGTTCAATGCATACGATGTAAAACACAGCAACCAGTGGTACCGGTTCTTTACCTATGGGTTTCTTCACGCGGGGTACGTACACCTCTTCATCAACATGCTGGTTCTCTATTCATTCGGCGTGATCGTGGAATCCTATTTCAAAATCTACTTCCCCGGCAAGTCTGGTTTTTATTACCTCCTCATGTATGCCGGCGGACTGATGCTCTCCATCATCCCCTCGTACGGGAAACACAAGAATGACGTGTTTTACAACGCCGTGGGAGCATCGGGTGCGGTTTCCGCCGTAGTCTTTTCCAGCATCATCCTCTATCCTGCCGGGAAAATTTTCCTCTTTCTGATTCCGGTTCCCATCCCGGCCCCTGTTTTCGGAGTTCTTTATGTTGGCTATGAATATTATATGGCTAAAAACGGTCGCGACAACATCGGGCATGATGCACATCTCTGGGGCGCCTTGTTCGGGCTGATATTCACCATTGCCCTTAAACCCGGGCTCGTAGGGATGTTTTTGCAGCAGATAGGAATGTGACAAGTGACAAATTACAAGTGACTAGTGACAAATGACTAGTCATTTGTCACGTTTTTCCAGGCATATCCGTGCGTCCACCGCCACCACCCTGTCGGGGCTTCCCAGCAGCGGGTTGAAATCGAGTTCGATGATCTCAGGGGCGGCCTGGAGGAGGGCAGACAGGCGGAGCATCACATCGGCAAACATCTCCTCATTCACCCCCGGCTGACCGCGCACTCCCTGGATGATTTTGTAACTTTTCAGGCTTCGGATCATGGCAAGCGCCTCATCCCTTGATAACGGGGACAATCCTCTTGACACATCCTTCAGAACCTCCGTAAAGATACCCCCCATCCCGCAGAGGATCAGGTGACCGAACTTCGGTTCAAACTTGGTACCGACAATTAGTTCTGTTCCCGACAGCATCGGCTGGATCAAGATGGCCGTAGTTTCCGGGATAAGGATCATTCGTTTGAATTCACGGGCAACCGAGGCATCATCCTTCACGTTAAGCACAACACCGCCGACATCCGATTTATGCACCGGGCCAACTACTTTCATCACCACAGGGAAGCCAAGCGTCACAGCAGACCGCATGGCATCTTCAACCTCAGTCACCACTGCTTCGCCTGCCCTGGGAATCCCGCAGGCATCCATGAGTCCCTGGATTGCACCGGGGGAGAGATATCCGTCGGGAGCCTGGCCGACAATGGTCCTGATTTTCTCCAGGTCAACAGGTGGAAGTTCAGGATCTGCGGGGGCAGGTTTCGGGGTATGGTACACCCTGGCCAGGGCATTGCCAAAGACAACCTCATCGGGAAAAAAAGCATGGCCCTTGGCCACAAACTCCCGTACCTCCTCCCGTGCAGTCAGCAGTGAGGGCAGGATGGGATAGACCGGTTTGGATGAAGATTTCATCTTCAGGTCAAGAAGATCGTAAACATCGAAAACCGGGGTCAGCCCGGGTGTTCCGAAGATCACGGCCATCCCGTCTATATCATTGAATTTCTGATCGGCATAGTCAATTATAGTTCCCAGTTGCTGCGCGGTGCCGGTGGCCAGGAAATCGATCGGGTTGCCGACAGAAGAGCCAGGAAACAGTTGTGCCAGGAGCTCTTCTGATGCGGGACCCTCTATATGCGGCACATGCATCCCGGCATTCGACAGGGCATCGGTAAGCATCACGGCAGGGCCTCCCGCATGGGTGATGATGGCCATGTTGTCGCCTTTCAGTTCGGGAAAGGTAAAAACGGATGCCACGCTGATAAGCTCTTCACGGCCGCTGCACCTTACGATGCCTGCTTTGCGGAAGAGGGCAGCCACCGCGTCATCCGGGCTTACGAGCGCTCCCGTATGCGAGGAGGCAGCACGGCTCCCTGCCTCGGACGAACCGGCCTTGACGGCGGCAATTCTGCATCCTTTGCGAATCAGCGAAGAGGCATGCTTCAACAGCACCTGGGGTTTGGAAATCGTTTCAATATAGAGCAGGATGATCCTGGAACTGGTTGCAGGGTCGAAACTTTCGTCGAGATGCTGCAGGATTTCCTCGACGCCAAGCTGGGCGCTGTTTCCCACGGAGAATACCTGGGAAAATGTAAGACCTTTGGGAATGCCGGCCTCCATGATGAACACGGCCGTGGCACCGGAGCCGGAGATAAAGTCGCAACCTTTGGGGTCGAGTGTGGGAATGGGTTTCGTAAATACGCCATGGTAGGCAGGTGTAAGCACCCCGATGCAATTCGGGCCGATCAGTGAACCCCCTGCCCTGCCGATGATGTCGACAACCTGTTGTTCAAGTACTTTTCCTGCTTCGTTTTCCTCGCTGAAGCCTGCAGAAAGAATGATGAACCCACGGGTGTTTTTCTCACGCACCAGCAGTTCCACGGTCTCAGGGATGAATTTCGCCGCGATGGCCAGGATGGCCAGGTCAACTTGGGGAAGTTGAGACGGATCCTGGTAACTCCTGATCCCCTGCACCTCTGTTTCTTTGAGGTTGGTTACATACAAATCACCTTTGAAGTTACCTTCAATCAGGTTTCGGAGAACGGCCCCCCCGGGTTTCTGGACATCATTGGAACCGCCCACGACAACGATGCTTCCGGGGTTCAGTAGCGCCTGGTTGATCATACTGTGATTTTTTACAAATAGGTTTAAACGGACTGACAAATCAGGATTTCATTCCATGTAATCTTCCTGCAATCGTTGCGCAAAGTTCGCAAAGTTTGCGAATTAAATGATCCTCGAAATATGGAAAAAAGCTTGTATTTTATCCCAGGGTACACTATATTTGCCGTGACATCTATGCAATTCGCCATGTGAGTCAGGGGAAATTACTTTAAACAAGCTGAAATGAAAACAAAAATCTTCATCCCGTTTATGGCAATTTCGCTACTGTTTATCCGAAAGTAAACCATTTCCATCACGGTTTCCCTGACCTTTCTCTAACCTTCCTCTATCCTTGCTTTAACCTGCGTCCAGTATAGCTGTAGCATAGGTGTATCCTGGGTGTAGTGTGGAGCAATCCCTTGATCCTGTGTAAAAACAATCACAGTCAAACTATCCCCTGCGGGGTCTCAACTGGCTTTTCTCTCTTTT
The DNA here is from genome assembly GCA_903828645.1 of uncultured Bacteroidales bacterium. Classification (GTDB taxonomy): domain Bacteria; phylum Bacteroidota; class Bacteroidia; order Bacteroidales; family FEN-979; genus CAIVAT01. The sequence continues at coordinate 21,413 of CAIKNA010000281.1, forward strand.
TTTTACAGATGCCGGCTTGCCGGCATGGGTAAACCGGATTGTCTCCCGACAGTCAAAGGGCCAGTGGAGGGTTTTACTGGTGATGTTTCCCGGGAGATCCTTCGCCTGAAGCATGACCGACATGCCCGGAACACATTCAATGTCAGACTTCAATGTATATTTCCAGCAATAGCGAAAATTAACTTCCTGGCTCAAGTCGCATTCCTGAAGTCCGCAGGTATCTGTGAAAGAAACGGCAACCTCTGTCACTTTATAAGCGTCTTTTACCTCTATGAGGACCACATCCCCTTGTTTACCCGTGAATCCCGGGAAATTCGCACTCAGGATCTCCGGGGGGTGGCAGTAATCGCTGATCGCAAGGTGCCAGGCGCCCAGACCATGTTTTTTCGCTGCCTTTTCTGCATAAAACGAATTAAGTTCCGGATCGGAGATGGCCATCCGGCCATATTCCTTGGCTCTCGCCATTTTTTGCTGCTGCTCCAGCTGCCGTGGCGACCAGACCCGTTTAGAGGTATCGGGCCTTGATCGTATGGTATCATCGGAGGTGAAAACCAGCTGTCCAAGTTTTCCGGACGAGCTGCGCGTGATGCAATTTTCTCTGTTTCGTGCCATGGCTAAAGGATTTAGAAGGGGGTTACAATACTGATTTACGATTTACGATTTACGATTTACGATTTACGATTTACGATTTACGATTTCTGGTAAAATTCAAACCGTCGATATATATAATGACAAGGGAAAGTTGCAAAACGTTGCAGAGGAATGAAAATATTTTTCAACAAAATGCATTCAGGCGTATTACCTTTCGGGCGTTAACCGGATAAAGCATATATATCTGTCATTTCCCGGTAAAGAAAATTTTCCGGTCCGATTCCGGCAAGTTCCTTAGAACAAAAAACGTCAAATACAGGCAACATGTAAACAGAAAACAACGCGAAACAGACAGATGTACAGGCAATTATTGTCAGCCGGAGCAACCTGCTGAAACTCCCTAAGAATCAGGATGATATCGCATTCATCCGGTCGCTGGGTTTCGCCAGGTGGGATGCCGCCGGCTTTTGCCGGGTTGTGCAGAATTATCCCTCCAACATCAAAAAACTGAATGATTATTTCACCCACAGGATCCATTGGAACGAAAATGTTGCAAAAAGACAGGTGAAGCCGAAAACTGAGATTCCTTCCGAACAAAAGACACTGCATGTTGCCAGGATCTTGAACAGCCGCGTTAGTTTGGCATTCCAATATGATCCTGTGATGGTTACGTTTATAAAAAAGCAACCCCTTTATTCCTTTGACCCGGAAACAAAGAGTTGGACGTTACCACATACTGAGAAGATACTCACCGGGCTCAGTTCCTTCTGCACCATCCATGGATGGAAATACCAATATCTGGAAGACCCCGGTCAATTGAATCGTAATCCAAAACCGAACCCATCTGTCATCCCAAAGAGCAGGAAATGCCCTGATGTTTATATTGAAAAGATGACCGTGTTGCGTTACAGTCCGAGAACCATCCAGGTTTATGCAGACTGCTTTACCGAATTCCTCAACTATTATGCTTTAAAGGAACCGGAGGAGGTAACGCATGCGGAGGTAATCTCATACCTGCTGTACCTTGTTGAAAAGCGGTGTATTTCCACATCCTACCAGAACCAGGCGATCAATGCGATCAAATTTTACTTTGAAAAAATCGCTGGTGGCAAAAGGGAGACCTACTATATTGAAAGGCCAAGAAAGGAGAAGTTTCTCCCGGAGGTGCTGAGTGAAGAGGAAGTGAGGGGCATTATCGGATGCATTGTGAACCTGAAGCACAAATGCAAGATCATGACGGCATATTCCGGCGGGTTGCGCGTGGGTGAATTACTCAATCTCCGTGCTGTCGACATTGATTCTAAACGCATGCTGATGAAGATTGTCCAGGGAAAATGCCGAAAGGATCGTTTTACGCTGTTATCGGTAAAACTTCTTGATCTTCTTCGAAAATACTTTCAGCAGTATCATCCAAAGGATTATCTGTTTGAAGGAGTTTCGGGGGGCCGGTATTCCGGGCGCAGCATTCAGAATGTACTGAAACGGGCTTGTGAAGCTGCCCGTATCACAAAGCATGTTACCATGCATACATTGCGTCATTCATTTGCAACGCATCTTCTTGAGCACAACACTGATATTCGTTACATCCAGGAGTTGCTTGGTCACACCAATCCAAGAACAACGCAGATTTACACCCATATCACCACGTAAGGACTTGACCAGTTGAAAAGTCCGCTTGACAACCTGGATTTGTGAAATAATTCATTTCATGCTTGTTTTGTTGAAATATTGATTAAATTTGGTATACCCTATATGGGTTCGCTAAGCGCCATATGGCGGCAAGCGAGAACCGTTAG
>CAIKNA010000282.1 GCA_903828645.1 uncultured Bacteroidales bacterium
ATCCGTCAGGTAAAGTCCTGAATTTATTGGGGACCTCCATTTCATTCTCATGTTTCAATTTATCCCAAAAGTTCTTTTTTGCCGGTTTCATGTCCCGTAAAGGAATTGATACATCAGCTTTGACAGCTGTTTGCACAGCAAATTCTTGTGCACTCGCTTTTATGGGCCAAAAAATGACCATGCAAAAAAGCAATCCGAAGGAAATTAGTAAATTCGTTTTCATTGTTTTCAATTTAGTATTTTTCAACCTGATAAAGATAATAATAATTCTGATTCAAGGGAAAATGTTAGGAAAATAATCCTGTATTAAAATTAATCAAAGCTACGTAGACCGTTTTTGGTTGACAATGCTATATTCCTGTAACTTTTTATTATGGAAAACCGTAATAGTTTGATGGAAAATAAACAATAACTTATACATTATCAGATTATTAAAAAAAAAGATGGCGTGTAATAATCACGCCATCTTTATGCCTGAATTTGATCTTTTTACCCGCCGGGAAAAGGTTTTAAAATGATATCGCTCAGTCGTTCTTTACGATTCTTGCCATGGCGGAGTTTTTTCCGGAAAGTATATGAACCAGATAAATACCTGCCGGGCGGCCGGCGAGTGTAAATTCAAAAATTCGTTTGCCGGATAATTCCACAGCACTTAACTTTTCACCCCGGATCCCATAAATTTCAACCTCTGTTTTTTCAGATTGATCCAATCCTGCAAATTCAAGGTAAAATAATTCATTGGTGGGATTTGGGTAGATTTTGAAGAAAGAGGATTCAGGCAGGGCCGGGATATCCTCTTTTCCGGTGATCACTGTCACAATTGTCGGAGCTATACACCAGGGTCCATCCGGGGCGATATACCCGTTCATATATCCACCCGGCTCCACGAGGGTCCCGGGATAATACAGAATATTCTGCCCTGCGATCATCGTTGCACTGCCGCCTGGCTGAACGGTGAAGGTAGTCTCATTCCCGGCAACCATGATCGTCTGGAGGGCATTGAAACATTCGGTTCCGGATACCGTGTTGCCCTGAAGAGAGACCGTTGAGGAAACCGCGTTCACGGCCATGATGATGCTGTTGGAATTCGCGGGGTTTGAGGAACTACACGTTTCTGATGAGGTCAGCGTACAGGAAACATTATCCCCGTTTGCAGGAACATAGGTATATGTAGGATCGTTCAATCCTGCATTTAATGCATTCACTTTCCACTGGTAATCCGGTGATGCACCCGCGTTGACCGCAGCGGAGGTGAAGGTCACCGGGGTCCCGTGATCAACAGGGTTGGCGGAGGCCACGATTGAAACACTCACCGGAAGCAAGGGGTTCACAGTCATGTTCAGTGAATTTGAGGTTGCCGGGCTGCCGGTGATACAGGTGGCGTTTGAGGTCAGCACACAGGTCAGCAAATCACTGTTGGCCGGAACATACGCATATGTAGCATTGGTTGCGCCAGCCCTCTCTGTCCCGTTGACCTGCCATTGGTAGCCGGGGGTGGTTCCACCGTTCGACGGTGTTGCTGTAAAGGTGACCGAAACACCCTCACAAACAGGGTTTGCCGAAGCTGAAATGGCTATACCTGCAGGCAGCAAAGGGTTCACGGTCATGCCCAGTGAATTTGAGATAGCAGGGTTGCCGGTGACACAGGTGGCGTTGGAAGTCAGCACACAGGTGACCAGGTCGCCGTTGGCAGGAGTATAAGCATACGTAGCGGCGGAGGCTCCCGAAATAGTGTTTCCGTTAACCTGCCACTGGTAGGCAGGGATCGTTCCCCCGTTGGTTGAGGTGGCGGTAAAGGTTACTAAAGTACCTTCACAAACCGGGTTTGCCGATGCTGAAATGGCAATATCTGCCGACAACAATGGATTAACGGTCATGTTCAGTGAATTTGAAGTAGCCGGGTTGCCGGTGACGCAGGTGGCGCTGGAAGTCAGCACGCAGGTTACCAGATCGCTGTTGGCAGGTATGTAAGCATAAGTTGCGGCGGTGGCTCCGGAAATAGTGTTTCCGTTAACCTGCCACTGGTAGCCAGGGGTCGTTCCCCCGTTGGTTGAGGTGGCGGTAAAGGTGACTGTAGTACCTTCACAAACCGGGTTTGCCGAAGCTGAAATGGCTATACCTGCAGACAGCAAAGGGTTCACGGTCATGTTCAGTGAATTTGAAGTGGCCGGGTTGCCGGTGATGCAGGTGGCGTTGGAAGTCAGCACGCAGGTTACCAGGTCGCTGTTGGCAGGTGTGTAAGCATACATTGCGGTGGTGGCCCCGGAAATGCTGTTTCCGTTGACCTTCCACTGGTAGCCAGGGGTCGTTCCTCCATTGATCGGTATGGCGGTAAAAGTGACCGAAGTCCCCTCGCAAACAGGGTTTGTCGAAGCAGTAACAGCAATAACGGCAGATAACAAAGGGTTCACGGTCATTGACAGTGTATTTGAAGTAGCCGGGTTACCGGTGACGCAGGTGGCGTTCGAGGTCAGCACACAGGTTACCAGGTCGCTGCTGGCAGGAGTATAAGCATACGTAGCGGTGGTGGCTCCGGAAATGCTGTTTCCGTTGACCTTCCATTGGTAAACCGGGGTCGTTCCTCCATTCGTCGGTGTGGCCGTATATGTCACACTGGTACCACTGCAAACCGGGTTGGCGGATGCAGCGATTGAAATGGTTACCGGCACCGTTGACGCGCAGGAGCTTGAAACTTCAACATCATCAATGCATATTCCCCGGCCATATTTTGCATTTCCCTGGAAAGCAATATAATAATCGCTTGATCCGGCCGGCAGACTGAGGGTTACCTGGGTCCATGCGGTGATGCTCGTCGTGTAGGATGCCAGCAAGGTCCAGGTACCCGCCAGGGATGTTCTGTAGTAAACTTCCAGCTGGTCCTGCCTTGAAGTCCAAACTGCCTGTGTATGCCAGAATTTCAGCTGGGGGCTTGCCACATTTGTCAGGTTCAGTGAAGGGGTGATCAGCCTGGTTTTATTATCGGCCGTGGTGACATCTTTCAGGCAGGCATCATACGTTCCTCCATGGGCGGCGACAGGATTGTTGTTGCCGCTCCCGGTGATGAAAACCCAGTTTATACCGGAACTGTTTACCTGCTCCTGTGTCCAGCAATTGGGGATGACCCCGGCATTTTCAAAGCCTTCCGTCCAGGGGAAAGTGGTCACATTCCCGCAGAGCGTGGTAAATGTAAGATCATTTCCGTAATAAGTTCCGCCTCCATTTGTTGCATAAGCCCTTACATGATAAAGGGTATTGGACAATAGCCCGGTTATTGAACTGGTAAAGGTGCCTGTTCCGGAACCATCCGTGGTGTGGCTTCCCGATATCGTAGGACTGGCGGTCGTTGCCCAGCAAACGCCCCGTGAAGTAACTGGTAAACCCCCGTCAGAGGTGATCGTTCCTCCTGTTGCGGCGGAATTCATGGTAACCGATGAGGCGGCCGTGGTTGTAAGAACTGCTGCGCCGGGGATGAAAGTGAGATCATTTCCGTTCGAAACTCCGTCGCTGTTTGAAGCAACCACCCTGAAATGATACGTTGTACCTGCAACCAATCCGCTAAGACTGGCGCTGACATTCACGTTGACCGATCCCGAACCTGCAGATGCGGCGGTGGTGGAATTTCCATAACTTGTTGTTGTTCCCCAGTCGAAATAATAGGTTGTGGCCAGCCCGTTCGGGTTAATGGTTCCATTCAGCGTGGCCGCGGTGCCGGTAACACCGGTTGCGGCAACAGTCGTAACAAGCGGATTATTAGCAAACTTGAACGAGGCGATTTTTGTGGCCCAGGGGCACCATCCTCCAAATGTTCCAACATATTCCTGTGTGGTCCAGAACGTTGTATTGTCTGATGGGTCAACATTGAGCGCAGAGTAATCGCCCCATCTTGAATAGGTGGTCATCGAAACCGTTCCTGTCTGGATAACTCCCTCCGCGATCGTCATCTGGTTCAAC
>CAIKNA010000283.1 GCA_903828645.1 uncultured Bacteroidales bacterium
CGCCGTTCCAGCCCGCGTTTTTGAAATACTTGTATTCGTACGTTCCTGCCGGCATATTCATCGTATAGGTGTAGGTCAGGCTGGTGCCAGACTGTGTCATCGAGAGGCTGCCAGGGTCGCCCGGTGTGATCCATGAAGCGCCCGGAAAGTTGCCTGTCAGGTAAACCAAATCGGTGCCGGGGGTAAACCCTGCGGCTGTTGACATGTCAACATTGAAGGTAACCGAATATACCAAAGGTGCAGGAATTACCGCGAGTGTTCGCGGGAGCCCGTTTCCACAATCATTTGACGGAGTTACAACGATATCGCCTGAACCACTTCCAACTGTTACGGTCACCGAGTTCGTATTCCCACCGCCTGTCTTAACCCATCCTGCCGGAAAAGTCCATGAATATGAAACACCTGGCACGTTCACGACAGAATAGTTCTGGCTGGTGCCCTGCATCGGGTTGGCCGAACCAGTGATGATGCCCGGCTGATTCACCCCGGCCAGTGTTTGCGTGACAACCATGTATTGTGACTGACCACTCCCCCATGCATTGGAAGGGGTTACCAGGACGATACCCGTCGCTGTTCCAACGGTTACAGTTACTGAACTGGTGGTTCCACCGGAAGTGATAACCCAGCCGGAAGGGAATTGCCATGTGTAAGTAATCCCGGCAACATTGGGGATACTGTAGGTTTGCGATGTATTACGGCAGGGGGTCGCTGATCCCGCAATGGCACCGGGCATGGCCGGTTCGTTGAAATCACTCAGGTTTCGTGCCAATAATGAGCCACCCGCAGTGGTTGCATAAATTTTATTATTGCAACTTGTTATGCAACGAACATTAATAACGGGGTAGCTGCCGGTATAGCTGACATCTGTCCATGTAGCGCATTTGTCCTTCGAGTATACAATTTTGGCATCTTTTGTACCAATAAAAATATTTGTTCCATCTACAGCAAATGCGTTAGGATTCATATTGCCAGGTACTGTAGCATGACTCCAGGTTAACCCGTCATCATCAGAAGTATAAATACATTGGGATGGCATCCCGTTTATCAGTTCTTCGTCACCAACCGCAATGATTGTTGAACCGCTCATAGCCCATTTTGAAACAGAACAATTCGGCAGAATCAGGGTCCAGTTAGCTCCCTGATTTGTTGAGCGATAAATCCCTGAGCCATAGCCCCATGTTGTATTAGAACTGCTAAGCAGCATGGAAGTGCCTGTAGAGAAAAATGAGCTTGTCGATGGAGGGTAGCCGCTAAAAACACCAACGTGCCAGGTGGCGCCATTATCAGTAGAATAATATGTACCGGACGACCCGCCCCCCGCATTACCACATAAATATAAGACTGTTCCATCGGAATATAAATTACTAAATGTTCCCAATCCAACGCTACTACTACATAGTGTCCATGTGGCGCCATTATTTACTGAGCGGTACACGCCTGTGTACGTTTCAATAGTTATTAAAGCACCTCCTTGTTCGATCCAGGGTAAATTGTAAACAGCGCCCGGGGAGTTATGAGGAGTCCAGGTTGTTCCGCCATCGGTTGACATATAAGCTCCTGAGAATACAGCTGTTGAATTTGAACCTACCATATAAGACTGCCCGTCTGGAGCCGGCACATTTACCTGGAGGCCATTGCTGACATCAGTAAAGCTTTGTCCGTTATTTGTTGAACGGAAGACCCCGCCATAAACGGATCCGGTATAGATATCTGTTCCGAATGACGAAACGGCAGGGGTGGTCATAGAATGAGCATGAATACCCACATCAGATTTCGCCCATGTATTTCCTTGATCTGAGGTTTTATATACTCCTCCGTTGGTTCCTACAAAAACACCTGCCGGAGTCATGACTGCCGGACAGCCATTGATACTACCATATGTAACAATTCCGTTAGCGTTTACATTTGACCAGGTTGCTCCACCATTGGTTGATCGCACCACACCCGTATTTAGGGAAGTAGCAATTATTACGGACGCATCCCCAACCAGCCCTTTGCAATAAGATGCACCAGCGTAAACCTTAGCCCAGGGGCCTGTGCAGTTTGTTAGTTTCCATATCCCATTGTAAGCAGTTCCGGCATATAAATCGTTGCCGATAAGTGAAAGTGACAAAGCATCATAATAAAAATCGCTGTATGTTGTATAGGAATTTCCATTGTTTTCTGAATGGAACAGCATCCCGTCCGAGTCAGTCCCGGCATACACCTTATTTCCATTGACGGCTATCGAGGCAATCGCGCCAAAAAGACCAAAATCTGTAAATGTAAACGTGTCACCATTGTTAGTTGACTTAAGAATTCCAAAATCAGTTCCTGCGAATAAGGTAGTGCCATTACTTGCAAAAGAATAGCCTCCACCAGAAGAATATTTATGAAGCCACGTTAAGCCGTTGTCGTCAGAACGCCATATTCCATTGAAAGTGCCGACAAACAGGCTGTTGCCGATTTTTGCAAGTGCCTTTTTAGAATTATTCACACCAGCAGGCCAGGTTGCGCTAAGCAAAGGTAACCAGGTACTCCCGTTATCCGTGGAAGTATACAGATACTCGGTACTGGGCGTTAAGACGCCTGCAACCGCGTACAAGGTACTGCCCGAGGCAGTCATCAGACTCACATAACCTCCATCGGGGCCCGGGGAGGTCCATTGGGCTGAAGATTTTTCAATGCCAAGGTAAAAAACCATTAAAACACTGAACAATAAAGCAAAATTTAGATTTCTTTTCATACTTGTTTGTTTGTGAAGGATTAATTGGAATCAGGATTACTTTCAGGATCAATCGGGATAATTACAGTGATTTGAGTCACGTCGGAGTTTACAATTTTAGTTAAAACAGATCGCTGTAGGTTTAACTTGTTAATGTATTTAATGTACTCTCCGGAACTCTCTGATTTGGCAGTAATATTTTCAGGTTCGGATCGGGCAGGACTTTTCTTTTTCTTTCGCATGGGGGGGGGGGCAGATTGTTTCAGGCTGCAAATATGACCTGCCATGAAGGTAAAAGCAAATATTCGTCCCGGACAAAATAGCTACACGGCCTTAAAAAAATCTGCACATTATATGGACATCTGAACGCAAGAATTTGAAGCACTTTAATTTATAAAAACATTTGTGCTTTTATTCTTTCACGAAGAGACACGAAGGATTCACGAAGAGGCACGAAGGAATGGCTTGTTTCCTTCGTGGAACTTCGTGCCTTCTTCGTGAAACTTCGTGTAATAATCTTAAACCTGTGAAAGAAAAGTCACAAGGTTTGTGTCGGCCCCCGGGAGTGCCAGCTTTTTCCTCAGCCGGTATCTTGCCTTATCAATGGATGCAAGTTGCTGCCCGGTTAGTTCCGCAATGTCTTTGGTTGACATGTTGAGGCGAAGAAAAGCGCATAATTTAAGTTCGTTCTGGGAGAGATCCGGATAAGCCTGCAACAATTTTTCGTAAAACCCGGCATGAACCTCCTGGAACCGCAGAGAAAATTCATTGAGCATTTTATCGTCGGTACTGGTTCTCAGATCCTGGCTTATTTTATGAATGGCCTGCTTTGTTTCATCTCCTTTTGCATTGGTTTCAATCTGCATCAGCTTTTTGGAAATATCGGCAAACATCTCATTCTTCCTGATCAGGGAAATCAAATTAACTGTCAGTTCCCTGTTTTTAATGTCTAATTCTGTTTCTATTTTCTTCTTTTCAAGGGATATTTTTTCCTTTTCAAGCACAACAAATTTTGATTTCAGCCGATGCTTCGCAAAGACCAATCCTAAAATAACTAAACCGGCAACAAGACTGAAAATAACGAAGAGCATCATCGCATTTTTAGCCTGCTGGGCGAGTTGTCTTTTTAGCTCCTTTTTCTCGTATAAATATTGAAGTTCAAGCTTGGATGAGAGTTTTTGTTTCTGAAAAGCAGAAAGGCTGTCGTCTGCAAGCTTTTCAATCACAACATATTTATAAGCGTTTACAGTGTCATGTCTTTCTGAATAAATCAGGTCTAGCATTTTTGAGGCTGGTTCGATTATTCTATAATATCGGTTTTTCTGCCCTTCGTATAAAGCCTTTTTAAAATATTCAATACTCTCCTCAATTCTTTTTGCCTGGTAATAACAATATCCAAAATTAAGGTAACACCTAGCCATGTGCAAATGATTGTCCAGTTCGGCAGCAAAATCAAGAGATTGGCGAAAGTTAAGAAGGGCTTCTGTAAATTTTTTTTCTTTCATGCGTATATAGCCGATATTCATGATATTAGTACCCTGTCCCAGTTTATCACCAAGGTTTTTACTGATTTTTAATGCTTTCTGGAAAAAGAAAACAGCAGTGTCGTTGTTGAAATATGCTGCGCCCATATTGTTATACTGTTTTTTGATCAGGGCTTGATTATCAATTTTTATTGCGATCTCCAATGAGTTTTTGTAATATTCAATGGCTTTCTTATAATCCTTCTGATAGAAAAAGTTATTGCCAATGCTACCCAATGAGAGTGCAATTCCCTCTTTGTTACCAAGGTTTTCAAATATCTTCAGACTCTCGAACAAGTATTGTGAACTTTGGTCATAATCATCCAATTCGGAATAGATGGTTCCGATCAGATTTAATGAATTTGCCAGTTCTTTTTCATAATTAATATCCTCAGCCATCTCTTTTGCCTTCTGGGCAAGGTCCATGGCTTTCTTGTAATCGCTGGTTCTGAAATAACAGTTACCCATCTTGATCATGGCCTGTATCTTGCCGATCATGTAACTATTCTGCTGCGCAATTACAAAGGCCCTGCTGGCAAAATCAAGC
>CAIKNA010000284.1 GCA_903828645.1 uncultured Bacteroidales bacterium
GAAATCATCATTCTCCATTTCCCCGAGTTTCTCTTCGAGCAGTTTGTATCCTTTTTCTTTCGTTGCCGGCGGAGCATAGTCTTCAAGGTATTCAACCATGGTCAGCAGGGCATTGGGCTGGCAGAATCTTTTGATAAAGCCCGGAACCGAGAACTCCATGAAATGCTCGCCGGTTCTGCCCATCCTGTAGCAAGATGTACAAAAAGAAGGAATGTACTTATGATCGATCAGTTCATCCATGATCTCATTCAGCGAACGGTTATCATTGATCTGGAATTGCTCGAAATCAATATCCTGGTCTTTAGCTTCTTCCTTCTGCTTGGAGTATCCGCCCATCTCGATGACTGTTCCGCCGTCAATCTGGGAAACACCATACTGGAGAATTTCATCACGGATCGCAGCCGGTTCACGTGCTGTCAGGATCAGACCTGTATATGGAACTGCGAGCCTGAGGATCGCCACCAGCCGTGTAAATTCTGCATCACTGACAATATGCTGCTTGTCAATATTCAGTTCAGAAGCATACTGGATTCTCGGGAAAGAGATGGTATGCGGCCCCACGTTGTAGCAGGCTTCAAAATGGTTGGTATGCCTTACCAGTCCAAGCAGTTCAAAACGCCAGTCGTACAATCCGAACAGTGCGCCGATGCCCACATCGTCGATGCCGGCTTCCTGTGCCCTGTCGAGGGAGGTAAGGCGCCATTCGTAATTCCGCTTGATCCCGCCGAGGTGCACTTTCCGGTATGTCTCTTCATGATAAGTCTCCTGGAAGATCTGGTAGGTGCCTATCTTCGCATCCTTGACGATCCGAAAACCATCAATATCCATTGGGGCTGCATTGATATTGACACGCCGGATTTCCCCCGGGCCGCTTTTTACGCTGTACACGGTTCTTACAGTATCCGCAATAAAATGTGCATCATATTTGGGATGCTCCCCGTAGACAAGGATCAGTCTCTTCTGACCGCTGTCCTCCAGCGCTTTTACCTGGTTGACTAGGTCTTCGTTAGTCAGTGTGATCCTTTTCATGTGTTCATTGGAGGCCTTGTAGCCGCAATAAGCACAATTGTTGATGCAGAGGTTGCCGATATAAAGCGGTGCAAAGAGAACGATCCGCTGACCGTAAACCCGTTCTTTCAGTGTCTTTGCGCCTTGCTTGATGGCCTCAATCTGTTTTGGATCGGTGGCATTGATGAGAACGGCAGTTTCTTCAAGTGTAAGCCTGTTTTTGCCAAGCGATTTTTCAATGACCTCCAGTACGCGTTCAGGAGTGGAAACGGTATTATTAATAATTCCCCAGATCTCTTCTGCATCGATGAATGGTTTCATCCGCTGATCGGGGATCTTAAGCTTTTCCGGAAAAAATTTCATGGAATCGTTATTTTGTGCAAAGTTAAGAAAATAAGGGATGAATAGGAACGGGTTTATATAGAGATCTCTTATCTTTTGTTTGCTGCCAGATAGGAAAATATAAACCGCAGAGACGCGAAGACGCAGAGAAATAGTTAAAAGGTATATTACTTTTTCCTGGGAAACCGATTAATGTGAAAACAAGAAAAATGGATTTACCCGATATGTAATCAATTTCTAGTTTATAAACTTCTGCGCCTCTGCATCTCTGCGGTTTAATTGTTTTTAAGCCAACAATCTTTCATGTCTGCAAACCTCCTACATTATAAGGATAGCTAATTTTTAGGTAATGATTTTGTTAATAATATAACAATTAGTATATTTGGTATTTAAATAAGCTACATAATCTGAATTAACATTTATACCCCTTATCATGAGACAGCATTTTCTGGCAACAGTTATTCTGGGAGTCTTTCTGTCAATCGCCTTTCAGCTTTCAGCGCAGGTTGGCATCAGTGCCGACAACAGCGCTCCTGATAATTCAGCGGTCCTGGATGTGAAGTCAACCACAAGGGGAATGCTGGTCCCGCGGATGACCCTCGCCAACCGTGATGCCATCATCAACCCAGCAACCGGGTTGCTGGTATACTGCACCGACAACAATATTTTTTACACCAACAAAGGGACACCGACATCACCCAGCTGGGTGGCGATCAGCACACAGTGGATCCAGAATGGCAATAACATCAACTATGCTGCAGGTAAGGTCGGGATCGGAACGGCCACTCCCGCCTGGCAGCTGGATGTAGCAGGAGACATCAATTATTCCGGAGCCCTCCGGAAAAATGGCACGCGTGTCAACACCGGGGTCTCCTCTGTTACGGCTACTTTGCCGTTGAGCAGCTCGGGAGGGGCCACCCCCAATATTACGATCTCCCAGGCCAGTGCCACCACTTCGGGGTACTTGTCATCGGCAGACTGGAAAACCTTTAACGGCAAGGCACCCGGTCCATGGACCACCGGGAGTACCACAACCTGCTATACCGGGGCGGCCGTTGGCATAGGAACGAATTCGCCGTATGGCAGACTGCAGTTTTCAAATGCACTGACAAACAGAAAGATCGTTTTGTATGAAGTGTCCGATGACGATAACCAGTATTCCGGCTTTGGGATCAACGCGTCAACCCTGCGGTACCAGGTGGCCGCGACCGTGAATTCCCATGTGTTCTATGCCGGGAAGGATACGTTGTCTTCGGTTGAACTGATGCGGATCAACGGGAACGGGGCGGTTGGCATCGGAACTTCGACTCCATCTGCTGCGGCAGCGCTGGAGCTGAACAGTGACTCGAAAGGCTTTTTACCACCACGAATGAGTGCCTCTCAGATTCTTTTAATTAATGCGCCAGCAGCGGGTTTAATGGTTTGGTGCACCAATTGCGGAACCCAAGGTGAAATGAAGGTTTATCACGGGAGTTCCTGGACCAGCCTTACCGGAGGGATTTCATTAGGGGCACCCGGTGCACCAATTATTGGTAAAGCAACATCAGGAAATGCACAGGCATTCGTGTCCTTTACGGCACCAACTTCAAATGGTGGTACAGCCATCACCTCCTACACCGCCACCTCCTCACCGGGTGGCTTTACCGGGACTGTTAACCAATCGGGAAGCGGAACAATCACCGTGTCGGGGCTGACCAATCACACAGCCTATACTTTTACCGTTACCGCCACAAATGCTACAGGTACCAGTTTGCCGAGCGCTGCCTCCAATATAGTTGTGCCTCCATACGCTGTCGGCCTGAGTTACGGGGGCGGAATCATTTTTTATGTTGACAACACAGGACAGCATGGTTTGGTTGCATCTACAGCTGACCAGAGCGGAGGAGTTCCCTGGGCTTTAGATGCCTATACCTACACCTTTATGGGTGGGACGTGCACATCCATTGGTTGTGGCTCCGCGAATACGACCAGGATCATTACCCAGAACGGGGCGGGCACCGGTTATGCTGCAGGATTTGCACATTCCTACAATGGCGGAGGATACACCGACTGGTTTTTACCCTCAAAAGACGAACTGTTCCAATTGTATTTGCAAAGAAATGTGATTGGCGGCTTCTGGGGTGACTTCTACTGGAGCTCCTCAGAAGACGAGGCTCACCTCGCTGAAACAGTATTTTTTACAAATGGCTTGCGGGGCGGAAATCAGAAAAATTGGACCCTTCGTATTCGCGCTGTTCGTGCTTTTTAGCCGCCTGTTTGAAGACAGGCATGTTGATCCAATCAATTTGACCATGAACCCCCAATTAATAAGATCTTCCATGAAAAAATTGTTCCTGTTTGTCTCCTTGCTGCTCTTCAGCCATGGATTACTGTTTTCCCAGGTCGGCATCAATACCAATAACAGCGCCCCTGATAATTCGGCGATGCTGGATGTGAAATCGACCACCCGGGGGATGCTGGTCCCGCGGATGACCATTGCCAACCGCAATGCCATCAGCAGCCCCGCCACCGGGTTGCTGGTCTTTTGCACCGATAACAACCAGTATTACGCCAACAAGGGAACACCTGCTTCGCCCAACTGGATCATGATGAGCACCCCATGGCTCCAGAATGGCAACGATATCTCGTATGCCACCGGCAGGGTCGGGGTCGGGGTAACGAATCCTTCCACTTCACTGGACGTGAACGGGGATATCAATTTCTCCGGCACGCTCCGGAGGGATGGTTCTCCTGTTGCAACCGGCGTTTCTGCTGTAACCGCCACTTCGCCGTTGAGCAGTTCGGGCGGGTCGGGTCCCACGATCTCCATTTCGCAGGCCAGCGCAACCACAGCGGGGTATTTATCAACGGCCGACTGGAGCACCTTCAACAGCCATAACCCCTGGACAACGGGAACTTCCCTGATCTATTACAACGGGGGGAATGTCGGGATCGGAACCCTCGTGCCACATGGCCGGCTGCAGTTTTCCAATACCCCGGAAACCAGGAAAATTGTTCTGTACCAGGTTTCAAACAATGATAACCAGTCTTACAGTCTGGGGACAAACGGGAGTATCCTGCGTTACCAGGTCACCTATGCCACGGACCGTCATGTATTTTATGCAGGGAATGGTACATCTTCGTCCAACGAACTGATGCGGATCCAGGGAGATGGCACCGTGGGCATTGGTACTTCGGCACCGGCTGCATCGGCCCTCCTCGATATATCTTCTACTTCGAAAGGCTTCCTGCCACCCCGAATGTCAGACACAAGCAGGAGTGCCATAACGAATCCATCTCCCGGACTCATTATCTGGTGCTCAAACTGCGGATCAACCGGGGAGTTAGAAGTATACAACGGAGCAACCTGGACCAACATGGCGGGTGGACAGGCCTTACCATCATTTGGCTTAATTTACCAGGGGGGAATCATTTTCTATATTTTGAAACCGGGTGATCCGGGATATATTGCGGGAGAAATCCACGGGCTCATAGCATCACCAAATAATCAAAGCACATACATCCCTTGGGCATTGAATCCCAATATATATAATCAGGTTTATACATCCGCGGCCATCGGGAGCGGCTCATCGAATACGGATAAGATCATTGCCCAGAATGGCCCGGGCACCGGCTATGCGGCAGGCCTGGCACGATCTTACAACGGCGGAGGATATACCGACTGGTTTTTACCTTCGCGTGATGAGCTTCAAGAGATGTGTGCCCAACAAACTTTAATTGGGGATTTTATGGGCTATCTCCAGTTTTGGAGCTCGACCGAATATTGGGACCCTGACCCTATCATACCCCAGGCATTGGGTGGTCTGTTTAACTTTACTCAATGTTCGCTTTTCGTGGGAAATCAAAAGTATTCGTCCAATGGTGTTCGTGCAATCCGGGCTTTTTAACAAGCTGCTGGCAAGAAACGCAGGCAATATTACTGTTTAATGCATTTGTTTAAATTGAATCAAAAAATAGCAAGATATTCCATGAAAAAGTTATTCTTATTACTGGTTTTGCTAATCTTCGGCCATGGTTTCCTGTTTTCCCAGGTTGGCATCAACACCGACAACAGCGCTCCTGATAATTCAGCGATGCTGGATGTGAAGTCAGCCACGCAGGGGATGCTGGTTCCGCGGATGAGCATTGCCAGCCGTGATGCCATTGTAAGCCCGGCCAATGGGTTGCTGCTCTTCTGCACAGACAACAACCAGTTTTATACGAACAAGGGAACGCCTGTTTCTCCTAACTGGGTGATGGTAAGCAGTCAGTGGTTACCCAATGGCAACGACCTCGGCTATACCGCCGGCAAAGTCGGGATAGGAAGTACAAACCCGGCCTGGCTACTGGATGTGACGGGGGATATCAATTTTACCGGGATCCTGAGGAATAACGGCGTTCCGGTGATCACAGGTGTTGCAAATGTTTCCGGCACAACACCGTTAAGAGTTACGGGGTCGGGTGTACTGAATCTTTCCATTTACCAGGCAAACGGCACCACCTCCGGGTATGTTTCATCGGCGGACTGGAACACCTTTAACAGCAATAACCCGTGGACGAGCGGTGGTTCAGCGGTTAATTACAACGGTGGAAATGTCGGCATCGGAACATCAGCGCCGCATGGCGTGCTGCAGTTTTCGAATGATGCTGAAAACAGGAAGGTTGTTTTGTATGAGAAGGCCGACAATGACAACCAGTACTCAGGTTTTGGCATGAACACGGGCACACTGCGGTACCAGGTTGACACGACAACAAGTGCGCATGTATTCTATGCGGGGGTCAACTCAACTGTTTCGAACGAACTGATGCGGATACAGGGAGACGGAAGGGTGGCTATCGGAACATCCGCGCCTGCCGTATCGGCACTTCTGGATCTCAGCTCAGTCACAAAAGGCTTCCTGCCGCCCCGGATGAGTTCTGTAACCCGGGATGCAATTGCAAATCCTCCTGCAGGGCTTATCGTCTGGTGCAGCAACTGTGGTGCCACCGGCGAGATGGAGGTTTACAACGGGACAACATGGGTCAATGTTACAGGCGGAGCCACAGATACTGCGCTAAACATCGGCACTAGCTTCCGGGGAGGGATCATTGCATACATCTTCCAGCCTGGCGATCCCGGTTATGTGACTGGAGAAACGCATGGACTGATAGCGGCCCCCGCCGATCAAAGCACAGGTGCGCAATGGGGATGTTACGGAACGACAGTTGGCGACACAGCCAAAGCAATTGGAACAGGGCAGGCCAACACTACGGCAATTGTGAACGGATGCAGCACGGCAGGCATCGCAGCCAGGATTTGTAATGATCTCGTGCTTAACGGGTACAGCGACTGGTATCTGCCATCCCTTTACGAATTGAATGCACTTTATGCAAACAGGACTGCGATCGGTGGTTTCAGCAATGCCGTCTACTGGAGCTCTTCCGCGCAAAGCGCCAACAACGCCTGGTACAAGAACTTCTCCAACGGAGTCAATGGAAACAACAAGAAGACCAATACAGATTATGTGCGGGCAGTTCGTACTTTTTAACAACCTGTCTTAGTTTTCGAGCTGATCTCAAAGTTTATTTTTATCGCGGAGGTGCAGAGGTGCGGAGAAAAAAAGTATTGAATATCAATTCTTTGCGTCTTTGCGGTTATCTTTAAAATCTTATCTTTTGAGACAGCCTCAGCTAAGCGGCATTTGTAATGCCGCTTGGAACAAAGATTCGGTTATTTGAGCGGCATTGCAAATGCTGCTCAGCGAGGAAAATCTAACCTTTTTAGACAGCCTCAGGTTGCTGATTTCTTTTTATTGATCTCCGAAAGGAAAACCCCGCCAATTACGATCAGGATCCCGATGATTTTCTGAAATGAAAAATATTCGGATAACAGGAGAAACGAAAATATTGCTGTAAATACAGGAATGAGATTCGAAAAAATATTGGCTTTGCTGATCCCGAATAGCTGGATTGTTTTAGTATAAAAAACAAAGGACAGCGAAGAAGCCAGTATCGCAAGCAATAAAAAAGAGGTCATGATCTCCTGGTTTATTTTAACCTGGAAGGATGAATGTGCCTCAAAAATCAGGAAGAACGGCAGGAACAGGATGATGCCTATCAGGTTCTGCCGCGAAATGATCGTCAAGGGCGAGTACTTCATCGTCAGCTTGCGGAGAAATACAGAATAGAATAGTGACGCGACGACTGCCCCGGCGAGAAAAAATATCCCCCGGATATCAACCCCCAGCGAGAGATCTTTTGTGATCAGCATCACCACAATTCCCAGGAATGAAACCAGGATTCCCACGATATTAATCCAGGACAGCTTTTCCCGGAATGTAAGATATGCTGTGATGGGAGAGAAGACCGGAATGGTTGCAATAATCACTGAGGCAATCGTTGAAGAGGTATATTTCAGCCCGTAATTTTCCCCAAGAAAATAAAAGAAGGGGTTGAAGAATGCGCTGCAAATGAACAGCCAGTAATCGGAGCGTGCGATCTTCTCATGTTTTTTCAAAAGAAAGACCAGCAGGAATAAGAAAGAGGATGAAATAATCAACCGGACAAAAATTATGGTCACCGGCGGGTAATATTTCAGCAGGATTGACGACCAGATAAAGGACAATCCCCAGAAAAGCATCGCTGCCAGCGGGTAAAAGTAGACCGGTATTTTCAGATTTTTCAAGCGGTGCAAAAGTAGTTTTTTTTATTATTTTTATTCAATGTTGTAACAATCTAAATTCTCATCAGTCTGTTACCTAAAATCGAGGAATTGGGAAGCCCGTATATCAATATTCACCAGGACCTGATTGACGCCTGTAAAAAGGGGTCAAGGGAAGCGCAATTCAAGATCTATAAGCTCTATTATAAAGCCATGTACAACACCAGCCTGAGAATTGTAAACGATACCGCCGAAGCGGAAGATGTGATGCAGGAATCCTTCCTGGCTGCATTCCAGCGGATAAACGGGTACACGGGAGAAGGCAGCTTCGGTTCCTGGCTGAAGCGGATCGTGGTGAATAACTCGCTGGATGTCCTGAGAAGAAACAAACCGGAAATCTCGATTGAGGAAGAGTCTCTCGATTTCCCGGAGATCGTGGAAGAGAGCCTGGATGAAGAGATCAGGCTGCAGGCCGCGGAGATAAAAGAAGTGATAACCAAATTACCAGAAGAGTACAGGATTGTAATCACGCTGTTCCTCCTGGAAGGATATGATCATGAGGAGATCAGTGAGATCCTGGGAATCTCGAACAACCTTTCACGTACACGTTATGTGAGGGCAAAACAAAAAATATTACAGATGTTGAAAGAAAAGAAGTTCAGACCGATGTTCAATACCAATTAAAAGATGGATAAGTTTGAAAAATATGTAGCAGAAAACCGGAACCTGTTTGATGACAGTGAGCCACCCGAAGGCCATTTCGACAGATTCCGGGATAAGCTGGAAGGCCAGCCAGTTGCACGGATAGAAATGAGCCGGTCATTGTTGCTTAAGATCGCAGCGGGATTATTGATCTTACTGACCGTTTCAGTTTTTATTTTTGATTTTGCAATGAACAGGATCCGGAATAATTTCCAGAACAATGCATCAGCAAAGGAATTGCCGGCCGATCTGCAGGAAGCTGTGAACTACTATGACGGTGTTGCAGCCAGTCATCTCAACAAGATCCGGAAACTCGCCTGCTGTGGCCAGGATTCAAGAAGTCTCTATTCCATGGCCTCGGGAGAACTGGACGCACTGGATGCCAATGCCAGGGAACTAAAGAAAGCCTGTGAAAATAATCCCGGTGACGAACGGGTACAGTCGGCTCTGATCCGTAACCAGCAGATGAAGGAGACCGTGATGAACAATATGATCCGGCAGATGAAAAATGCAAAAAAGTAAAATGTCAAGAATAATGAACATGTCAGTCCTAACACCCATTACTATGAGAACTTCAAGAAAAATAATGCTGCTTGCCCTGCTTATCCTGATTGCAGGGATTGACAGACTCGAGGCCCGTGAAGAATATTCGAGGGTCATCAGCAAAGAATATAGTGTAAACCCTGATGCCCAGCTAGTAATCAGCAACCAGTACGGGAAAGTCCATTGCAACAACTGGGATAAACCCATGATCTCCGTTGAGGTAACGCTGCGTGTTGAAGCATCAAGTGAACAGTCTGCCCAAAAGCTGATGGACCGCATTACCATTGCAATGAGCGGTTCACCAACACTCGTCGATGTCAGGACAACTTTTGATAATGGCAGCTTTAACGGGCGGTCCAAGGTCAATGTAGATTATGTCATCAATATGCCTGTATCCGTAAATCTTGAACTGAACAACAAATTCGGGGATATCTACGTGAATGAACTGAACGGGAAAGGGAAAATAATGCTCTCTTACGGAAATATGGAGATCAATAAACTTGGGAATTCGGAAAATTTCCTCGAGATCAAATTCAGCAAGGCCAATATCAAATCCATAAAAGGAGCAGTTGTAAAATTAAGTTACTCAGAACTTGAGATTGATTATGCCGGAAGTCTCAGGCTGGATTCAAAGTACTCGAACCTCACGGCCAACAAGGTAATTTCATTGAATGTAAACATGGAAGGAGGGAAGCTGGATATGGAAAATTCAAGTGCGGTGGAAAGCCGGTCGAAATTCTCTGATCTTGATATCACGCGGATCGAGAAAAATCTTACGCTGGATATTCAGTATGGTAATTGTGAAATTAAGGAAATGCCTGTCGACTTCGGCACCATCATCATCAATAATAAATATGCCGACATTTCGATTGGAATCCCTGAAACAGCTTCATATTTATTGGATGCCGACCTGAAATTCTGTGACCTGGATTTTCCCGAAGGCAAAGCAAACTTCACGCAGAAGATCACTGGCAACACATCGAAATCCTATAAAGCAGTGATCGGGAAAGTTGCCAATCCAACATCAAAAATTACCGTTAGAAGTGAGTTTGGAAATGTTTCGCTGGAATAAACCTGTAGCTGATTATTAAATAAAAATCAACCGCAAAGTCGCAAAGAATATAAGCTTTGAATTAGCGTCTTGGCGGTGAAAAAAATAACAGAATTTCACTAAAATATTCAAACCCAATAATCAACCAAAATGAAAACAAAAAGAAATTTATTGAGCAGTATTAAATCAGCCATGTTTATCGCAGTCTTAATTTTATTATCAAGCTGCATGGTCCTGGGAGAACATGGAAATGGCAATGTTGTCAAGCAGGAGCGGAAGGTTCCTTCGTATAATGCCATTGATGTTTCCGGGACATTTGATATCATCCTGAGCCAGGGAGCAACACAATCTGTGACTGTGGAGGCTGACGACAACCTGATGAAGATCATCAAAACAAGAGTTGAAGACGGGAAACTGATCATTGAAAGTGAGAAGCCAATACAGCATGCAAACAGTCTGAAAGTTTACATCACAATTACAGAACTGAAATCCCTCGAGCTAAGCGGGGCGGTGAATGCCATAACAGAGGGCCGGTTGACCCTTCCGGAACTTAGTATTGAAGGAAGTGGCGCTTCCGATTCAAAGTTCGACATCGATGTCCAGAAACTGGATGTTGATTGCAGCGGCGGAAGCAAGCTGAGATTCCGCGGCATGGCATCAAAAGTCCACATGGAAGTCTCCGGGGCAGTTGACCTCTATGCCTATGATCTCGTTGCCGAAGATTTTCACCTGGAGATCAGTGGCGCCGGGAAAGCCCAGGTCAATGTTACCGGTGAATTGAATGTTGACATTTCAGGTGCCGGAACCGTGCGGTACAAAGGAACTCCCGGGAAACTGATCGAGAATGTTTCGGGTGCAGGGTCAATTAAGAAGGCAGAAAACTAGGATGTCTCATGGATTGATTGATTGTTCCTAATGGAAGAGGAGTTCAATTTTATTTGAATATCGAACATTGATTAACGATTTTTGATTTTCGAAGTGGGTAAATAACGGTACAAAAGCAACTTCCCCAATCCTAGATCGTTAATCCTTGTTCTTAAATCAAAACTCTTCGAGAATGTTTTTGAAATTTAATCAGCAATCTTCTTCAGCAGATCACCTAACGAGATTATCGGAACACCCAGTGATTCGGCTTTCTTCCGCTTCTCCGGTCCCATGTTTTCACCAGCAAGTACGTAAGTTGTTTTCGAGGAAATAGAACCGGCATTTTTACCTCCGTTTTCCCCGATAACTTTCTTTATCTCATCCCGGGAAAAGTTTTCAAAAGTTCCGGAAACAACGATGATCATTCCTTTCAGCTTATCGCTTTTTAATACCTGCAGAGTTTCTTTCAATTCAAACTGGAGTCCTCTTTCCCTAAGCCGGCTGATAATCTCAACATTTTTTGGTTCCCTGAAAAACCCGAGGATGCTTTGTGCAATTTTTTCACCAACCTCTTCGGCTTCGATGAGTTCATCATGTCCTGCGGCCATCAATGCATCAATCGAACCAAAATGAAAGGCCAGCTTTTTGGCAACAGTCTCCCCGACATACCGGATCCCAAGTGCAAACAAAACCCTTTCAAAACCTACGGATTTGGATGTTTCAATTCCCTTCAGGATATTGGCGACAGTTTTTTCGCGGAAACTTACCTTTCGTTCTTTCTTCTCTGCTGTTGATGCAAAAACTTTTTCCAGTCCCAGGAGCTGTTCTCCTGTCAGATCATAAAGATCTGCTACGGAATGAACAAGCTTCAGGTCAAACAGCATCTCAATCTTGCCTTCCCCAAGGCTGTCAATATTCATAGCCTTCCGGCTGATGAAATGTTCCATTCTGCCTTTGATCTGGGGCGGACAGCCAACATCGTTCGGGCAGTACCAGGCCGCTTCACCTTCTTTCCGGATCAGGGTCTTTCCGCATTCAGGACAACTTGTGATGAATTCAACAGGCAGCAGAGCCGGATCACGACGTTCAAGGTCGACCGAAACAATCTTGGGAATAATTTCACCCCCTTTTTCTACGTAGACAAAATCCCCGACACGGACCCCAAGATTCTCGATGACGTCGGCATTATGAAGGGTTGCACGTTTAACAACTGTGCCGGCAAGAAGAACCGGTGCAAGATTGGCAACCGGCGTAACTGCACCTGTCCGTCCAACCTGGTAATCGATCGATAGCAGCTTTGTCAGGACGCGTTCTGCCTTGAATTTATAAGCAATGGCCCATCGTGGTGATTTCGCCGTGCTGCCCAGTTCCTCCTGCTGCTGCAGCGAATTTACCTTGATGACAACCCCGTCAATATCAAATGGCAGATCCAGCCTGGCATCATTGCAACTCTCGATGAACTCAAAAATATCTTCGATGGTTTTACACTTTGCGAGATACCCGGAAATATTAAAACCCCAGCTTTTTGCAGCCATCAGGCTTTCATAATGCGTCGGAATTCCGGGTATGATTCCCGGTATGTAATATAAATAGCAATCCAGTCTCCGGTTTGATACTTCCTTTGAATCCTGGAGTTTCAGGCTTCCTGATGCAGCATTCCTGGGATTGGCAAAGGGTTCCTCACCTTCATCTGTTCGAAGGACATTGAGTCTGTCAAAGCTTTTTCTAGGAAGAATGATCTCTCCCCTGATCTCGAATTCCCCTGGAAATCCTTCACCATGCAGCCTGAGTGGTACATTCTGAATGGTCCTGACGTTGACTGTAACATCATCTCCCTGCACCCCGTCGCCACGTGTCACTGCCTGCACGAGCATGCCTTCCTGGTAAGTCAGGCCTATCGCGACCCCGTCAAACTTCAACTCACAGACATACTCAACATTTTCACCGATCAATTTATGGACACGTTCTTCCCATTCTTTTACCTCTTCCACCGA
>CAIKNA010000285.1 GCA_903828645.1 uncultured Bacteroidales bacterium
GAAAGCACCATCGCGTTCGGTTCCACGATTTCAGCCCCGATGGCCTCCTTCATCCAGATGTTAAACTGTGCCATGGGGCCATCTGATACATTTTTTTCATCAAGCGTCGAAAAATTGTATTCCCTGCGCAAACCGGAGAGTTCGTTTGTCATTTTTACACCATAAAATTTATGTATACCTGATAGGTTAAACTCAATAAATATTACCTTTACAAAATAATTTTAATCCCTCGGATATGTCAAGCAAAGTTACGAAAGCCGAACTCTCGGAGTTCAAAAAAAACAAAGATGCAGTGAAGGAATTTTCAAACGGGGAAATTACGGTGTTCTGGAAGGCTGAGTTGTGCATCCACTCTGCAAATTGCCTGATCGGGCTGCCCGAAGTATTCAATTCCAAGAAAAAACCATGGGTTAATGTGCATGCCTCCAACAGCAAAGAGATCATGAAGATCGTCGACACATGCCCATCGCGTGCTCTTACATACCTGAAAAGCAATAAGTTCGTTACATCAAAACCACGTGCCACCGCCAAAATGAAATCAAAGTTTGCGCGTGTTCAGATCCTGAAAAACGGCCCTGCGCTGATCACCGGCAACTTCATCGTCCGTGACGCAAAAAAGAAGAAGATCAAGATCGAAGGAGAGGTCGCAGCAATCTGCCGTTGCGGGGGCAGCAAGAAAAAACCGTTCTGCGACGGCAGTCACCTGAGGATCGGGTTTACCGACTAAACAATTGACGATTGACGATTGACGAATTCAGATATAGTTTGCAGATCGTGATTATCCAAATCAAATAAAGATCAGATTGCCATTGTTCCTTTAACAGGAACAGGTACCCTTCCTTTTCATTGCGTCATTAAAAATTAACATTATGGTTATTGGAATTTTAAAAGAAGAGGGTCCTGAAAAGCGGGTTGCCCTGCTTCCAGAATCCGTTGCAACCCTTGCCAAAATGATGGTTACCGTCATCGTGGAAAAAGATGCGGGCATGGCTGCCTATGCATCCGATAAAGATTATGAAGCCGCAGGGGCGAAGATCATGTCAAAGACAGAGATTATCAGCCAGGCTGAATTGCTCATCAAGGTGAATCCTCCGACGGAGGCGGAACTTAAAGAGATGCGGGCGAATACCGTTTTGCTGGCGGTTCTGAATCCCTTTTTCAACACGGAACAGATCAGTAGGCTGGCAGCCGCGAATATCACTGCCTTCAGCCTTGACGTCATTCCACGTACCAGCCGTGCACAGTCGATGGACATCCTTTCGTCGATGGCTACGGTTGCAGGGTATAAAGCAGTGCTTACCGCTGCCAATTCACTGCCGAAATTCTTCCCGATGTTTATGACGGCAGCGGGCACCATCACACCTGCCAAGGTATTGATCCTGGGGGCGGGCGTTGCCGGGTTACAGGCCATCGCCACTTCGAGAAAACTAGGCGCCGTGGTCGAGGTGTTCGACGTCAGGGCGGCCGTCAAGGAGGAGGTGACCGGCCTCGGCGGGAAATTCATCGAAGTGGAAGGTGCCATTGATGACAAGGCTGCCGGCGGGTATGCCGTTGAACAGACCGATGAATTCAAGAAGAAACAGGCCGCCATGGTTCACGACCACGCCGTTAAATCGGATGTGGTGATCTGTACCGCACAGATCCCCGGGAAAAAGGCGCCGCTCCTGCTGAGAAA
Organism: uncultured Bacteroidales bacterium; assembly: GCA_903828645.1. Classification (GTDB taxonomy): domain Bacteria; phylum Bacteroidota; class Bacteroidia; order Bacteroidales; family FEN-979; genus CAIVAT01. The sequence goes on from CAIKNA010000285.1 coordinate 1,676, forward strand.
AGAGACGGTGAATGCCATGAAACCCGGAGCCGTGATCATCGACCTGGCTGCCTCGACAGGCGGCAACTGCGAAGTGACCCGCGACGGGGAGACCATTATTCTCGGAGGAGTGAAGATCATCGGGAACTCTAATTTCCCGGTCGATATGCCTTCCGATGCAAGCAAAATGTTCGGCAAGAATGTCATCAACTTCCTGAAACTGATGATCAGCGCCAAGGGAGAATTCAACCTCAACTGGGATGATGATCTCGTCAGGGGGACCTGCGTGACCCGAAACGGGGAGATCGCAAATGAACGGGTAAAAGCAATGATAACAACATAAACATACTGATTATGAATGAAATGTTAAAATTTTTCTTCGAATACCGGGAAGCGATCTTCATCATCATTTTATCCATTTTCCTTGGGATAGAGGTGATTTCGCATGTTCCTTCGGTATTGCACACCCCCCTGATGTCGGGGGCAAACGCCATTCACGGTGTGGTGATCATCGGGGCGATCATCGTGATGGGACATGCAACCAACCTGCTCTCCATGATCCTCGGATTTGTCGCGGTGGTGCTCGGAACCCTGAATGTTGTGGGCGGTTTCGTGGTCACCGACCGGATGCTGGAAATGTTCAAGAAAAAGAAAAAACAATAACGGGGCATTATGGAAACGATACAAACTATTACAAAAACCTTCGATTTTACAGGTTATCTATCGATCCTGGAATTGTCGTACATCCTGGCTTCGGTACTCTTCATCCTGGGACTGAAAAAACTAAGTCATCCCGACACGGCGCGCAGCGGGAATCTTTGGGCCGCCGGCGGCATGGTTCTCGCCATCCTCTGCACCATCCTGCTCCACAAATCGAAACTGGAGGACGGCACTTACCAGGAGATTCATAATATTCCATGGATTCTCGGGGCACTTGTCATCGGCACGGCTGTTGGCTGGGTGGCTGCCAGGAAGGTGAAAATGACGGCAATGCCGCAGATGGTCTCGTTGTTCAACGGGATGGGCGGCGCCTGCGCAGCGCTGATCTCCATGATGGAATTTCCAAGGATGCAGACGACACTTGCCGCGCACCAGGCAACCTCGATGTTCAGCGGCGAAGCGCTCGCCATCCTGCTGGGACTCATGATCGGGGGCGTTTCATTCGCCGGAAGCATGATCGCCTTCGCCAAACTGGATGAACGGCTGGGCGACATTAAAAGCCCGATCCTGCGTTACATCAATCTTTCGTTCCTCTTCATCCTTTTTGGTTTTGTCATTTTCGTGATGTTTAAAACCCCGGTGGCTGGCGAAAACTGGATGATATACACCCTTGCCGGGCTGGCCCTGGTCTACGGTGTTACCTTCGTGATGCCCATCGGCGGTGCCGACATGCCTGTGGTGATCTCGCTTCTCAACTCTTTTACAGGGGTTGCGGCGGCCATGGGCGGCTTCCTGTATCACAACCAGGCAATGCTGACAGGCGGCATCCTCGTCGGTTCCTCCGGCACCATCCTGACCATCCTCATGTGCAAGGCCATGAACCGGTCGTTGCTGAATGTCATCATCGGGGCCTTTGGCGGAAATGCAGCCGCAAGCGCCCAGAGCGGCGATAAAACGGTGAAGGAGATATCCCTGAGTGATGCTGCCATCCTGCTGAGTTACTCCCAGAAGGTCTTGGTTGTTCCAGGCTACGGTCTTGCCGTTGCCCAGGCCCAGCATCTCTGTCATGAACTGGAAAACCTCCTGGCTTCGAAGGGAGTCGAACTGAAATACGGCATCCACCCGGTGGCCGGCCGCATGCCCGGACACATGAACGTGCTGCTTGCCGAAGCCGATGTCGCCTATGAAAAACTCCAGGAGATGGAAGACGCGAATAACGAGATGTCAAATACCGACGTCGTAATCGTTGTAGGCGCGAACGACGTAGTAAATCCCGCCGCCGAAGATGATCCTTCAAGCCCCATTTACGGCATGCCCGTCATCAAGGTGTGGGAGGCGAAAAACACGATCATCATGAAACGCAGCATGGCCAAAGGATATGCTGCAATCGAAAACAACCTTTTTTTCCTGCCCAAATCCCGCATGCTCTTTGGTGATGCCAAAGCAACCCTGCAGAAACTTGTAAGCGAAATCAAAAATCTCTGATCCCGATTTGGTTGGGACAAAAAAAGAGGGCACCCTTTGGGGAGGCCCTCTTTTTTTGTCTGCCTGAGAATTATTTTTTACCTTTTTTGGCAGGTTTTTCAGCTTTGGCTGGTTTTGCAGGTTTGAATAATTTCGGGAATTTCTTCACGGAATCAGCATGTGCAATAGAGTCGGCAATCTGTTTTTCTTGTTGAACTTTTGCAATAGAATCGGCGATTCTCTGCTGCTCAGCCTGCACCATTGCTAATGAGTCGGCAACACGGATTGAGTCAGCAATTCTTTTGTCTTCGATTTCCTTTGCATTCGGGCCACAGGAGTACATGAAAGCTACTACTCCGATAACTAATAATGTTGCAAGTTTTTTCATTGTCTATTGATTTTTTGGAATTTAATGTGCAAAGATACTTCAATCGGCTGCTACCCTCCAAATATTTAGGCCACTATTTTTAACATTTTTTAACATTTGACATAATGCCCTGAATGTCAACATGAAAATAATTCATACATTTTATAAGTTTAACACCGTGTTTCCCCATTTTCAACTTCTTTACATTCCGGCCGGCGCTGACCGCTAAAAGGAAATCTGAAGCCGCGTGACCGGCGCAGAGGGAATTGCGTATCTTTGTTACATGTTAGTACCATTGGCAGAGCAACTGAGGCCCGATTCGCTGGAAAACTACCTGGGTCAGGAACACCTGATCGGTAAGGGAGCCATCCTTCAGCGCGCCATTGAATCGGGCAACGTGCCATCGATGATCCTCTGGGGTTCGCCGGGCATCGGTAAAACCACGCTGGCCTACATCATTTCGAAACAATTAAACCGAACCTTCTACACCCTGAGCGCCGTCAGTTCGGGGGTTAAGGAGGTGCGCGAAGTGATAGCCAGGGCGCAGGAGGCGAGCGACAGCCCCTTCCTGTTCATCGACGAGATCCACCGTTTCAGCAAATCGCAGCAGGACGCGCTGCTGGGTGCGGTTGAGAAAGGTGTTGTGACCTTCATCGGCGCGACGACCGAAAATCCATCCTTCGAGGTCATCTCCCCGCTCCTGTCGCGTTGCCAGGTTTATATCCTCAAGCCCCTCGAAGAACACCACCTCCTAAAACTGCTGGAGCAGGGCCGATCGCACCTTGAAAACACTTTAAAAATCAACATTGAGGTTCCTGAGCCGGAGGCAATCCTGCGCATTTCGGGAGGAGATGCCCGGAAACTCCTCAACGCACTGGAGCTGATCGTTACGACCGAGATGAAACAGTCACTCCCTGTGCGTATCACCAATGAGAAGACCATTCAGATCATCCAGCAGAACCTGGCCATGTACGATAAAACCGGGGAGATGCATTACGACATCATTTCGGCCTTTATCAAATCGATGCGCGGGAGCGACCCGAATGCTGCCGTGTACTGGCTGGCCAGGATGATCGAGGCCGGGGAGGATCCGAAATTCATAGCCCGGCGGATGCTGATCCTTGCTTCGGAAGACATCGGGAATGCCAACCCGAACGCACTGCTGCTGGCAACCTCCTGTTTCCAGGCCGTGGATGTGATCGGCTATCCCGAGTGCGACCTGATCCTTTCCCAGACGGCCATCTACCTGGCATGTTCTCCAAAGAGCAATGCTTCATACCTTGCCATCAGGAATGCACAAAAGTCGTTCAGGGAGGCCGGCGACCTGCCTGTCCCACTGCATATCCGCAACGCGCCGACCAACCTGATGAAAAAGATTGGTTACGGGAAAGATTACAAGTATGCCCATGATTATGATAAAAATTTCATTGAGCAGGAGTTTCTTCCCGAGAAGATCAAAGGCTCCAGGTTCTACGACCCCCAGGACAACCAGCGCGAGAACGAGATCAGGGCGAGGATGAAGGCGTTGTGGAAGGGGAAATACAAATATTAAATGGCGAAAAGGTGAAAAGGTGAAATGGCGAAAAGGTGAAAAGGTGAACAGGTGAAAAGGTTAACAGGTGAACAGGTGAACAGGTGACAAGGTGACAAGGTGACAAGGTGGAGAGGTAAAAAAGGTAAAAATGGTTTAAATGACGTATTGCCTATTGCCTTACTGAAGTATTATCTTTGTAACAATCTAAATATCAAACATATGGATGGCATGTTTTTCAATGACCTGAGGGATCGCAGGGGTGGGAATTTTTTCCTGATCGCAGGGCCTTGTGTAGTGGAGAATGAAAAAATGCCGCTTGAGATTGCGACCCGGATCAAACAGATCACGGACAGGCTGGACATTCCCTTTATTTTCAAGGCCTCCTACCAGAAGGCGAACCGGTCGCATCCCGATTCGTTTACTGGGATCGGGCTTGAGAAAGCGCTGGCGCTCATCCTGGAGGTTGGCATCGAACTGGGCATCCCGGTACTCACCGACATCCACACCGAACAACAGGCAGCCATCGCGGCCGGGTTCGCGGATGTGCTGCAGATCCCTGCGTTTCTCTGCCGGCAATCGGACCTGCTGGTTGCCGCCGGGAAGACCGGAAGGGTGGTGAACATCAAAAAAGGGCAATTCGCTTCAGCCGAATCGATGCAGTTTGCCGTTGAAAAAATCCTGCGAACCGGCAACAACAAAATCATGCTTACCGAACGTGGCACCACTTTTGGTTACCGCGACCTGATCGTGGATTTCAGAAACATACCCGAAATGCAGGCCATCGGCGTGCCGGTGGTGGTCGACGTGACCCATTCGCTTCAACTTCCCAACCAGCCAAACGGTATTACGGGCGGGCGCCCGGATCTTATCGGGACCATGGCCAGCGCTGCGATTGCGGTGGGTGCCGATGGTATTTTCCTGGAAACCCATCCCGATCCGCTGAATGCAAAATCGGATGGCGCCAACATGCTGCCACTGGACCAGCTCGAAAAGCTGCTCGAAAAGCTGGTGAGGATCAGGAAAGCGGTTTATTGAATCTTCAAGCCTTTGATACCGCCTGTTTCCTTATGGAACCGGACCTGCCACTTCCCGGCGGGCAGCCAGCTGACAACGCCAAGCTGACTGACAAGGCACTGCGTCTCTTCCTGGACATTCTCATCGAGTTTAACGGTAACACGCGCCAGTTCAGGAATCCGATAGGAGAAACCATGAATTTTGGGCTCCTTTTCCGCCTTTGAAAGATAACTGGCTACCGTATTGGTGTTGCCGACACGCTGGATCCTGATGGTAACCACTTTGCCACCCGGTTCGTCCAGGTCGATCAGCCCCTTTGATTTGTGGAATTTAAAGACCGGGATCTCGGTGTTGATCTGGTTGGGAACAGGAATGTACTTATAACTGAACGACATGCTTTTGTGAACACTCACCCCCGTGAACAACTTCATGTATTCCTTTTCCATGGTCTTCAGCTGAAGGTCCATGTATTCCAGCGTCTCCTTGTTGTAGTTGACCTCCTGCTGCCCGCTGATCAGGGTGTAGCGGTTATCCTTGATCTTCGAGATGAAGTCGGCCGCCTCTTTGGCTTTCTGTTCAGGAGATTTTTCGACGATGGTCTTTTTAAGGTACTGTCTTTCCACCGTCATGGTGTCGAGGTTGATCTTGCGGATGATGGTGTCCACTTTTTCGAAAATACTCGCATCCGCCGAATACTTGAAAAGTTCGCCGAAGGCATCCCGGTCGTTTTCCTGTGCTGCTTCAACGGTCTTCCTTACGCGCATCGGGGCCGTAAGCGAATCGTCCTTCCCTTCGATGGTTCCGAGAATCAAGCCGGCATCGCTCAGCGAGAGCAGACCATCCTTCTCCCCTTTCGATATCTTATCGCCGAGTTCAATAAAATAATATTGCTCCGGATCGGGTTCGGGATAGGTGGTGATCGATATTTCACTGATCCTGTATTCGATTGAATTGGCACTGATCACATTTTTCAAGCCCAGGAACCGGAGGGCAAAATCGGCATAGGGTCCCCTGAAGTTTTCAACGCGGTCAATCCTGACATCAACCTTTACCACGGTTCGCGGAAGAGAATAAAAAATCCCTTCCTTTGACAGAGGTGACGCGTTGTTATCAATGTGCAGTACATTGATCTGGCCGAAAACGGTGCAGATCCCGAAGATCTGTACCGTGACCAGCAATAGGAATATCTTCTTCATAACAGTTTCTATCTTGTAAATAAAAGTTCACGGTATTTTGGCAGGGGCCACAGTTCATCATCAACGAGCAGCTCGAGCTTGTCGACATGATAGCGGATCCTGTCGAAGAAGGGAAATACCTTTTCGCAATAGGCGAAGGCCTTTTCTTCGGTTTCGCTGAGGCGGTTGGCATCTTTCCTGGCTTCGATCATCAGGTTGACATAGGTTTTGATCTTGTCAACGTGTTCGGAAATCTCGGTGATGGTCTCCATCTGGTTCTGCGATAGTTTGCCGTAGGTCTTGAGGTCGAGCACCTGTTTGAGTCCCTTCACATTTTCAATCAGCGTGTTCTGGTAGCGGATGGCCACGGGGATGATATGGTTCCCGGCCAGGTCGCCCAGAACACGCGATTCGATCTGGACCTTCTTGGTATAATTCTCCAACCTGATCTCATGACGGGCCTCAAGCTCCCGTTTTGAAAGAACATGGTTGCTTTCAAAAAGTTCCAGGGTCCTTTTGTGAACGAAGGCCTTCAGCGCCTCCGGGGTTGTCTTGAAATTTGAGAGGCCGCGCTTTGTTGCCTCCTTTACCCACTCTTCCGAGTAATTGTTACCTTCAAACCTGATCTTTTTCGACTCCTTGATGTACCGTTTGATAACCTGGAAAATGGCCTGGTCCTTTGTTTCCTTTTTCGCTATGAGGGCATCCACATCCAGTTTGAACTTCCGCAGCTGGTTGGCCACGATGAGATTCAGAACGATCATCGGCGGGGCACAGGTCTGTGCCGAACCGACCGCCCTGAATTCAAACTTGTTGCCGGTAAATGCGAAGGGCGAGGTACGGTTGCGGTCGGTATTGTCGAGCAGGATTTCCGGAATTTTCGGCAGATCCTTCAACAGTCCGTCGGTTTCGGAATTGATGAAAACATGCGAATCGGCCTTCTCAATGGCATCCAGCATCTGGGTAAGCCTCGCGCCTATGAAGACGGAGATGATGGCAGGCGGCGCCTCGTTGGCCCCAAGGCGATGGTCGTTGCCCGGCGAAGCAATGACCGCGCGGATGAGATCGGCATGTTCATGAACTGCCTTCAGGATATTGACCAGGAAGGCCAGGAAACGAAGGTTGGATTTTGTCGTTTTCCCGGGCGATAAAAGGTTTTCGTGCGTATTGGTTGCCAGCGACCAGTTGTTGTGTTTCCCCGAGCCGTTTACGCCGCCGAAAGGTTTTTCGTGGAGGAGCACGGTAAGGTTGTGCCGTTTCGCGATTTTGTCGATGAGGTGCATCATCAGCTGGTTATGGTCAATGGAGAGGTTGACCTCTTCGAAGACCGGCGCACATTCGAACTGGTTGGGTGCAACCTCGTTGTGACGCGTTTTTACGGGGATTCCGAGCCGGTGGGCTTCGTATTCAAATTCCTGCATGAAGGCAAGCACCCGCTGCGGGATGGTCCCGAAGTAGTGGTCCTCCAGTTGCTGATCCTTTGCCGAAGAGTGCCCGAAGAGGGTCCTGCCGGTAAGCACCAGGTCGGGACGTGCCTGGTAAAGGGCGCTGTCGACCAGGAAATACTCCTGTTCCCAGCCGAGGGTCGAAAATACCTTCGTGATATCCTTGTCAAAGTACTGGCATACATCCACGGCCGCCTTATCGATCGTATAGATGGCTTTCAGCAAAGGCGTCTTAAAATCAAGCGCTTCGCCCGTGTAGGAAACGAACACGGTGGGAATGCACAGTGTGCGGTCGGTGATGAAAGCGGGCGAGGTGGGATCCCAGGCGGTGTAACCACGGGCTTCGAAGGTGCTTCGGATTCCCCCGCTCGGAAAACTCGAGGCATCGGGTTCCTGCTGGGTGAGTTCGCTCCCCCTGAATTTCTCGATGCCTTTGCCCCCTTCGACAGGATCGACAAATGCATCATGTTTCTCGGCAGTTGCGCCGGTAAGCGGCAGGAACCAGTGGGTGTAATGAGTGGCGCCCCTGCTGATGGCCCACGCCTTGATCCCCGCGGCAACCTGGTCGGCAATACGGCGGTCGATCTTTTCGCCCTTTTCGATTGAATTCATCACCTGCGTGTAGGCCTCTTCGGTGAGGTATTCGCGCATGGCGGCATTGTTAAAAGTTAACTCTCCAAAATATTCTGACGCTTTCTGGCCGGGATATTTCACCAGTTGCTGACTCCTGGTCATCGCCAGCTCCAGTGCCCTGAAACGCAAATTATCCATGATTGCTATGATTAAGTTAAGTAGACAATAAAAACGAACATTCCGGTTGATTGTTGCTCAAAAATCAACGGACCGGCCGCTTCCGAAAAAGCAGCAACCCGGCAAATGTAAGAAATCCATTTAAAATCAGCAGTTCAAACCCGAAGTGATAGCCATGGAAGATATTAACAGAGTACTCGCTGAGAAACCAGCAGATTGCCGGGGATGCCAGTGCAATCAGCGGAACCCGGCGGTCGATGACTTCAAATTTTGTGAATAACCCGAAGGCATAGAGTCCGAGGAGCGGGCCGTAGGTATACCCGGCGACCGTGAATAACTTGTCGATCACCGCCCGGTCGTTGATGGCCCGGAAAAGGACGATCACCACCAGCAGGATCATCGCAAAGGCAATATGAACCATCTGCCGCGTCCGTTTTTTCGCCTTCTCGGGAAGGTCGTCGCGCTTGCCCAGTCCAAGGAAATCGATGCTAAAAGAGGTGGTCAGCGACGTAAGGGCCCCGTCGGCACTGGGGTAGGCAGCGGAGATCAGTCCGATCAGGAAAACAAGTCCCGCCACAGGTCCGAGATGGGTGATGGCGATTACAGGGAAAAGATCGTCACTCCTTGCCGGGACCCTGATCCCTTTCGCGGTGCAAAACAGGAACAGGCTTGCCCCGAGGAACAGGATCACAAAATTGACCACCACCATGATCCCGGTGAAGGTAAACATGTTTTTCCGGGCATCCGCCAGGGAGCGGCAGCTGAGGTTCTTCTGCATCATCTCCTGGTCGAGCCCGGTCATGACGATGGCGATAAAAGCTCCGCTAAGCAGTTGCTTCACGAAAAAACGCCGGTCGCTCCAGTTGGTGAATATCATGTCGGAATAGGAGCTGCGGTAAATCTGGCTGATCATCCCGCCCAGGCTCAGTCCCATGCTGCTGATGATCAGCCAAACCGAAAGCACCAGCGAAAGAAGCATGAAGGTGGTCTGGATGGTATCGGTCCAGATGATGGTCTTTATGCCACCCTTGAAAGTATACATCAGGATGAGCAGGATAAAAATCAGCACCGTTACAAAGAACGGGATGTGCCAGGCGTCGAAAATGAATACTTGCAGCACGTTGACGACCAAAAACATGCGGAAGGAGGCGCCGATCACCCGCGACAGGATGAAATAAAAGGCACCGGTCCGGTACGACCAGAAACCAAACCTGGTCTCCAGGTATGAATAGATTGAGGTGAGGTTGAGCCGGTAATATAGCGGGAGGAGCACATTGGCAATGGTGATGTAACCGAAAATATACCCTACCACCACCATCATGTATGAAAAGCCCGATGTTCCCACCCATCCGGGCACCGACATGAAGGTCACCCCCGACATCGACGCCCCGATCATGCCATAGGCCACCACGAACCAGGGAGATGCCTTGTTGCCCAGGAAAAAACTCCGGTTGGTCGATTTCCGTGCGGTAAGCCATGTGATGACAAACAGGATGGCGGTGTAGGCCAGGAAACAAAGGAGGATGATGGTGGGGCTCAACGTCAGGAAGGGTTAGAGGGTTAATTAGCGAAATAGCGAGGTAGCGAGGTAGCGAGGTAGCGAGGTAGCGAAATGGCGAAATGGCGAAATGGCGAAAATGAGACACGAAAGTCAGAGCGCATTGGCAAGGGATATCAGGTCAGGAAAAAGAAAGTCGATTTGCCTGGGATGTTTTTGTGCCACGGATGGATCGCCAGCGATGAAGACCGTTGTCATGCCGGCACGTTTGCCGAAAATCATGTCCGACAGCGAGTCCCCGGCCATGACGGAGCGGTTGAAGAGGATGCCCGGAAATTGTTTGCGGGCCTTCAGGGCCATGCCGACATTCGGTTTGCGCATGACCGACCGTTCTGCATGCAGGTGGGGTGAAACCAGCACGCCGTCAATTTTTCCCCCGCAGCGGGCGATTTCTTCGGTCATCCGGCGGTGAATCGACTGCACTTCCGCATCGGTCATAAGTCCCTTTCCGATCCCCTGCTGGTTGCTCACCACGACGATCCTTCCGAAGACGGAGGAAAATTTCCTGATTGCATCCGTCACTCCCGGCAGGAACTCAAACTGTTCCCAGGTTTTGACATAATCACCCACGATGCGCCGGTTGATCACACCGTCGCGGTCGAGAAAGAGGGTCCAGGCCGGATCAATCGTTAAATTCCGCAAACTCATGCTGTGCTTTTTGATAATCCCCGGGGATGCCGATATCGAGAAAGTAACCTTCACATGGAAATCCGAACATGGCCGCTTCCGTGTATAACATTTCAAAACAATGCTTTTCAATGGAAAAACGACCCCTGAATTCGGGTTCCATCAGGAAGCGTTTCTCTATAATGTAAACGCCGCCATTGATAAACCCCGGGCCGGCGTTTTCCTCTTTTTCGGCAAATCCCGTGATGCGCCGTGCCCGGTTCATCGAAACCCGCCCGTAACGGCCGGTCTCCTTCAGCTTGCGCAAAGCCAGGGTGGCATCGGCCTTTTTTTTAAGGTGAAATTCCATCATGGCATTGTAATCAACCCTGAAGAGGCTGTCGCCATTGAGCACCAGTGCCCTGGGTTCCTTGATTTTCCAGAAGGCAAGCCTGATCCCTCCCCCGGTTCCCAGGGGTTCGGTTTCAATGGCGTAATCGATCTCCATTTCTTTATAGCGGTTGCCGAAGTGCCCGGTAATGATCTCATGTTTGTACCCGACGGAAAGTACGGCCCTGCCGACTCCCCGGGCAGAAAGGTAATCGAGCAGGTATTCGAGGAAGGGCCGGCCGCTGACAATTGCCATCGATTTGGGGACGTCGCTGACAAGTTCCTTCAGACGTGTTCCGAATCCCCCGGCCAGGATGATTGCCTCCAACGTCAGCCCTCCTTGGGAAACAGGGTGGATTCTACCAGCTCGCAGATGATGTGCCCGACCATGATGTGCGATTCCTGGATCCGGGGCGTGTCCTGCGAAGGTACATTGATCAGAAAATCGGCCAGTTCGCCCAGCTTCCCGCCCGATTCGCCCGTCAGGGCAACCGTAACGATATCGAGCTCCTGCGCCACCTCAAATGCCCTGATGATGTTTTTTGAATTGCCGGATGTGGATATCCCGATCAGTACATCACCCTTTTTGCCGATCCCTTTCAGCAACCGCGCATATACCTCGTCGTAGGCGTAGTCGTTTGCAACTGCCGTAAGATAGGAGGTATTTACATGCAGCGCTTCGGATGGCAGCGGGGGCCGGTCGTAATAGAACCTTCCTGAAAATTCGGCCGCGAGGTGCTGGGCATCCGCCGCACTGCCCCCGTTTCCGCAGAAAAGCACTTTGTTCCCGTGTGAAAAGGCATTGGTGCATACCACCGAGACCTTCCTGATCTCGCTGATAAGGTAGGAGTTTGTCATCAGCTTCTGCTTGACCTCTATCGACTCCCTGATGGATTCTATGATTCGCATTGTATATGGTCTATTTGATAATTGTTTAAATAAAAAACACGCTATTTCCCTTTTCCAAAACGCTACCCCCACGCGTCATTCGTCACTCGTCATTCGTCACTCGTCACTTAAAACTTCCCCAAATGTACCACCTCCCCCATCCCCTTCCTGACCAAATGATGGTTGCGGTCGTCGGGTTCCTTGCCCGGGTGGCCCAGTGTGAGGCAAACGATCGGCCGGTCCAGGTAATTCCGCACCGAATAACGCTCTTTAGCCAGGTCAAGAAAGGTTTTCATAAATTTAGGTATTTATCTATTTATGGCAATAGGCAACAGGCAATAGGGAGCAGGCAATAAAAACCTTATACCGAACCATCAACTTTTTTTACCATTTTACCATTTTGCCCTTTTACCCATTTCACCTTTTTACTATTTTACCATTTTACTATCTTATATCGTCCACGTTGCCAGTCCCCGGGAGGTAAATTCATACCGTTTAGTCTGGCCGCCGAATTTCTGCAAAGCTTCGATCACCCTGGAGCGGTTGTTCCCCGGGCAATAGAAGAACATAAAGCCGCCACCGCCCGCCCCGGATATTTTCCCGCCGGTTGCGCCGTGTTTCATAGCAGTTTCGTAGATCTCGTCGATGTAATTGTTGCTGACCCCCTGCGCCAGGTTCTTTTTGAACTGCCAGCCAAAATCGAGGATCTCCCCTATCTTGTCCAGTTCCCCCTTCAGGATGGCCTCTTTCATCATGACCGCCTGCTCCTTCAGTTTGTGCATCGCCTCCAGCGATTTTTCATTTTTCGCGATCACATTCCTGGTCTGCTGTTCAATGATCTTCGAAGAGAGCCGGCTGGTTTCCGTGTGGTACAATACCAGGTTGTGGGCAAGTTCATCAAGGTATTTCTCCCTGATCCTCAATGGATTTACAATAACCTTATCCTCTTTTGAAAATTCCATGAAGTTCACACCGCCGAAGGTTGCCGCGTACTGGTCCTGTTTGCCGCCGGCCATGGCCAGGTCGGACCGTTCGATCTCATAGGCCAGGTGGGCCAGGTCGTAATCGCCCATGGGAATGTTGAGCCATTCGGCGAAGGCGCCAACGATGGCGACGACCAGGGTGGATGAGGTGCCGAGTCCCGATCCCGGGGGGGCGTCCACATAGGTTGTCAGTTCGAAGGAGAGCGGCTTGCGGGCGAAATCACGGACAATCCTGTTGTAAATTCCCTTATGCAGATCGAGGCTACCGTCGATGTCGAGGTGACCGGCCGATTCGAAGGTGTAATACTCCTTTTTGTCCATGGAATTGAAAACGATCTTCCCGTCGGAGGTCGGCCTGATGCTCGCATAGGCATACATGCTGATGGTGGCGTTGAGGATCGCCCCGCCATAGAGTTCTGAAAAGGGGGCCACATCGGTGCCGCCTCCTGCGAGTCCGAGACGTAAGGGTGCTTTGCTGCGGATGATCATAACTTAAAATTCAAAGTTCAAAAATCAAAACGGGAAAAAAGACAACCATTGGTACCCCTATGATTTGCCGGTGACCAGCACCGAAATGGCATCAATCATATTTCCCCAGGAATACTTCTGTTTTTCAAGGAGGGCATTTGCGGCATACTCCTCCTCTTTTCCCTCCCTGTAAAAACGTAAAATCGCTTCGGAAATTTCACCGGGATCGGGTGCAACCACGAATCCCACCTTTTCATGCGGCACGAATTCGGCCAGTCCGCCGACATTGGTGATGATCATGGGTTTGTTGAAATGGTAGGCGATCTGTGTGACACCGCTTTGGGTGGCGCTTTTATACGGTTGCACCACCACATCGGCAGCGCAGAAATAGTCCAGGACGCGGCTGTCGGGGATAAAATCGTTGCTCATGACCACCCGGTCTTCAAGATGCAGCCGTTCTATGATCTCCATGTAGGGCTTCGGATCGCCGTAAAATTCGCCGGCGACCAAAAGTTTAACTTTCATCTCCCGCAGCCGTTCATCGCCGAAGGCCTCCAGCAGCAGGTCAAGTCCCTTGTAATCACGGATGAATCCGAAGAAAAGGACATACCTGGAAGCGGGGTCAAGCCCGAGCCGGTTAAGCGCTTCCTGCTTCAGAACAGGGAGGCCGAAGTTGTCGTATAGCGGGTGCGGACAGTAGACTTTGGGTTTGCGGGGATCAAAGGTCACCAGGTCCTCCAGAACCGAACGCGACATAGCAACGCAGCCATCCACCGACCTGATCCAGTAACCCGACAGCAACCGGTCGCCGGGCCTCTTTTCGTGCGGGATGAGGTTGTCGATGATGGTTATGATCTTTGTATGACGGTTCCCGCGGATGATCCGGCAGATGGTTCCCAGGCAGGGCGCCATGAAGGGCATCCAGTACTTTACGATCACCAGGTCGGGCTTCATCTTCCGCAGTTCAAGACCAACCTTTATCCAGTTGAACGGGTTGATGCTGTTCACCCTGGCACGGATCGGGATGCCGGCTGGGGCCGGTTCGGTAGAGTATTGCGTTTTGCCGGGGAACAACACCGAAGGGTACTGCAGGCTGAAGGTATAAATCATCGCATTCTCGCCCCTGTCAAGGTATTCGCGTATCAGTCGTTCGTTGAATGTGGCCAGTCCGCCGCGAAGCGGGTGGGCCGAACCGATCAGTACGATTTTTTGCGGTTTTGTCATTCCATGCCAAGTTTCTCTTCGATCAGGTAACTGTTCCGGTCGGCAGAGCTTCTTGAGATCAGTTCGCCAAGGAACCCGGCGACAAACAGTTGTGTTCCGATGACCATCGCCAGCAGACCGAAGAAAAACAGCGGCCGCTCCGTCATCTTGAAGGCAAGGTTGAAATATTTTTCGTAGGCGAGATACCCGGCGATGATGAAACCACCCAGGAAGATCAGGCTTCCCCACAGGCCGAAAAAATGCATGGGCCTTTTCCCGAACCTGGAGGTAAAGGTGATGGTGAGCAGGTCGAGATATCCCTTGTAAAACCGGTCGAGCCCGTACTTTGTCCTGCCGAACTTTCGCTTCTGGTGGTGCACCACCTTCTCCCCGATCGCCGTAAAGCCGGCCCATTTAGCCAGGAAGGGGATATAGCGGTGCATGTCGCCATACACTTCGATGCTCTTAACGACCGCGTTCCTGTAAGCCTTGAGGCCACAGTTGAAATCATGAAGCATGATCCCCGACATCCGCCGGGCCGACCAGTTGTAGAATTTTGTCGGGATTGTTTTGGAGAGCGGGTCGTGGCGTTTTTTCTTCCAGCCCGAAACGATGTCGTATCCCTGGTCCATGACCATGTGGTACATTTCGGGAAGTTCGTCGGGACTGTCCTGGAGGTCGGCATCCATGGTGAATACCACATCGCCTGCCGCTGCGAGGAACCCCACGTTGAGGGCCGCAGCTTTGCCGTAATTGCGTCGGAATTTGATTCCCCTTACCGGGGGGTAGGCGGCTTTGAGTTCCCGTATTATATTCCAGGAATGGTCCCTGCTGCCATCGTCGACAAAGATGATCTCGTATGAAAAATTGTTTGCCGCCATGACCCGGTCGATCCAGGATGTCAGCTCAGGCAGGGATTCCTCCTCGTTAAGGAGTGGGATTACAATGGAAACATTCATCCGAAGCGGATTACATGGTTGTTTTTAGAGTCGGGTCTTCCTTTTTCAGGAAAAACGCAAGAATTAACGAGATGATGGCAGAAGAAATTGCATAGACGACAAGTCCCCACAGGGTCATCATGACGGGTGACATGAATTTTGCGGTCATGTTCATGGCCTGTTCTACCTGCTCATCGCTCATGCCGGGCCTCGAAGTAACCATGTTTGTCCTGATCTGATCCATCAGTTCCTGGATAAACCCCGGGTGGATAAACTTGATGAATACGAACATGTATATCGTTGCAAGTATACCTGCAAACAGCCCGATCCAGAAGCAGGAGGTGAAGGCCTTTCCATAAGAGATATAACCATTGGGAAATTTTTTACGGAACTCAAGCGTCCCATAGAGCATCCCCGCTGCGAGCAGCAGGTAGCTGATCCAGCTGAGCGTTTTATTCAGGTATAGGTCGAGGAGAAACATGATCAGTGAAAATACGATCAAGGCTCCACCTGTGATAAAACCATAAAATATTCCATTCGAAATGGCCGAATTTTCTTTTTCTTCCATGGTGAGGATTTTTAATGATGTTACTTGGCAAACTTACAAAAAAATAGACAGTCATGCAGATTGTGCCCGAATATTTGTATTTTTGCAGTGGGTAAGTCTTATACGACCAGCTCCCAACTAACCCCCCCAGGTTCGGAAGAAAGCAAGGGTACGATGGTTGAGCGGTGCGATATAAGGGGCTTACCCATTTTTTATTTACGATTTACGAATTACGATTTACGATTTGGTAAATCGTAAACGTGTCGGGAAATCCGGGTTGTTTCTTTTCCAGGTTTGATGAAAGTCCTATCTTTGAACCAAATAATCCGACAACGCGTCAATTTTATAAATCGTAAATCGTAATTCGTAAATCGTAAATGTTACTAAAGATCCATCCCGACAACCCCAGCGAACGCCAGCTGAAGATCGTGGTCGATTGTCTCCGGCGCGGAGGGGTTATAATCTATCCTTCCGATACGGTATATGGTTTGGGGTGCGATATTACGCAGATCAAAGCGGTGGAGCGGGTGGCGCAGATCAAGGGGATCCGACGCGAAAAGGCCAATTTTTCATTCGTGTGCAGCGACCTCAGCCAGCTTTCGGGCTACTCCAAACCCATTCCTAACCACACGTACAAAGTTATGCGTCATGCGCTTCCGGGCCCATTCACCTTCATCCTGAACGCCACGAGCGAAGTTCCCCATTTTTTCCAGAGCAAAAAGAAGACGGTCGGCATCCGTATTCCCGATCATAAGGTCCCGATCCAGATCGTGGAATTGCTCGGCAACCCCATCATGACCACTTCCATCCATTCGGAGGATGAGATCATGGATTACCTGACCGACCCGGAGCTGATCCACGAAAAGTTCCTCAAGCTGGTCGATATCGTCATTGATTCAGGCCATTGCGGGAACATCCCCTCCACGGTTGTTGACTGTACGGGTGATGAAATGATCGTGACCAGGCCGGGAAAAGGCGACATAATGCAATATTAGCACCTGGTTAACAGCCATTTATAAAATTTTTAATTTTTAATTTTTAATTTTTAATTATTGTCGTAATTTTGCACCCTCAAATTCAGAGGCTGATTAGCTAGCTCAGCCGGTAGAGCATCGCCCTTTTAAGGCGGGGGTCCTGGGTTCGAATCCCAGGCTGATCACCAAGGAGGCTTAACGGCCTCCTTTTTTTATGCCTCTTATACAATAATAGTGATTATACATTCGTGTTATCCTCTTGCGTTTGAGTAGGTTTTTTTTCCAACTTCTCAATTGTTTTCTTTGCATTTGCCAATCGTACTGCTTTATTTTTCTCTACCAACTTTTCTTTAGACCATTTTTCTAACCTGTGATGTAATGGTATAAGCAATGCTGCAATACACACCAAAGCCAATAACATCATCAACGGAGCATGATTTGTTATTCTTTCCAAATACGGATGCAATAGCAGGTTCAGGAACTCAAACACAATCAGCAAAGCCATCACACTCAAAAACGCTATCAGTTTTGTGTTGGTGATAAAACTGCGGCTGAGTAATAAAAAGAGAATGATAAAAGAAATAATGCCAAGGGCAATTAAAGCGTATTGAATATTTTGTTTTCGTTCTTTTTCGTCCTGCTTTTGTTTGACAGCAATGGATTTTTGTCTTTCCTGCTCATTTAAAGTCAGGTTTTTAATGTCTCTTTTATTAGCGGCGTTATTCAAACTGTCTGATAATTTTACCTCCATCATTAAATAATTGAAAGCAGTATCTTTATTGCTGTTTTTATAAAGCTCGGCAAGGTTCCTGTAAATAACAGGCATAAGTATTTCCTCAGGCATTGTTTTCAGTGCCTCTTTGTAATAAACAATTGCTGAATCTGTATGCCCGTTTGATTTAAATGCTTCACCAAGCCCCATGCAGATTAGTCCGTGAATCCAATTGTCATAAGATGTTTCGGCCTTATTCATCATCAGCGCCAGGCTTTCTTTATAATAGGACATTGCTATCGACAAATTGCCCAACTGATAATTAACCTTGCCAAGACCATATAAGGTAAATGCATAAGTTGCCGGATTGGAAATTTTTATTTCATTGTTTGCTAAAGCATTTGATTCCTGAAAATAAGGCAAAGCAGAATCTGGGATATTAAGAACTATATATTTATATCCAATGTTATTCGCACTGTTTATCACCCTTAATATATTTTCTCTGTGCTTTTTGTATATTGCGTACGCTTTTTTATTATACAAAATCGAACTCTCTTCGTCACCTAAATTATCATACACGCCACCTAATTCAAGCCATGTACCGGCAATGCCGGATGTATCGCTCATCTTTTCATAAAGTTTCAGTAAATCAAAATTAAGTTCCAGTGCTTTCCTGAAATTTCTATTCCTTGTATAAACCTGTTCGATCTGAGCCAGGCTGCTTGCCCGGTATTTGTCATTTTTTAATTTCCCAGCTAATTCATAAGCACGGCTAAGATACAGCAAGGCGGTGTCATTTTTAGAATAATAAAAACGTGCGTATTCAGTAAGGCTGATAATTGTGTTGGTGTCTTGTTTGAATTCCTTTATAACACGTTGCAAACTGTCCAGGTACTTTTTTTGTGATGAGGCAATGATGGCAAGGAGGTATTTAAATTCTTTTTCATTCTGAATGTTGTTTAAGTCGCTGTCAGCTTGAATGTGATCATAATCAAAGTAGCCCGCGTCAATTGATTTTTTCAGGGACCGTAACGCCTGCGCTTTATTACCCGTCAACGAATAGACGCAACACAGACTATAATAAATATTCGGTAAATAATAGCTATATTTTTTCCTGACTTCAGCAGAGAGTTTACCGTATTGCAATCCAGATTCCTCAGCTAATTTTTTGTAGATAGCCGTATCTTTTTGGTTGTAGGCGTGGAGGAGCAAACTTTCCCTGTGCCGTGCGGATTTTAAAAAGTCGCCTTCAGTAATTTGTGCTTGGGTAACAGTTAAGATGAAAGAAAAAAGGAAGAGTAGTGTTTGTTTAATTTTCATATGTCAAAGTTGATTTCTCGCAGTCAGTTCAAAGTTAGCAGGTCGCCCAGGCATGACGCATAACGATTGCATAAACTGAACAGACTGTGGTATTTTTGTAATAGGTAAAATTACAATAATATCCATACTTAAATCGGGCAACAGTAAAAAGCCTGCCAGATCACCCCGACAGGCTCTTCAACTAACCTGCTTATGAAAACAGCTACAACGCTTCTTGAATTAAATTATTGGCGGGTTGGGATCCATCAATAGAACTCCTTCATAAAAGGCCATTGGCGAACCCTGTTTGCACAGGAAGCCGAACTTGTGGCCTTTATCCTTGTCGGTCTCCTCACCGCAGGTTGTTTCGATGGTTTCGATGTGGGCAAGGTTGCAAGACTCCCCTATCAGGTACCGCTTATTTGAGGCGACGTTCTGAATGATGACAATCCCTTTGAATCCGATCCAGAAGTTCCGGATCTGTTTCTGTAGTGCTTTATCGATGCCCGGGTAAAATAATTCTCTTTTCAGAAAAATGTTTAATCGTTTTATGTATTTTTGTAATTGAAATTCATAATTACATAAAAATGATACCAAGAAAATTATCCGGTGCCATCCTGAAATTTGCAAAGAAATATCCGGTAGTTTCTGTTACCGGCCCGCGACAATCGGGTAAAACAACGCTTGTCAGGTCACTTTTCCCGAACCATAAATACCTGTCCCTTGAAAATCCGGAAACAAGGCACCGTGCGCTTAATGATCCCAAAGGTATTTTTGACCAGGTGGACCAATTGCTGATCCTGGATGAAATTCAGCATGTTCCTGAATTATTATCCTATATACAGGTAATCTCAGATGAACAAAAGATCCCTGGACAATTTATACTTACCGGTTCCCAAAGCTTGTTACTTAGTGAAAAGATATCCCAGACGTTGGCCGGAAGAACGGCTATCTTGAAACTCCTCCCCTTCAGTCTGACTGAAATTGAAAATTTGAAACAAGTCAAGGATTTTTCTTACGAGGACTTCATCTTTAAAGGGTTCTTTCCGAGAACATATGACCAGAATATCTCCCCGGAAGAATTTTATCCATTTTACCTGGAGACTTATGTTCAAAGAGATGTGAGGGAAATTCAAAATGTCAGGGACCTTAACACCTTTACCAATTTTGTGAGGTTATGTGCAGGACGCACGGGCCAATTGATTGATTATTCTTCCCTGGCTAAAGATACCGGCGTCAGCGTCAGCACAATTAAAGGCTGGATTTCAATCCTGGAAGCAGGTTACATCATTTTCCAATTGTATCCCTACTACAGGAATTATGGAAAAAGAGTTATCAAATCGCCTAAAATCTATTTCACCGATCCGGGGTTGGTTTCATATCTTCTGGGAATAAAAAGCGCTGAGCAATTGAAAACGCATTACCTGAAAGGCGCTTTGTTCGAAAACCTGGTCATTCTGGAGTTGCTGAAACAGCGATATAACAATGGAGTCCCGCAGGATATCTGGTTCTTTCGCGACAGCAATCACAATGAAGTGGATGTTGTCGCAGAAAATGAGTTGCTGCAATGGATGGAAATTAAATCCGCAAGAACTTTTTCACCAGATTTTATCACCACATTCCGGTTTCTTGATAAAAACGAGGAGGCAGGGAAGGATAATAAGTCGATCATATATGGCGGTGATGACACTTTCACATATAAAGGATATAAAATAGTATCATGGAGAGATCTAAGGAAGTTTGAAACGTAGACTGTATCAGTGTTTTAAGGGGTATGGTCACTCTACCGGATCTTCATCCTCAAAAAAACACAAATCTGATACAGCGACAATATAAATATTCGGAATCCTTAGATAAATGGTCATTACAGCAAAAGTGTCCAAGCCCCAGGCTGATCACCAAAGGCCACTTGATTACCATGCCAAAACAACGAAAACCAGCGGAAACGCTGGTTTTTTTTTACTCCCTTTTACGGCAGTTTCATACATAATTATGGATCAAGAGGAATTACCGGATACGACGCACTTTCCCTATAGCCGCTGTATCCATTGCATATGAATCCTGTATCAATCCTATATCGTTTCTATATCTGGTCACCCTCGATCGACCCTGCTGCCAACCATGTAGCTCCCTGTTAAAGCCCTGATAAAACCCTGATAAAACCCTGATAAAGCCCTTGGTCGTATATTTGTCACTCCCGCCATACACAGCAGGGCATCACGCTCCATGACAATGTCAGCTATGGCATCACAACCTTGGATATACCAGGTATCAATTCAAAATTTCCTATGGTTGTCCTGTCATTGGAATTTATCCGGTTTATACGTGAATAAGGATGACAAATTACCATGTTGACCTGTTGTGCATAAACAGGTTGTATCTTTGTACCGGACAACCCGCTTTTATCATGCATCAACCTCCTGAAAATCAAAAAGAAAAAGAATATCATTCCAGGATCAGGAAAGTATTGTCATACATCCAGGAAAATCTTTCAGAAGAACTGCCACTGACAACACTCTCTGAACTAGCCTGTTTCTCGCCATTTCATTTTCAAAAAATATTTTCCCGGTATGTTGGTGAATCCCCGAAACAATACATGATGCGGCTGCGTATGGAAAGAATTGCCCACTACCTGGTGCTCTACCCGGCATTGAGCATCGGGGATGCAGCTTTTCAAAGTGGTTTTTCTTCTTCATCCACCTTTATCCGGGCATTTAAAAAATATTATGGGACGACTCCGGAAGGCTTCAGAAATCTTTCATTGGATGAAATCAGCAAGATTGGCACATCGAAACCTCGTAAAGGTCAATCCTATGAACTCCAATCATCCGAATTTTGGAGTCTGAACCTGATGAATGAAGACGTTACAGATTTGACTCCTGAAATGAGAATCGGCGTTAAGATGATTCGTTCTTTGAATGTTGCTTTTATCGACTCCCACCTGGGTGATGAAGATGCCATCCCCAATACTTTCAAAGCGCTGACCCGTTGGGCTGCACCGAGGGACCTGATTACCCCTGACACACAGTTTATCGGTATTTTCCTTGACATGCCCTTTTTCACTGAATACGATAAATGCAGGTACAGGTCATGCATCAGTTTACCCGAAGGTTTTATTGCACCAAAAGATATTGGTTCCGCTATAATCCCAGGTGGTAAATATGCCTGTTACCCGATGAAAGGATCAATCCGGAGCGTTTTTAAAAGCCTGATAGCCTTCGGTCATGGATGGCTGGAACAATCAGGCTACCAGATTGCTGAGATTACCGGGTTTGAATTGTACCCGGAGAATCCGGCATCAAGACCCTATGAAAGCATTCAACGACAGATATTCATCCCTGTCAAACCTGCATGATGATTTACGATTTTCGATTTTCGATTTTTGTGTAATTCAGGATCCGGTCACGGATTGTGCATTGTCAATCATCAAGGCTGACTACATTCGCAACTCGGCATTCGCAAATCTTAAATAAACATGGAGGAAAATAAAATGAAAAATGGGCATTGGTTATCAATAATCGGGCACACGAAAATTATTGCAGCAGCCGGAGTCATTGGATCAATTCTGATGCTGATCCTGATGCCGCAAATGAAATGGTTGGCTGGCCTGACACTGGGCGTTGTACTCATCCACATAGCACTGCTGCTCGTGTTATCCTTGTCGGTGGTGGTTGTAATGCCAGGGAGTTTAAAACAACGGCTGATGATGTTCGTGCACAGGAAGAGGAATAATAAAAATTTTGACGCGGGCTGGAGTGCCGGCTGGTTAAATGGATTCTGGGTGACTTCTGTGGTTTTCCTTGCACTGGCTGTTCACATTTACTTTACATTTCCCGATTTTCAATTACTTGCTTATTTGTTGTTTCTGTTGTCAGTAAATTTTTTCATCGGGAATCTTATTATCCGCTCCCCTAAGCATACCCGGTACCTGACATTGCCCTGGGTAAAGCTCTATAAGGAAGGGAGTACACAAATCCTTGATGCAGGATGCGGGGCCGGAAGGACAACGATTGCCCTGGGTAAAATTTATCCAGGGACCATCACAGCAATCGATCTTTTTAACTCCGACTATATTGCCGGTGGCGGAAATACGCTGCTGGAGCGAAACCTGGAGATTGCAGGAATGTCGAACCGGGTGAAGATCGTTAAGGGAGATATTACCAAAACCGCGTTTCAGGAGGAAACTTTTGATGCCGTGGTCAGCTCATTCATGATTGACCACCTGGGGGATCAAAAATTCAGCGCTTTGCAGGAGATTAACCGGATACTCAAACCCGGAGGCCGTATGCTGATGATCGTATTTACGCCAAACCTGACATCATTCGCAATCATGAATATCCTCTCCTTGTTCCTGACTTCCGGGAAACAATGGAAAAAACTTTTTGAGAGGACCACTTTTAAACTGATTGAAGAAGGGGAAGTGAACGGGGGATCCTGGTTTTTAATTGAAAAATGATCACCATGTACCAGATATTCATCGGGAGCCTTATTTTGAGTATTATTCATGCCTTAATCCCTAACCATTGGCTCCCCTTGATTGCCGTCGGAAAAACGGAGAAATGGACGCAAAGCCAGACCTTATGGGCTACCGTTATCACCGGCACGGCACATACCCTGAGTACCATTATTTTCGGCATTGCAGCAGGTTTTATCGGCTACAGAATGTCAGCAAAATATTCTATAATTTCTGAAACAATTGCCCCGGGAATCCTTATCGGGTTAGGGCTGATTTATATTTGTCTTGGTTTCCTCCGCCACAGCCACCATCATTCGTTTGATTTGAAACCGGTGACATCAAAACCCGGACACCAGAAATCCAGGTGGATTGCCGTTCTCACTTCCCTCAGTATCGCTATGTTTCTGACACCTTGCATCGAAATTGAAGCCTATTACTTCCAGGCAGGTACCATTGGCTGGATCGGAATTTTCATTGTATCGGTGGTTTACCTTGTTACCACTGTTGGGGTCATGCTCCTTCTTGTTTACCTTGGTATAAGCGGTGTGAAAACTTTCAACGCCCATTTTCTTGAACATCATGAGAAAGGAATAACGGGTGTCGTACTGATTGGCCTGGGAATCCTGGCTTTGATCATAAAATTTTGACGGGGTCCTTTTTGGACAAGCCTATGGTCGTGCGATCGCGCTGTTACTGATTGTTAATGACTTGTTAACGCGGTTGATATGCCCCGCAAAAAGACTAATTTTGCGGTCTTCTATGAAACTGAACCGAACCTGGCTTTTTGTCACAATATCTTCCATCGCACTGTTAACTGTGCTGGTAATCCAGGTGAATTGGATATTCCAAACAGCAAAAATAAAGGAAGAACTGTTCAATGAAAAGGCGAACATGGTTCTTTCAAAAACAACCGATGCACTGCGTTCTGACAAAGAGACCTGTATGAAAATCGGAGCATGTGCTGAAAGGGATGGCACCTCTGAATCGGCAATAAAATTGGGGAAAAATGAAGTTCATAAAATAGATTCGTTACTGACCCATTTTATGAGATTTTACAACTTCCATATCGATTACACTTTTGCGGTGGCCAAACCGGGATGCCTGACCACTTTAAATGAAAGCGGGTCTGCCAATTACGTTTATTATAAACCTTTGGAAGGTGAGGCCGGCAAAAATGATTTTGAACTGAAGCTCATCTTTCCTGAGAAAAAGCATTACATATTAGCGGAGATGGGGTCTTTGTTTATCACCTCTGTCATCCTGATCCTTGTTGTAATTATCATGTTCTGGCAAACCATCCTGTCGCTCATGAAAGAGAAAAAAATATCGGAGCACACCGCCGACTTTTTAAATAATATGACCCATGAATTTAAAACTCCATTAACAAACATTGCGCTGGCCGGGAAGATGATCCTGAAGTATTCCGGTACAAAGGATGGAGATAAAATAAAACATTACTCGGGAATAATTCTTGAAGAGAATGAGAAACTGAGACTTCAGGTCGAGCAGGTACTGAGTATGACCGCACTTGAGCGGGGTGAAATTCCATTTCGGATAACGGAATTGGATTTCCATGGGCTGATTTATGATGCGCTAAAATGTATCGGCATACAGATCGAAAACAAACAGGGGAATTTAAGATTAAACCTGGAAGCCGGAAGGTTTGTGGTAATGGGCGACAGGACACATCTTACCAGTGCGATGTGCAATCTGATCGACAACGCTGTCAAATATTCGGGTGACAAACCTGAATTATCCATTCAAACATCCAATATTGGTCAAAATTTAGTTGTTGTTGTTTCCGATCAAGGCATCGGTATTGAAAGGGAATATCAAAAGAAGGTTTTCGATAAATATTTCAGGGTCCCTACCGGGGATGTGCATGATGTAAAGGGATTTGGACTCGGTTTAGCTTATGTAAAAAAGATTTTCGAAATGGTTGGAGGAACCATTGAACTTTATAGCGACAAAGGAAAGGGAACAACATTTACAATTACAATCCCCTATGTCTGAAGAAAGGTTTAAAATTCTGCTTGCGGAGGATGACCTTAATTTGGGCATCCTTTTAGTCGATTACCTGGAGACTGTGGGTTTTGACGTGAAACTTTGCAAAGACGGCGAACTGGCCTTAAAAGCATTCCAGGGCAATCAATTTGATCTGTGCCTGCTGGACGTCATGATGCCGAAAATGGATGGTTTCACTCTTGCTAAAGAGATCAGGTTAAAGGACGAAAAGGTACCAGTTATTTTTATCACTGCAAAGTCATTGAGGGAGGATAAATTAAAGGGATACAGCCTGGGCGCTGACGATTATATTACCAAACCATTTGATGAAGAGGAATTGCTTTGGAAGATCAGGGCAGTTATTCGCAGGGTTCATGAAAACAAAGGTGAACGCAGGCCTGAAATTACTTCATTGGGAAAATACACCTTTGATAGGAGCAATCAATCCTTAACCATAGGCGGTAAGGTAAAACGAATAACAGAAAAGGAATGTGACATTCTTGGCTATTTATCTGCCCATCGGAACAATGTTTTAAAACGGGAAGAGCTTTTAACAGAACTCTGGGGGGAGAACGATTATTTTTTCGGCAGGAGTCTCGATGTCTTCATCACCAAAATACGTAAATACCTGAAGGAAGATCCGGAATTAAGCATCGAGAATGTTTTTGGAGTCGGGTTCATATTTAATGTTCCTGCAAAATAGCAGTGACCCTGTTTTTAGATTGTTTTGTACATCAATCTGAAAAGTCTCAAAGCTACGCTTCTGCTCCGGTCATCTTTGATTCGGTTGATCCTTAACCGCATTTCTAAATGAATTTTAAACAATCTCTTATGGGGAATAAAAATATTTATCCGTAAAAGAAATCAGCTTGTCGGGTAATCGTCCTTTTATACAAGCTTTAAGCTGGCGAAAACTATACTGGCGCATATCCTGTTTTCGCAGGCAATTGGTTTCGGGATATCTTAAAGAACCCTTATCTTTGCGCACAAACTCATTAAACCTGCAACTCTGGCATGACACCCATCAACGAAAATATATTCCCTGTATTTCATGAGATACTGGGCAGGGCCGAAAAAGAAACATTATTACACCAGCGGTCAAAAGTGATATGGCTTACGGGATTATCAGGGGCTGGAAAAACGACGCTGGCGAAGTATCTCGAAGAGGCGCTCCATAATAAAGGGTTTCTTACCCAGGTCCTTGACGGGGACAACATCCGGTCGGGAATCAACAACAACCTTGGTTTTAGCGACAGCGACCGCTACGAAAACATTCGCAGGATCGCCGAGATTTCAAAGTTGTTCATGGATTGCGGTGTAATAACCATCAATTGTTTCATCAGCCCTACCGAAGACATCCGCGACCTTGCGCGCCGGATCATTGGACAGGATGATTTCATTGAAGTTTATGTAAATGCTCCCCTGAACGTTTGTGAAGCACGAGATGTAAAAGGTTTATACACCCGTGCCCGGAGAGGGGAGATCAAGGAGTTTACGGGCATCACCTCGCCGTTTGAGACACCCGAAAATATTGACCTTGAAATCCGCACCGATCTGCTTTCCATCGAAGAATCGGTTGAACAGATCCTGGAGGTGATCCTGCCTAGGATTGATTATCATTGATCCTGTAAACACCGCACGGAAAAACCATTTCTCCTTCCCGAAGAATAATCAGAAACCGACACAACCGCATTGTTCAATCCATGTGCTTTGGCCTGCCATAAACCTGTTGGTTCTGAGGACCAGAAAAACGTTGCGGCGAAATCAGGCGGATTGAACGACCAGTTCGTTTGATTCTGGTAAAGAACTCCTCCCATCAAGGCTTTAAAACTGCCTGCTCCCTTATCTCTGAGTAACTCGCCCGCTGCAGCTTGACCACCATAAAAACCGAACAGTTCAGCCCATTCTGCTTCTGCCGGAACATGCCATCCCGGAGGGCACAACCCCTGGTGTCCTTCAACGGCCTGATCATATCGCATAAGCTCATCCCATTGATAAATGCCGCCGAAGATGTTGCAATTTGCTTCATTGTTGTTGAGGCAATATTTATCATTTACACAATTATCCGTTTGGGGATCAGTCGCGATTTTGAGTGTGCCATAGTTTAAGTTCCCTGCAAACCAGCATTGGGTTCCTATCCGCACAATCGGGTAAACCCTGAGATCACGCAGGTCGGTTAGAGCCGGATCCACCAGGCAATTTGCAGGAGGCTCGCCATGGTTGTTTATCACCTGCAACTTGCTTACCGCACACATGCCTGAGGGAGGATATGTATAGGTTACGGTGTGGGCACCCTGGCCGGCAACGGAAGGATCGAAAAAACCAGTTAATGAATTTACCCCGTCCCCTGAATAAACACCTCCGCTTGGAAGGCCTCCCCTCAGCCTGAAAGGTTTGGCATAGACAGCTGTTACTATATCATGGCAGGCTGCATAGGTAACCACGGGGACTGTGACCACTGCTATGGTCAGGGATGCACTTATGGCAGGGTTGACCGTCGGACATAAAACATCGGCTGTCAATTCGCAGGTGATCTCATCATTGGCGACCGGGATGAAAGAGTAGATGGCATTGGTGGCACCGGGTACAGGCTGACTATTTACTTTCCATTGATACAAAGGAACAGCCCCGCCATTCACTGGGATGGCTGTGCAGGTTACAGGGGTTCCACCACAAACCAAAGTGGCGGAGACCGAAACCGAAACACTCACGTTTACAAGGGGATTCACCGTCATCGTCACCGGGGTGGAAATGGCCGGATTACCTGTCGGACAGGCCGCACTGGAAGCCAGTTTACAGGTAATAACATCATTGCTTACGGGGATAATTGAATAGGTGATACCGGTTGCTCCGGAAATTTCGACACCATTTACCTGCCATTGATAGGCAGGTGTCATCCCTTCATTCACGGGCACTGCCGTGAAGGTTACCGTTGTACCCGAACAAACCTCATCGGTTACGGGTGCAATTGAAATGCTGACCGGAAGGTACGGGTTCACTGTCATGATCACGGAACCCGATGCAGAGGGATTAACAAAGGCACAGGTAGCATTTGAAGTCAGTACACAACTGACAAGGTCATTGTTTACCGGCACATAGGTAAAAACAGTGTTACCCGTTCCTGCATCGGCACCGTTGACCTTCCACTGGTAAGATGGCGCATTGCCGCCGTTGACGGATGTTGCTGTAAAGGTAACGGGCGTCCCGGCGCAAACCGGGTTTGAAGAGGGTGCAATCGTTATGCTAACGGTAAGAACCGGGTTCACGGTCATGGTCACAGAACCTGAATTAGCCGGGTTGCCTGTTGCACACACTGCATTGGAAGTAAGTTCGCAGGTGAGTACATCATCGTTTACCGGGACATAAGTATAACCGGAACCGCCCGTTCCTGCATTCGTTCCATTGACTTTCCACTGATAGGCTGGCAAAGTTCCCCCGTTGGTGGCAATCGCAGTGAAGAGCACCGGCGTCCCGCCACAAACCGGGTTGGCTGAGGATGAAATCGAAACACTTACCGGCAGAATTGGATTCACAAACATGGTCACTGCACCGGATGTAGCCGGGTTCCCCGAAGCACACATTGCATTGGAAGTGAGCTGGCAAGTGATTGCATCATTGTTTGCAGGAACATAATTATAAACTGAACCTGCTGTTCCGGCATCGATTCCGTTGACCTTCCACTGATAGGATGGAGCAGTGCCTCCATTGATAATGGTGGAAGTAAAAGTGACAGATGTGCCGGCGCATAAGGGGTTGGAAGATGATGCAATCGAAATGGCGACCGGAAGAACCGGGTTAACGGTCATGGTCACGGGGGCGGAAGTTGCCGGGCTGCCGGTTGAACAGATCGCATCGGAGGTGAGTTCACATGTGATCACATCATTGTTTGCCGGCAGATATATATACACGGGATTACCTGTTCCGGCATTGGTACCGTTGACTTTCCACTGGTAAACCGGTGCAGCGCCGCCATTGGCCACTGTGGCTGTAAAGGAAACGGAGTTGCCCGCACATACCGGGTTGGAGGATGGTGCGACCGAAATGGCAGCCGGAAGGACAGGGTTCACAGTCATGGTTAAAATACCGGAGGTTGAGGGATTGCCTGTCGCGCAGGTTGCATTTGAGGTGAGTTCACAGGTTATCAGGTCATTGTCGGCGGGCAAACAGGTGAAAATTGAAGTGCCTGTTCCAGCATTGGTTCCGTTGACTTTCCACTGGTACAATGGCACCGTGCCACCATTGATGGTCGTTGCAGTGATGGATATTGGTATTCCGGTACAAACCGGATTGACAGAAGGAGCAATCGAAACACTGACCGGCAGGTTTGGGTTAACGGTCATGGTAATGGGTGCCGAAGTATATGGACTTCCTGCGGCACAGACAACATCTGAGGTCAGAGTGCAGGTGACAATGTCACCATTTACCGGTGTACAGGTGAATACCGGCCCATTTAAACCGACTGCTCCTCCGTTGACCTTCCATTGAAACAGGGGGGCTGAACCCCCGTTTATTGTTGTTGCCGTGTAAGTCACCGCTGTTCCATAGCAGACCGTGCTTCCCGGGCTGGAAGTCACCGAAACGGAAACAGGCAGATTAGGGTTGACTTCGGCAAAGATGGGCAGCGATGTAACAGTGTTGGCGGATGAACATGTTGCATTCGACATCAAGGTACAGGTTACAACATCGCCATCTGCCGGGGGATACGAAAATGTAATGGAATTCGTCCCTGCAGGAAGTCCGTTGACTTTCCATTGAAAGGTAGGATTTGAACCACCATTGGAAGGCCAGCTTGTAAAGGTAACAAAGGTGCCAGCACACACTGGGCCGGTCGGAGATTCAGTTATAGTGACATTCACGGGTATTGCCAGAACGGTCATGGTAATGACGTTTGAAGGCGAAGGATTCACCGTTGCACAAGATAACTGGGAGTTCATAAGGCATTGAACAGCATCTCCATCAAGCGGGAAGTACGAATAGGTTGTGCTGCTGGTGCCCACATGGTTACCATTAACGTACCACTGGTATGAAGGGGAAGGGCCTCCAAATGTTGAAGTTACGGTAAAAGTCACCGGGGTCAGCGCGCAAATCGGGTTTCCGGATGCAACAATAGTGACGATCGGGGCAAACGATGAACCGATTATCATGTTGATCCCGTTAGAGTATGCCGGGTTGCCGCTCACGCAAAGTTCACCGGAAGTCATTTTACAGGCGATAACATCCCCATCTGCGGGGGCATATTCAAAAACAGGAAGATTTGGTCCGGTATTCGCCCCATTCAGCAGCCACTGGTAAGCCGGGGATACACCTCCGTTGACCGCATCGGCCGTGTAGGTCACAGGAATTCCGACACAAGCCGGATTTGAAGAACATACAACAGAGACACTTGCCGGTAAAATCGGGTTTACCGACATTAAAATCGGGTTTGATGTTGCCGGATTGCCAGTGGCACAGGAAAAGCTTGATGAAAGTTGAAAACAAGCGTTGCGCCACTTTTTAAAACGCTCCAGGTAGAGGAGGTCAGGGTGGAGGAACCGGTCGTTTTGATATAAATTTTTACCGGACAACCAACCGGGTTACCCGTGTTCACGTACCATCCGATAGATGTAATCAGGGTTGATGTAGTCAAACCTGTATAAAGGGTTGCTGAGCGTTCATACCCGTAATACATCCCAAAAGGCTGCTTCTGCGTTGCAGTTCCAGTTCCTATAGTAAGGACAGTTTGTGCTGACACCAATTGGCAAAATGCGAAAAACGCCAGGATTAGTAATGTTTTCTTCATCAGGAAAGGCTCTTATAAAAACAAAATTGATCTCCTTATTAATGAATTGTGAATTTCGCAAACAACGAAAACTTTCACAGATCAAATTTTTATAAAGGTAGGCATGACCCTGATAGAAGTCAATTGTTGGAATCCCCATGAGGGACTTACTTAAAACCGGAACAAGGAAGGATCGAATATTTCTTATCATCCTATGATCCAGAATGAAATCAATTCCGAATGACAAGTGGCTGTTACGCCAAAGAATCTGATAAAATCAGTGAATTTCAAACCCAACCATCGATAGATGGTCCCAGAAACGGGGATAGGATTTCACAACTACATCCGGGTTGAGAATATTAAGGGATAATGCTTTCATGGCAAGTGGAGCCAGGGTCATTGCAGTCCGATGATCGCCATAGGTTTCGAAAGTAAGTCTGCCCGAAAAAGTAGTTTTTGAGGGGTTGATCTCCAGTGCCGTAATTAAATCGCCCTCCCTGGAAAATGTTACGACGATCCCCAGCTTTTCGATTTCGTTCTTCATTGCCCGTAACCGGTCGGTCTCCTTGATCTGCAGACTGTGCACCCCTTCAAATCGTCCCCGGATCCCAATTCCGGCACAGGTTGCAATTACAGCCTGGGCAATATCGGGAAAATCGGTAAAGTCAAAATAAAAGCCATCTATTTTTTTATGAAACTTCGTTAACCGAATGCCACGATCCGTATATTCGGTTTTGATTCCGAAATTTTTGTAAATCACAGGTAAAATTGCATCCCCCTGAAGACTTTCAAAACGCAAGCCCAGCAGTTCAAGGTCCACTTCTTCAGCAAAAACCGCCGCCTCATACCAGAATGCAGCCGCCGACCAATCCGATTCTACTGTAATTTCCTGCGGTTCATACCCCCCCGGCTTGACATGTATCCGGGTTTTTCCCTGTTTTACCTTTGCACCAAATAATTGCATCAGCCTTGTGGTCATTTCAGCGTAAGGGGTCGATACGGGTCGCCCTTTCAAATGCAGGATCAGTCCTTCAGGCAGAATCGGGGCGACAAGCAGCAATGCTGTTGTAAACTGGCTGCTTACTCCTGCGTCAATGGTCAGTTCCCTGCCGTGCAACTCTCTGCCGCTGATGAGTAAAGGCGGGTAACCCGGCTTTGCAAGAAAATCAATGGATGCCCCCAGGTGCTTCATTGCATCAGCCAATACCCCTATGGGTCGTTGTTTCATTCGCTCCGAACCGGTCAACACCCATTTGCCGGGAATCATGGATAAAAATGAGGTGAGAAAACGCATGACCGTTCCTGCATTGGCTGTATCGAGTTCCACAACTTTTTTCCTGCCCGGTCCCTGAAGGACAATCTCCAGGAGATGTTGCAACAACAAAGTATCTTCCGCCTTCGATAAATTATTGATTGTAAAATCCTTACCACATAATGCACGAATCATGAGCAACCTGTTGCTGATGCTTTTTGAGGCAGGAAGAGGGATGCTACCTTTTAAAATTTTATCAGGTTTGCTGAGGAGTATCGATTTCATTGGTTTGCAGGATAATTATTGCCTGAGAGGGAATTGTAAAACTCAATGGCTTCCAGAATTTCCCTATTTTCACACGAAACGTTCATCAACGGATGGCCGGGCTTTGAAATAAGGGTAAACTGCAATTCTCCTTTGTGTTCTTTTTTATCATGCATCATCAGCTGCATAACTGCAGGTATGGATGAAATTTCAACCGGAATAACAGGAAACCCTTTGGCCAGGTAGGTTTTAATCGCATCCAGTTCTTCAACTGCAAGACCGGCTTTGAGATGCGAGAGATAGGATGCACAGATCATCCCGGCTGCGACCGCCTCTCCATGCAGCAGGAGATTGCCAGGCCGGATGTGTGAAAATGCCTCCAGTGCATGGCCGACCGTATGACCAAAATTCAGTACTTTCCGGAGTTTGCACTCCCGGTAATCCTGAACCACCACCTTGTTTTTATATTTCACCGTGCCGGCAATCAGGTCAAACCAGAACCTGCTTTCGACCGGCTTCTGAAGTAGTCTCCTTACCGGGTTTCTGAGGATTTTACGCCATAAATTTGCATCGCTGATCAGGGCAGTCTTGATAATTTCAGCCAGGCCCGAGCGAAGATGCTTCTCCGGCAAGGTCTTAAGAAATAGTGGCATGATAAAGACAGCCCTGGCCGGATAAAAAAATCCTACCTGGTTTTTTATATTTCCGAGGTTAACTGCCGTCTTTCCACCGATCGAGGCATCTGCCTGTCCAACGAGAGAAGTCGGAATATTGATATAGCTGATTCCTCGCTGGTAACCTGCAGCTACAAAACCACCAAGGTCACTCACTACGCCGCCACCAAGGTTTATCATTAAACTGGAACGGTTTGCTCCTGAGGCTATGAGTTCGTTCCACAGTTTTTCAGCATTTGCGAGTGTTTTAGATGACTCCCCTTCACCCGTTTCAATAACACGGGCATTTTCCAGGCAACGGGTTTTCTCAATGAGGTGAGGAAGACAATGTTCCCTGGTGTTTGGATCAACAAGGATGAATATATCAGAGGGACGCATGTTGTATACCAAACGGTCAATCGATGAAAAGGTATCATTTCCGAAGAAAATTGGCGTTCGGTCGGTGGTGGTGATCCTGCTGAAAAGTTTCATTGCCTGAAAAGTCGGGAAAGTTAATGAAAAGCAGCCATTAAAAGGCTTATATCCTGAAATGGAATATTATACGATTTGCTGATAAATTGATTGGTGAGGATTCCGTTGTAAATATAGACCCCCTGCCGCACACCATGATCCCGTTTAAGCATGTTTTCGATGCCACCTTCGGAACCGATATCAAGAATGATGGGAACAATGATGTTGTTCAATGCCTGCGATGCCGTATGGGGCACTTTTGACGGGATATTTGGCACGGCATAGTGGGTAACGCCATGAACCTTATACACAGGGGATTTATGGGTAGTAGGTTTTGATGTCTCAAAACACCCCCCCTGGTCGATGCTCACATCGATGGCAACGGCACCATCTTTCATCTGCATGATCATCCCTTCGCTGATGATGCATGGCGTCTTGCCTTCGCGGGCGTGAATGGCCCCGATCAGGACATCGGCGGTCCGGAGCGATTCAACCAGCGCTTTGGGGTGTAAAATCGAGGTAAATACCCGCATTCCAAGGTTGCTTTGAAGCCTGCGCAGGCGATATACGGAATTATCGAATACTTTGACCAGTGCCCCCAGGCCGATAGCTGAACGGGCGGCAAATTCCCCGACGGTACCCGCACCGATAATCACCACCTCTGAAGGAGTAATCCCGGTAAAGCCTCCAAACATCTCTCCTCTGCCAAATTCCGAACTCGCCAGATAGTCTGCTGCGATAAAGATTGAGGTACTGCCGGCGATTTCACTCATTGCCCGGATGATGGCAAGCTGGTTTGTCTTATCGCGGATTGTTTCAAAAGCAAGGGCAGTCACTTTTTTCGAAAGCACAGCCCTGAAATACTCTTCGCATTGCATGGCAATCTGGATGGCCGAAATGACCGTCTGTTTTGGCCGGAACATCTCAATTTCTGCCCGGTTTGCCGGCCCCACCTTGAGGATGATATCCGCTTTATAGACATCCCTGGGGGAATAAACAACCTGCGCTCCCGCCTCACTGTAAGCGTGATCGGTAAAATGGGCGGTAACTCCTGCACCGGCCTCTACCATCACCTGGTGCCCGTTGCGGCATAATAAAGCCACACCATCGGGCACAAGCGACACCCTGTTCTCCTGCAGCGATACTTCCTTTGGAACACCGATGAGCAGGCTGCTGGGCTGGCGAGCCATCTCAAGCATCTCCTCCTGAGGCATCAGGCGCTCAACCGGCGACATACGTATATAATCCGGGCGGGGATCTTCCATGGTCATGAAAATTTACACGAAGATACAAAAAAGGTAGAGTTACAGCAACAGCAGGCAGGAGAAAAGTTATCCGACACGGCTTATTTTACGCAAAGCATCCACATCAAGGATCACTATTTCATGATCTGATATTTTCACAAGCCCTTCCCGATGAAAATCCCGCAAAATCTTCACAGCGCTCTCCCTCGACATGGCTGACAGCTCAGCCAGTTCAAATCGCGAAAGGATCATCGGAAATTTCACCTGTTTAAAAATCTCATCATACAGGTAAAGCAGGGCATCGGCCATGCGCCCTGGCATTTGTTTCTGGGTAAGGTAGATCAAACGGTTGTAAACAGCAAGAACATCACGACTGAAATCCTTAAGGAACTCCTCGGCAAATGTATGGTTCCCCTTGAGTACATCTTTAAACACCTGGAGATTGATGAAACACACCGAAGCATCGGTCAGCGCGGTTATTGAATAATGATGACGCTGATCAAAATAAATACCAGGACCACCGATGAAACTGGTAGCTTTGACAATCCTCAATATGGCCAGCCGTCCATCGAGCCCTTCGATGTATACTTTAGCAAGCCCGTTGTTCACTGAAAGAACATGCGACATAAATGTTCCCTGTTTCTTGATGGTTTCGCCTGCTTTGAACTCAACATGAATCTTATTGGCATCCACATA
The DNA here is from genome assembly GCA_903828645.1 of uncultured Bacteroidales bacterium. GTDB lineage: Bacteria > Bacteroidota > Bacteroidia > Bacteroidales > FEN-979 > CAIVAT01. The sequence continues at coordinate 37,428 of CAIKNA010000285.1, forward strand.
GTTCAATTCTTCAGGGTTCAACAGACAAAACAAGGGCGACATGCACTGGCATTCCTGGCAACTTCGGGGTGATTTATCAAAATACTCTGACATCAAAATACTGATTTTACATTTGAGTGCATAAAATTAACGCAAAATTGACATATATCAATGTTTGACAGGGAATATTTCCGGTTTTTTCAAATAAAATGTTCACTATAAAACGTCAAAATTGCCGGCATTATTGGAAGGTACCGAATGTATATCCAAGTAGATTTGATATCTGAAAACTACGAACCTCAGGTTATATGAAACAAAAATCCTCAAACCGAAGAAATTTCCTGAAACTCGGCTTCGCCGCCGGAGCTACCGCCCTGATTGCCAGTGGAGGTAGTGTTTTATCTGCCTTCAGTGACCCGGAAGACAAAGAGACTGGTGAAAAAATGAAACTGCTTACCCCTGAAGGCAAACTGGTGGAGGTGGACAAAGGCCATATATGCTGCCAACCTGCAGGGAACCTTGAAGCCAGGCAGGGATTGCCAAATAAAAAGATGGTGATGGTCATCGATCTTGCTAAATGCCGGAATGCAAGAAAATGTCTCGAAGGATGCCAGAGCATGCACAACCTGCCTCCTCACATGGAATGGATCAAATTCTACCTTTTACGCGATTCGCCCGATTTATCTCCCTATTGGTTCCCGAAACCCTGCCTGCACTGCAATAACCCGCCCTGTGTCAAAGTTTGCCCCGTAGGAGCGACTTTTAAACGTACCGACGGAATCGTCCTGATTGACAATGACCGTTGCATCGGGTGCAAATTCTGCATGGCTGCCTGCCCCTATTCTTCTAGGGTTTTTAATTGGGAAGAACCAAAAATAGCAAAAAGCAATCACCAGGCCCCCTATTCGCCTGAAACCAGTTCGCCGCCAAAAGTGGGAACGGTGAGCAAATGCGATTTCTGCCCCGACATGGTCAGAAAAGGGGAATTACCAACCTGTGTCACCTCCTGCCCAAACGGGGTTTACTATTATGGAGATAAAAATGAAGATGCGGTGACAAATGGAACTGACACTGTACGATTCAGCGAGTTGATCGAATCAAGAGCAGCTTACCGCTTCATGGAGGAGCTCGGGACCGAACCAAGTGTCTATTATTTGCCTGCCGTTGACCGTGCATTTGATTACAAGGTAGGATTTGAAGGACTAAGCGAAGAGGAAATTAGCTTGTATAAAACTGAAGCCAAAATAACTGAATAAATAGAACTATGTACGAGGACGAAAAAACACAGCAGAATCTTTATGCCTTCAAGCCCCAACTGGAAAAAATGGACAAAAAGGGAATTGCCCTGATTGTGTTTCTTCTGATGGTGATCGGGTTTGGCATGTTTGCCCTGTATACCCAGATTGTAGAAGGTCATATTGTTACAGGCATGCGCGACAATGTGGTATGGGGATTGTACATTGTCAACTTCATCTTTTTCATCGGTATCAGTTATGCCGGGGCACTCATTTCCGGGATACTGCACCTGTTAAGGGTTCCCTGGCGCACACCCATCATCCGCATGGCCGAAATGATCACAGTGATATCCACCATGATCGGGCCGACCTATATCCTGTTATGCATCGGGCGCCTCGACCGTTTGCCGAATTTATTGCTTTTCGGCAGAATCCAGTCGCCGATCATCTGGGATGTGATTGCCATCACGACATATTTGTCTGGCAGCATCATCTTTCTCTACCTGGCCATGATCAGGGATCTGGCCATCCTCAGGGATAACCCGGTAAAAAATGCCAGGTGGCGGAATCCTATCTACAGGTTTCTGTCGGTTCGCTACAAGGATACTACAAAACAAAAAGAGTTGCTGAATGTTTCAACGGATTTGCTGTCGATCGTCATCATTCCCCTGGCCATCCTGGTTCACTCCGTGCTTGCGTGGATTTTCGGAATGACACTGCGGCCGGGTTGGCACAGCACTATTTTTGCACCCTATTTCGTCATCGCTGCCGTTTATTCCGGAACCGGTGTGCTGATCGTGGTGATGTGGGTATTCAGGAAGATTTACCACCTGGAATCACAAATCACAAAGATCCATTTCAATTATCTTGGCATCATCATGATCATCCTGGGTGCCATGTATGGTTATTTCACCTTCAGCGAATACCTTACAAGCTGGTATGGTTCAATCAAATGGGACATGGAGGTTCTTTACAGGCTCTTTAACCCGAGCCAGTACTGGCACCTGTTCGTCTTTGCCGTTTTCATAGGAGTTTTATTGCCAATCATCATCGTCACCGTCCCGAAATTCCGAAACATCAACTCCATTGCATTTGCAGCCAGTATTGCAGTGCTCGCCCTCTGGGTTAAACGATACCTGATCATCATCCCCACCCTCGAATCTCCTCTGCTTCCTCTCCACGATCTCCGTCCGGAATATGTTCATTATTCGCCAACCTGGGTGGAATGGGCCCTCACCTTCGCCGGCATCGCCCTGTTCATCCTGCTCTTCTACCTGTTTTCAAAATTCATTCCCATCATCCCGGTTGTGAGAAGCGGTGAAGAAAAGGACTATTCGAGGCTGAGGAAGATCGTTTTTGAAAAACAGATGAAAAAAGTGATCAAACAGAATAAAAAAAACGCTATAGCTTCAACCGGGGTTATTATCCTGTTCCTCCTTATGTCGTCATCGGTTGCCATGGCACAGGACGAAAACAAAATTCAACCTGTTTTAAAACTGGAATATTTTAATGTTGACTCCGTGACCAAACTTAATGCTACCTTGCGGACGAAAAAGGATGGACGGTTTTCACCCATGCCTGGAATGGAAATTGATTTCACTCTTCTCCACGGAAATAGCCCAAAGTCAATCGGCAAGGCCATTACAAATGCAAAAGGCATTGTATCCCTGCCCGTTCCTGCAGATGTGCTCTCCGGCGGTGGCGAAAAAGGTGTTTTTACTTTTGGAGCATCGTTTGCCGGGAAAGACAACTTCGAAAAGGCTTCTGCAGGAACCAGCATGAAACCGTTGCACCTGGAGATGTCATTTTTCCAGAAGGAAGGAGAAAAAATGGTCAGTCTGAAAGCGCTTGAAGCAGGAATTAACAACCAGTGGACACCAGTGGATAATCTCGATGTCATGCTGTATGTTCCCCGGACCTTCAGCCTGCTGAAAGTCGGAAAGGTTACCATTGCAAATGGTTCGGCTACCCTGGAGTTTCCGACTACTGTCCCCGGAAATCAACTGGGCTATCTCACCCTGTTGGCAAAAGTTGAAGACAACGAGGTCTATGGCAATGTTGAAGCAAGCGGAACCATTAACTGGGGAAAACCTTTGCCCCCGGAAAAGATCATCATCCGGGGCCTTGGTGATACGAACGCCCCGCTGTGGATGGTATACACGCTCATCGTATTGCTCTCCCTCGTGTGGTTTCATTACATGTATGTGATCTTTACAGTATTCAGAATAAGGCATTTAGGTAAATCATAATAATTAATATCAACTAAAAATGGAGGTTTTATGAAATCAAATCAAGTCAGATTAATCGTAATTTCAGCAGGGATGCTGGTAGCTTTGTCATTTGCAACAGCCCTGCATGCTCAAACGGCCGGCGGCTGGAATATCCCGGCGAAGGCCAAAACAACGAAAAATCCCGTTGCCTCGAGCAAGGAAAGTATCGCAGAAGGGAAAGACCTTTTCGGTAAACACTGCAAATCGTGCCATGGCGCCAAAGGATTGGGCGATGGTCCAAAAGCTGCAACGCTGGATGTTTCCTGCAGCGACTTTTCCACCAAAAAATTCCAGGCACAGGCTGATGGTGAAATTTTCTTCCAGGTATCAGAAGGAAAAGGGAAAATGCCATCCTTCAAGAAAAACATTCCTGAAGATAACGGCCGTTGGGCAATTGTGAATTATCTCAGGACCCTGGCAGCAAAATAAGGAGGGACCAATGATACAGGAAAATCAGGATCAATCGACCGGCATCGGGGAGTTGCTTGCGAAAGTAAGATTCCTTGAAGAGAGGATTGAGAAGATTGAAGGTCAGTTGGAAGTTGCAGTTCACGGAATGGCACCGGCTCAGCCGGCCCGGTACCAGCCTGAACATTCGGAGAACCCTGCAGAGGAAGAGGTGTTCGTCGACAAGGGATTGATCGAATCGAACATCTTTGAATTTGGTCTGGCATGGTTTGGAAGCCTGGTATTGCTTTTCGGCATCGCATTCCTGTCGAACTTCGCCATGAAATACCTGAATGGCCCACTCGCCAGCTTCGTCGGTTACGGAGCTGTTACCGGCGTATTCTTCCTGGGCTGGTATCTCAGGAACTCATTCACCCACCTTTCTTTCATGCTGAACTTAAGTGCCCATCTGCTGGTATATTACATTACCCTTCGTTTGTTTTTCTTCACCGACCATCAGGTAATTCCCGTAAAAGGCATTGTTTTGTTCATGCTTTTCGGAGTAATCTGTGTCCAAAGTTACTTCGCCGTTCGCAGGAATTCTGAGTTACAGGCTGCAATTGCCCTGATGCTGTCGCTTGCAACCGCATTGTTCGCTGATTCCACTTTTTTCAGCCTGCCCCTGATCATCCTCACCGCCGTCTATTCCATGTTCCTGTTTATACGGTTCGGATGGTGGAAACTGATGCTGACAACGCTGATCTTTGTCTATATCGCTCAATGTATCTGGCTGCTTAACAACCCGGTTATGGGAAATCCAATCGGGGCATTTGCAACCCATCCTTTTAATTTAATCTCGCTATTTGCCTATGGGGCCGTCTTCTCAGTGGTACCAGTAATCAGGCAGGAAGGTAAATTCCCTGACGGCATATACCCGGCCACCATCCTGCTCAACGGCATGAGTTTTTCGGCCGTGCTTTTGCTTGTGATTGCCTCTTACTATTCGGGGAGCTATATCTGGATCTTCGCTATGATCTCGGCTTTGTGCCTTTTCTATTCAATATTCCTCAAATACAGAACAGCACGTATTTTCGATCCTGCATTTTATGCCATTTACAGTTTCATGGCCCTGAGCGTGGCCGTGTATGGCTATTCAAAACTCCCCGATGCCATCTGGCTGCTTTCACTGCAAAGCCTGTTGGTGGTTTCCTGGGCACTTTGGTTCCGCTCAAAAATCATCGTGGTTATGAATACCCTTTTATTCATTGGAATCCTGGTAATTTATACGGCATTTTATCCCTCTGTGGATAAAGTCAATTTTGCCCTGGTCATCACCGCTTTTGTCAGCGCACGCGTGATCAACTGGAAAAAGGAACGGCTGACGCTCAAGACGGAAATGATCAGGAACATCTACCTGATCTCATTGTTCTTTACCATGTTATTTGCTTTGTACCACCTTGTACCAGAACAATACGTCACCCTCTCGTGGACGGGTGCGGCAGTGTTCTATTTCATCATGAGCCTGATCCTGAAAAACATAAAATACCGGTGGATGGCAATCGCCACTGTTCTCTCAACCGGCATATACCTCTTTTTCGTTGATTTTTCACATCTCCAGACCGGATACAGGGTTCTTGCATTTCTTTTCCTCGCAGTCATTTCCCTGGGGGCATCCCTTTATTTTACAAAAAAAGTCAGAAAAAAAACGCAATCAGGTTCACTTTCCTGAAATCGGGTAGGCTTTCCTGAAATGATCTGCTTCCCTTATTCATCCAGCGATTGTAAACCTCAATGATACGGGAAACGTGGTCATCCTCATTTGCTTCATGGCATTGATCAACTTCGGCATCTGGAAAAAGAAAGAACATCTGCGCATAGGGGCAATCGCACTTTTTGCCATAGTTCTGGCAAAGCTCTTCCTGTAGGATATCGCCTACCTCGACACAATATCAAAAACAATTGTATTTGTAGCACTTGGAGTCCTGCTGCTGATCATTTCATATCTCAACAACAAGTATAGGAAACTGATATTTTAAGAATCCGATTCAATGACTCTCCCCGGCTCACCGGTGATGCGAATACGGATCGTCTCTTCCGGGAGCAGGGATTCAATCAGTTCCGGCCATTCAAGAAAACAATAACTGCCGGAATAGAGATAATCTTCATACCCTATGTCAAACACCTCCCCTACATCCCTGATCCGGTAAAAATCAAAGTGAAAGATTGATTCCCCTGCGCCGGTTTTATATTCATTTATGATTGAAAATGAAGGGCTCTGAACAATGTCGGTCACGCCAAGTTCATGGCACAATGCCTTGATGAAGGTTGTTTTACCTGCTCCCATGCTGCCATAAAAGGCAAAGACCCGGGCAGCGGGGAAAGTTTGGAGTAACTTCCCCGCTGCCGGTACCAGTTCGGATTCGGATTTACAGATTAATTTCAAGATGCTGAAAAAGAATTATTTGTCAACAAAAAAATCGGCAATACCGGAAAACGCCTGCCTTCCCTCCTGCATTCCTGCATTTTTGCATTTTTGACATCCTGCATTTATTTAGGCTTGAGCGTCACAAAGGGAATCATGATCTCTTCCATCGAAATGCCTCCGTGCTGAAAGGTATTCTTGTAGTAATTCACATAATAGTTAAAGTTGTTGGGGTAAGCAAAGAAATCGTTGCTGCGGCAGAAAACATAGGAAGAGTTGACAGATGTTTTGGGAAGAAAAACATCGGCCGGGTTGCGGACCTCGAACACTTCGTTGTTTTCGTATTTCAAGGCCCTACCGGTTTTATAGCGAAGGTTGGTGTTGGTGTTCCTGTCGCCCAGAATTTTCACGGGGTTGTCAACACGAATAGAGCCATGATCGGTGGTAATCGCCACGTTGACATCCTTTTCAGCAAGGTATTTCAGAATTTCGATAAGCGGTGAATGTTGGAACCAACTCACAGTGAGCGACCGGTAGGCCTTCTCGTCATCGGCAAGTTCGCGGATTATTTCCATCTCGGTACGGGCATGCGAAAGCATGTCGACAAAATTGTAAACGATAAAATTGAGTTTATTGACCATCAGGTTGGGCATCAATTCCACCAGCTTTTTCCCGTAGGTTTGATTCAATACCTTGTAATATGAGTACTTGACATCCCTCCCATAGCGTTTGAGCAATTCGCCAAGCAATTCACTTTCAAAATTATTTTTTGGTCCTTCCTCATCTTCATTGATCCATAATTTCGGATACTTTTTTTCAATCTCTGTAGGAAGAAGGCCTGCAAACAGTCCATTTCTCGCATACTGGGTCACTGATGGCAGGATGCTGTAATAAATTTCCTCCTTTTCGATGCGGAAGTAATCTTCAAGTATTGGCTGAAGGACCTTCCACTGGTCAAAACGAAGGTTATCGATGAGGATGACAAATAAAGGTTTGTTGTCGTTCATCAGGGGGAATACTTTTTCCTTGATGAGGGTATGCGATAGTACAGGTTTGTCCTGGCCCTTGCCGCTGATCCATTCAACGTAATTCCGTTCAACGAATTTGCAAAAGACCTGGTTTGCCTCGTCCTTCTGCATTTTGAGTACCTGGTTCATGCCGTCGTCCATCAACTGGCCCAGTTTCAATTCCCAGTAGGTAAGCTTTTTATATACTTCCGTCCATTCCTCAAAGTTCAGCCTGTTGCTGATCTCCATCCCGATGCTGCGGAACTCCTGCTGGTACTGATGGGTGGTTTTTTCACTCACCAGTTTCCTGTTCTCCAGGTTTTTTTTCAGACATAACAGTATCTGGTTGGGCTTCACCGGTTTGATCAGGTAGTCGGCTATGCTTGATCCGATGGCATCTTCCATGATGCTTTCTTCCTCGCTTTTGGTAATCATCACGACAGGCAGCGAAGGATAAATTGCCTTGACGCGCGTCAGTGTTTCAATTCCCGACAATCCGGGCATCTGTTCATCGAGGAAAACAATGTCAAAAGGTTTATTCTTAATTATTTCAATTGCATCGTGTCCATTGTTGACCGTTGAAACATCGTATCCCTTTTCTTTCAAAAAAATGATATGCGGCTTCAGGAGGTCAATCTCGTCATCAACCCACAAAATTGTGATCTTATCCATAGTTTTTGTTTGCTTAGATAAATGTCGTAAGTTTGTTTTTATTGTGCCGGCAGGGCTGTTTTATATTTCTTTAACAAATTTAGTCGATTTTGTACACAACCAATAAGCAAAAGATCATCAATGACCCGGTTTATGGTTTCATTACCATTCCTGATGCACTTATCTTCGATGTAATAGAGCATCCCTACTTTCAACGGTTGCGGAGGATACTCCAGCTTGGCCTCACACACTATACCTACCCTTCTGCCCAGCATACCCGGTTTCAGCATGCACTTGGCGCCATGCATCTCATGGGGCTTGCCATCGGGGTATTGCGTTCCAAGGGGATCGAAATCAGCAATTTAGAGGCCAGGGGACTGAATCTTGCCATCCTGCTGCACGACATCGGGCATGGGCCATTTTCGCATACGCTTGAACTGGCAATTGTCCGCGACCTGAGTCATGAAGATCTCTCAAAACTTTTCCTCGCCGAACTGAACCGGCAGTTCAGCGGTGAACTTGACCTTGCCTGTGCAATTTTCAACGATACCTACCCAAAGAAATTCATGCACCAGCTGGTGTCAAGCCAGCTTGACATGGACCGGCTCGATTACCTTGCGCGTGACAGTTTTTTTACCGGTGTGGCCGAGGGAGTGATAAGCTATGACCGCATTATTAAAATGCTCACGGTTTGCAACGATGAACTGGTTGTTGAAGGAAAGGGCATCTATTCGATTGAAAAGTTCCTGATTTCACGGCGGCTGATGTACTGGCAGGTATACCTGCATAAAACCGTGATCGCTGCAGACCAGTTGCTGGTGAACCTGTTGAAACGCGCAAAATTCCTTGAAGAGAATGGTGCCTCACTCTTTGCCACTCCGGCATTTGAGACCTTTCTCCGATACAATCCAACCAGGCATGATTTTGAGACAAACCTCCAGTGGCTCGACCTCTTTTCACAACTCGATGATTTTGATGTATTCGCTTCGGTCAAAGTGTGGGTCAGCCATCCGGATCCGATCTTATCGGACCTTTGTGAAAGACTGGTGAACCGCCGGCTTTTCCGGGTTGAAATGCAAACCACGCCATTCGATCCCGTTTACATAGCCATGGTAAAAGCGAAAACCGCTGAAAAATACAACCTTGCTGCGAAGGAGACCGGTTATTATTTCACCTGCGACAAGGTGGAGAACAAAGCATACAACCCCCGTCACGAGCGCATCATGATCAAGGGGAAATTCAACGAACTTATTGACATTTCTGAAGCCTCGGAGCAACTCAACAACGCCGTGATGCCAACCACCGTGAGCAAGTACGTGCTTTGTTATCCGAAGGAGATAGGGTGATAGATTTACGATTGACGATTGACGATTTACGATTGACGATTTACGATTGACGATTGACGATTGACGATTTTTAACATATTGATTATCTGAATGTTTATAAATTTTTTCTTCGGGATAACGAAATATTTGGTAAATTGCGGCACTTTTTGATCCACAAAAAAATCACCAAGTTCAATTGATGGAATTCACTGCCGCCCAGATTGCCGGATTTCTTAATGGAACCGTTGAAGGAAACCCGGAAACAAAGGTTTTCAACCTCTCAAAAATTGATGAAGGTAGGCCCGGAACTTTAACGTTTCTGGCAAATCCAAAATACACCCCTTTTATTTATAAAACGGAGGCATCCGTCATCGTTGTCAATGCCGATTTTATTGCTGCACAACCAGTGGCCGCTACCATGATCAGGGTAGCCGATGCCTACTCATCTTTTGCAACCCTGCTGGAAATGTTCGACCAGTCGAAACTTTCAAACACGGGTATTTCGACGCATGCCACCATAGACCCATCCTCCTCCCTGGGTGAAAATGCATTTGTAGGCGACTTTACCGTTATCGGAAAAAATGCAGTGATCGGGAAAAATGTAGTGATTCATCCCCAGGTATTCATTGGGAACAATGTAACCATCGGTGATTATTCCCTTTTATACCCCGGAGTAAAGGTTTATCACGACTGTGTGATAGGCACTCATTGCACCCTGCACTCCGGAGTGGTAATCGGTTCCGATGGGTTCGGTTTCGCGCCTGTTGCCGGAAGCAATTATCAGAAAATCCCTCAATTGGGGAATGTAATACTCGAGAACCAGGTGGAGATTGGATCAAACAGCACCATCGACCGGGCTACCCTGGGTTCAACAATTATCCGGCAAGGGGTGAAACTCGATAATCTCATCCAGGTAGGACACAATGCGGAGATCGGAGAAAATACAGTCATTGCTGCGCAATCAGGGATCAGCGGGTCGACGAAAATCGGTAAAAACTGTATGATTGGAGGACAGGTGGGTATCATCGGGCATATTACCATCGCCGACAATGTGAAAATCGGGGCCGGGTCGGGAATTGAAGCCAGTATCACGAAGGAAGGAGCCATAATGCTTGGCGCTCCGGCCATCGAAATCAGCAAAGCCAGGCGCAATTTTATCCATTGGCGCAACCTCGATGAAATTGTCAGAAAGGTTTACGCCATTGAAAAACAACTGAACAAGTCACATGAGTGAAAAACAAAGAACCATCAAGGCTCCGGTAAGTATCACCGGAGTCGGATTACATACCGGCAACGAAGTTATTATTACTTTCAAGCCCGCCCCTGAAAATTACGGGTATAAATTTCGCCGGGTCGACCTTACTACCGGAACGCTGGTGGACGCGGATGTGGATCATGTGGTGGATACATCACGCGGGACAAGCATCGAACAGGACGGGGTTCGCATAGACACCATTGAACATGTGCTTGCTGCACTTGCAGGGCTGGAGATCGACAATGCAATCATTGAACTCAACCAGTCTGAAACACCAATCCTCGACGGCAGCTCTAAGGTTTATGTGGAAGCGCTGAAAACGGTTGGAATCGTTGAACAAAAAGCGCTCCGTCAATATTTTGAGGTCACTTCAAACATCACTTACCTGAACCCTGAAAAAAAGGTGGAGATGATTGCCATCCCATCTGCTGAATTCAAAGTTTCGGTGATGATCGACTATGAATCAAAAGTATTGCAATCGCAAAATGCCACCCTGAACAACCTCCGCCAGTTTGAACATGATTTTGCTTCATGCCGCACTTTTGTCTTCATGCATGAGCTTGAATATCTGCTGAACAACAACCTGATCAAAGGCGGCGACCTGAGCAATGCCATCGTATTTGTTGACCGTGAAATGTCAGGCGTCGAACTTGACCACCTGGCTCACCTCTTCAATAAACCCAAAGTCAAGGTGTTGAAAGAAGGAATTCTGAACAACCTTGAACTTCAATATCCAAATGAACCGGCACGGCACAAGTTACTCGACATCATCGGCGACCTCGCACTGGTGGGAATGCCTATCAAGGGACATATCATTGCCACACGGCCGGGGCACCACTCCAATGTGCAGTTCGCCAAGCTGATCAAAAAGCAGCTCAAGAAGGAACGGCATACCGAAAATGTGCATACATTCGACCCCAATAAACCACCATTATACAATATCAACCAGATTAAGAACCTTCTTCCGCACCGTCCGCCATTCCTTTTCATCGATAAAATCATCGAAATGGGAACAGACTATGTGGTGGGCGTGAAAAATGTCACCATTAACGAAGCGTTTTTCGTGGGCCATTTCCCTGAAGAACCCGTCATGCCTGGCGTCCTCATGATTGAAGCCCTTGCACAAAATGGAGGAATTCTGGCCCTGAGCACCCTGGAAGATCCTCAGAATTATCTTACCCTGTTTGTTAAGATCGACAATGTAAAATTCCGGCACAAGGTAGTTCCGGGAGATACTCTTGTATTCTTCTGCCAGTTTAATGGCCCAATGAGACGTGGTTTGATATCCATGAAAGGAGTAGCCTATGTTGGCAGCAAGATCGTTATGGAGGCCGAAATGATGGCGCAACTTCAACGTAAATAATATTTTGTCATGAACCAACCCTTAGCATATGTAAACCCACAGGCTAAAGTCGCAGCCAATGTGGTTATTGAACCATTTGTTTCGATCGATAAAAACGTGATCATCGAGGAAGGCACCTGGATCGGCTCCAACGTAACCATCATGGAGGGTGCACGCATCGGAAAGAATTGCAAAATATTTCCTGGAGCGGTCATCTCTGCAATTCCGCAGGATCTGAAATTTGCCGGCGAAGATACCATTGTAAAGATCGGGAACAATGTCACAATCCGTGAATTCGCAACGATCAACCGCGGCACGAAAGCCAGTTATGAAACTGTTGTAGGCGACAACACCCTGTTGATGGCCTACGTTCATGTGGCCCATGACTGTGTCGTCGGCAACAATGTAGTGATGGCGAACGGTGCAATGCTTGCCGGCCATGTAACTGTTGATGACTGGGCCATCGTAGGCGGTGGGGTGCTGGTCCTCCAGTTCTGCCATATCGGATCTCACACCATTATCGCCGGTGGGTCGGGTGTTGGGAAAGACGTCCCTCCCTATACAAAAGCCGCCCGCGACCCCCTTTCGTATGTCGGGGTAAATTCGATCGGGCTTCGCAGAAGAGGTTTCAGTCCGGAGGTGATCAATAAAATCCAGGAAATTTACAGGATAATTTTCATCAAGGGGTATAATGTCTCCCAGGCAGTTGAGATCATAGAAGCCAAAGTGGAAGCCACACCCGAACGGGATGAAATCCTTTCATTCATTGCCAACTCAAGTCGTGGAATTATGAAAGGCTATTCCAAAATGAGGGAAAAATAGCATCTGAACCGAAACCGCCTGCCCCTGGTGCCGGTCAAACAACCACGATGAAAATCCAGCTTGCACAAATCGGGAAGAAATTCAATACGGAGTGGATCTTCCGGGATGTTTCATTTGAATTTGAGGAAAAATCAATATCAGCCATCCTTGGCCGGAATGGTTCAGGAAAGTCGACACTGCTGCAGGTGATGGCAGGCAACCTTCACCCTACTTCAGGAAAAGTTATTTATACGCATGGCGGGCTGAACATCGGCGGGGAGGAAATTTTCCGCCACCTCGCAATGGTGGCTCCTTATCTTGAATTAATTGAAGATTTCACCCTGCACGAAATGGTTAAATTCCATTTTTCGTTTAAGAGGTATCTGCCGGGGTACAATAATTCATTGGTCACCGACCTCCTTGGGTTCCCTGCCATGAAGAACAAACAGATCCGCCAGTTTTCTTCGGGAATGAAACAACGGGTGAAACTGGTACTGGCCTTCCTTAGCGATGTTCCTTTGCTACTGCTAGATGAACCCACCATGAACCTCGACAAAACCGGCATTGACTGGTATCTTGAACTCATCGGAAAATTTGCAGGAAACCGCACAGTCATCATCTGCTCAAACCTTCATCAAACAGAATCGGCTTTTGCAAGTAAAGCCTTACAGATCGAAGATTTTAAATAAAAGGGAGGAACTCTGACAAACAGGCAACCGGGACAAACCAGGAATCCCGCCCTTTGTCAATTGTCATTTGTCATTTTCTTTATGGGTGCCCCACGAAATAGTACTCACTCCCCTTTTCAAACATCCCGCAGAACTGAATTTCAGTAAGGGAAGGAGCATGATCGAGATAGCCCCTGAGGGTAGATATTCTCATTCCGCACTCCCGGGTCAGAAATGCATGCAACACATCCGGTTTAGAATTATAAAAGTCGGCGGCACCAAGGCCAAATTCAAAAATAATGACCGGTTTGCAGCGGCGGAGAGTGGCTACGCCTCCTTTCAACACCCTGAATTCGGCTCCCTCCACATCAATTTTCATGAAGTCAACATGAAGATCGCCCGGAATGATGTGGTCCAGCAGTCCGGTTTCAACCGTAATCTGATCGATATCGACATGCTTTCCGTCGTACTTTCGTTTTTTGATACCACTGTAAGCAGGGGCATTCAGGACATGCTGGAAAGTGGTGGTTCCTGCCTGATCATAGAGCGCTATCTGATGAATGAGCACATTTGAATCTCCGGAATACTTTTCGATGAGGAATTGATACAGCTCGGGGATTGGCTCAAAGCCTATTTTTTTTCCAAGCGGCGCCCCTTTGATCATCAGGTCAAGAATTTCTCCTTTATGGCATCCGATATCAATGCAATTCGAACCAGGTTTCAGACTGCGTTGAATAATTTTTTGGGTATAGGCGTCGTATTTTTGATTACGGGTCACCGCAATATGCAGCAGGGTAAGAAGTCGTTTCAGGAGTTGTTTCATCATCCGGGGTGAACCATATATTTCAATACAGGCGCAAAAATAACACATTTAATCCAAGATTTTTCACTAATTTTGCAACCCTTTTTAAATCAATCGTCAAAATATTTTTATGGCTACAACAGCAGATATCAGGAATGGTCTGGTCATTGAATTCAACAACGACTTGTACAGCATCGTGGAATTTCAACATGTAAAACCCGGAAAAGGCCCGGCATTTATCCGCACCAAATTAAAAAGCCTGAAACATGGCCGCGTAATTGCAAACACCTTTGATTCAGGTGCGAAACTTGAAATTGCCAGGGTTGAACGCAGAAAGTACCAATATCTCTTCAAAGAGAACTCTGACTACCATTTCATGCATACCGAGACTTTTGAGCAAATCTATGTTCCTGAATCACTCATCAATGCATCACAGTTTCTGAAAGAGGGCCAGGAGGTTGAAATCCTCTTTCACGCTGATACTGAAACTGCGCTAACCTGCGAGCTCCCTCCCTTTGTAACCCTGAAGATAACCTACACCGAGCCGGGGATGCGTGGCAATACTGCCACCAATACCCTGAAGGACTGCACCGTTGAAACCGGGGCAATCGTCAAAGTGCCTCTGTTCATCAACGAAGGTGAAACAATCAAAGTGGATACCCGGACGGGTGACTACTCGGAGCGGGTGAAAGTTTAAGGTTATGAAGTTTGTACTCCCGTTAAAACTCAGTGAACTGGCGGTCATGCTTGGTGCCCGGCCAGTTGGTGATCCTGACTTTCTGGTGACCGGGATGAACGAGATCCACATGGTCGAAGCGGGAGACCTGACATTTGTGGATCATCCCAAATATTATTCCAAGGCGTTGAATTCGAATGCCACCACCATCATCATAAACAAGGAGGTGGATTGTCCCCCGGGAAAAGCCCTGCTGATCAGCGAAAAACCTTTCGATGACTATGTTTCCCTTGTTATGCGTTTCCGCCCGTTTGAAAGAGCCCTTTCATCTGTGAGCGCCAGTGCCAGGATCGGCGAAGGAACGGTGATACAGCCGGGTGCATTTATCGGGAACCATGTTACGATCGGCAAAGATTGCATTATCCATGCAAATGCCAGCATTTACGACCATACTGTAATCGGTGATCATGTGATCATCCATTCCGGTGCGGTGATCGGGGCAGATGCCTATTATTTCCAGCGGCGTCCGGAAGGCTATAAAAAACTTGAGTCGTGTGGCCGGGTAGTTATTGAAGACCATGTGGAAATCGGGGCTCTCTCAAGCATCGACAAAGGGGTTTCAGGTGATACCTTCATTTCGCGGGGGACAAAGTTTGACAACCACGTACAGGTAGGCCATGATACCTTTATCGGCAGGAACTGCCTGATTGGTGCATTCTGCGCAATTGCAGGGGTCACCAGGATCGAGGATGATGTCATTTTATGGGCCAGCGTGCTGGTTAACAAAGACCTGGTGATCGGGAAAGGGGCCATTGTCCTTGCAGGATCGGGAACCGAAAAATCTCTTGAAGGTGGTAAAACCTATTGGGGCGCCCCTGCTATAGAAGCCCGCAAAAAATGGCGTGAAGTAGCAGCCCTGAAGATGCTGCCCGATATCCTGAGCAAACTGAAATAACAAGTCACCCGTCACGCGTCACCTGTCATCTAACACACTCCCCTTGCTTTCCTTTCCCGAATAGATATCCAGCGCCACGATAGCTGCCATGAATCCCCAAACGGGAACAGAAGCCTTGTCGGTATCTAGGAAATTGTTCATTGTTCCGTGCAGGAAATAGGTCAGGAGTGCAAGCATCAGCGACAGGCTCAGCATTCTCACTTCACGATCGGCCGAACGCCGGTAAACACGCATGGCTACAACAATAAAAGATCCTACCAGTACAAATACGATCAACATGCCAGGCAATCCCTGTTCAGCCAGTGGGCCGATATATTCGCTGTGGGCATTCCCCTTGTCGCCTGCATTGGTGCTGATCAGTGTTTTCTCTCTCGCCCGCTGAAAAGGGGCATACTCGAATTGATATGTTCCTGGTCCATAACCGAATACCGGCCTGTCTTCAAACATCCTTAGTGCCGACTGCCACCTGTTGATTCGCTCAAGATTGGAATTATCTGTTGAAATGTTGGAGATCGAGCGCAGATGCTCCACAAAATTGGCAGAGGGCCCCTGCCGGTTTTTCTCAAGACGGTCGAGTATCTGGAAAGAAAAAAGGTAAAAAAGGATACCTAAGATGACAGAGACAAAAAAGATCCATTTGAATTTGATCCTGAAAAGGACAATAAACAGCACCCCGAGAGCAAAAGCAAGACTCAGCCAGGCTGCGCGGCAATATGAAAGAACAAGCGCCGTGAGGAGGATCAAAAGGACGACTCCGGCAAAAAAACGGGTTGTCCCAGAGTAACATTTACTGAATGTGAATCCGCAAAAAAGTGGTATATACAACGACAGGATTGCCCCATAAGCAGTATGATCGTTGTAAAATGGTTCCATGACCCAATGCCCGGCCTGTTCATCAAATCCCCAGAGTGAGTGATTGTAAGTTGTATAGGCAATGACCCCGATGAGGGGTACGGTATAAAACCAAATGAAAAGATTGATGTTTGAACGTTTTTTAAACAGCTGAATTCCAAGAATATAAAATGGGATTACAAACCAGAGGCGTGCAAGCAGGTGTTTGAATGAGACGAGTGGCATGTCACTCGTAATGCTGGTAAGCAACATCCAGACCAATTGCAACCCAATGACGATGGTAACCGGATGACTCCATATCTTTTGATCAACCTGGTTGTTGTAAAACAATTTAACGACAAACAGCAACAAAACCCCCAGCATCATTGGTTCTACCGGAAGTGAAACACCCACATTCAGGTCAAACTGGGTGATGTTGATGGCAACAGGGGTCAATGCAGTGATCAGCAGAAGAATTTTATCAAGGGAATAAAAATAGAGGTAAAGGATCACAAGGAAGAGCGGAAAGAAAAGAAGCCAATAGAAATCCCGGTAAATCAGATAGCAATTCAATCCGATGAAAATGGCACTCAGCACATAAAGGATGGTAATCCTCTGGTTGCTGCCGGTAAGGTAACTTCGTATTTCGGCAACTTTATCCTTCATTGACATCTGTTTCCAGGTCCTGGAATTTGTTGCGTTCTATCAAACCAATAATCAGGATGGCCAGGAAGAAAGCAGCCAGGGTGCTGAATACCACAATTAGCCAGCGTATCGGATATGCCTTTTTATCTGACACAAAAGGCTTGCTGAGAACATTCACGTAAGTATACTCCCTGTTGTAATCAAGCAGGGCGCGGTCGGCATCCATTTTCATGGCACTGTAGGTACCCGATTCTGACCGGATCATTTCGGCAAGAACCAGCATTTCACCGCCTTTTTCCTCGAGGTTCTTCTTCATTGCTTTTGCCTCTGCCGAGCGCACAGAGCCTCCCCCGGTACTAAGATAAGCCCGCATCACCTCGCGGGTTTGGGCCTGGTATTCGAGGATTCCAAACTTGGTTCCCAACTCCTGTGCCGCGGTTTTCAGTGAATCCATGTAAACTTTTTTCACACCCATGATGAAATTATAGTTCTGGACAACCTCCCCAAATTTCGCTTTGTGCATGGCCCTGATCTTCTTGTTGTAAACATCGAGCATTGAATTGATCATGTCGCGGGCCATTATTGGGTCCTTGTCCGATATTTCAATCTCAACAGCTTCAAAAGGGGTTTTGTTGACGCGAACCCGCTGGCTGTATATCCAGTTTAGGGTGCTCTCAAAATGCTTGTAGCTTGAATCAACTTCCCAGTGTTTAGCCAGGTTGAATCTTTTTACCAGTGAATCACGAATATCCCTCGACTGGAAAATCTCAATGCTCTGTTCCGTTTCACTTTCATCTGAATAGGGTGAAATGTTGGACGGGTACAACAAACAACTTGATTTATAAAGGGGGGTGATAAATATCGGACTCGAAAAGAGAATAGAAAGCAGAATGGCTGCCACGATGACCACTACAAGCTGTACCTTCCATTTAAGCACAATATCAATAATATTTTTACTTTTGAAAAAACTGTCCATATTTCGGATTTTATATTATGATTGTCCTATCTGAAATTTCTTGTGCGAATTGTAGTCTGATATTTTTTCCATGATCATGATCACGATAATCGACATGAAAAGTGCTGCAATCGTTGATACCATGATGATCAGCCAGCGAACGGGATAGGTTTTGCGTTCTGCCTTATAGGCATCGCTCACAATGAACTTCTGGGGCAGGTTTTCCTCTGCATCGACTTTTGCATGTTTATACTTGGTTTCAAGCAAGCTGAGCTGTTCTGTTTTATACTCCAGGGAATTTTTCAGAGCCATGTAGATTCCTCCATATTTCCCCAGGATATCGAGTTTCTTCTGCAGGGCTGCCTGGGCGGTTTTGTTCCCGTTCATGAGTGCAATGGCAAATTGCTGGTTGAGCACCTGTGACTGGTATTCCACGTCATTCACACCCAGGCTGCCAAGTGCAATCAACGAATCCACAATCTGGTTCTTTTCGGCTTTCATGGCTTTGTATTCAGCTTCGACAACCTTGAACCCCTTGACCGAACGCTGGCGCATCATGTCGTTTTTAGCCGAATCAAGTAATGAGGCAATGGTATTGGCAATATCCGCGGCCACCTGGGGATCCTTGTCATTCACCGAAATCTGCACAGCCATGAACTCGGTTCGCCTGAACGTGATGTTGTTGTCATACTCTTTAAAGAGATTCGAATATTTAATTTCTGATGTACTGTCGATGTCGTAGTGGCGCATGAGGTCAAACTTGCGCATTACCCTGTCGCGGATTTTATTGGAATTCAATATCTGAAGCAACTGCTCGGCCTGATCATCCTCCCCGAACGCCGTAATATCCTGTCCTTTAACCGATTGCTCGTTTAGCAATGATTTAGAGATTGAACTGCTGCTTGCAGGGAACATGATGACAGTCGATTTGAATTTGGGCGTTATAAACCAAGGTGAGGAAAAAAACCATGAAACCACCACCGCAACTACCATTATAATGAACAAGGGTTTTCGCCATTTGTAGAGAAAGATCACGAGGTTTGAGGAATCGAAATCTTCTCCTTTTTTCATTTCATTGGCCATAGAAGACTTTTCAAAATTGATGCCAAAGGTAGGGAAATAAACGGAATGTACAACAGGAGGTTCCTTGGAAAGGCTAAATAATCAGCGGTCTTCGCGCAATATTTTGATCATGGATTTTAAATTCCAGAGTCGCAGAAATGCAGCAAGGAAAACAGAGGCAACCAGCATCAGTGCGAAATTGCCAAGCCAGGCTTTCTGTGCCGGCAGGAAAGACCAGTGTATAATCCAGAACCGGGAAATGACATTTATCATAACCACACCAAATAAAAACAGAAAGAGGGTAAACAGGTAACGATAGTTTACTTTGAATTTAAAAACACGTTGTACCATCAGCACCTGGAGAATTGCCATGGTAAATTGTGTGACCAGGCTTGAAATGGCGGAGCCTGCAGCCAGCATATGCGGGATAAGGAGATAATTCAGGACCAGGTTGATGATTAAACCCATCAGTGCTATTAAGTTAAGTTGCCTCAGATTTCCGTTCGCAGTGAGCAGGGTGCCGAAAATGTAAGTAGTGGAAACCGCTATGAAACCCGGGATTAAAAGCCGGAAGACCTTGGTAGAAGCTGCGATATGGGTGTTATACAATAAATCCATCAATTCGTAACTGTAAAAAAATGAGCCGAACCCGATAATAATAGCCAGAGTAATGATGAGGGTAAAAGAAAGCTTG
This sequence comes from uncultured Bacteroidales bacterium, assembly GCA_903828645.1. GTDB lineage: Bacteria > Bacteroidota > Bacteroidia > Bacteroidales > FEN-979 > CAIVAT01. The sequence goes on from CAIKNA010000285.1 coordinate 57,390, forward strand.
AGCATATGCTCGATGGGCTGCTTTTTTTTGAGCATCTTGGAAAAAATGGGGACCAGAAGGACGCCAAAAAGGTAGGCGATCATGTTGGCGGCATCGAGGAGCCGGAAACCGGATGCATAAATACCTGCCTGGAAATTGCCGGTCTTTTCTGCAAGCATATTTTCCAGTATCAATGGGTTCAGATGGTTGACAGAGGCCAAAATCCCGACCTGGACATTTGAAATTTTTGCCGGAAGCAGCCCCTCCAGCATCACGGGGTCAAGCCGATTGTACAATGTCATCAACAAAACCAGCAAGGCAAAAGGCATGCTTTGTTTCATGATCATCAGGAAAAACGGCCAGTTCCAGTTGAGTTTGCGAAAATGGGCTTTCTTGACGACAATAAAAAAAGCAAGTGCGGCAGTTATTGAATACGCTGCGGTCTGGGAGTAGACAAACCACTCGATGCGGAACACCGATGAGGTTATGTGCCCCCAAAGCAACATCCCGCAAAAAAGGATCATCAGCAAACGATCCAGCACGGAAAGCAGACTATCCGTTTTAAACATCATGAACCCTGAAATATTTGACCGCAGATAGAGGATGAATGAGAGAAGGAACTGGTTCAGTGCGAGCCAGCCCAGAAGCCTGAATTGATCTGCATTGTAACGCAGGATGAAAGCGACAACAAAAGCAATAACAACATACGTCAATCCAAGCAGCAGTTTTAGAACAAGAATCCCAGAAAAATGTTTGTTAAGCAGGTGATTGTGCTGGGCAATATTCCTGTTGTTGAAGTTGGTAATCCCCAGGTCGAGGATGATGTTGAAAAGAAATGAAAAATTCAGGATCACAAAATAGAAGCCGTAATTTCCTACCCCAACACTTCGCTGTACGGTTAGGTCAATCCCAAAAATCCAAATGGGTTTTATGAGGAGATTTAAAAAAAGGAGTAACCCCAGGTTTGTCAGGAACTTCCGCTGCATGAACCAAGAATAAAAGTTGCCGGGAACGGTAACTTTTTATTATAACTCAAAAAAAATTCAGATATTTGCTACAAAGTTAATAAAATTAATGAACATAGCTGTTAATACCCGGCTGCTGATCCAGAACAGGCTCGAAGGAATCGGTTGGTTTACATACGAATCGCTGAAACGTATAACAACGCAACACCCTGAGCATCAATTCTTTTTTATTTTTGACCGTGAATACGATCCGGAATTTATCTTTGCAGATAACATCACACCCATTATCCAGTACCCGCATGCCCGGCATCCGGTGCTTTATTGGGCCTGGTTTGAAGTTGCCATCCCCAGGTTGCTCGAGCGGATCAAACCAGACCTCTTTTTGTCTCCCGACGGATTTCTCTCTTTAAAGACTCCGGTGAAATCCATGGCTGTTTTCCATGATCTCAACTTTGAACATTATCCACAGGATATCCCCTACTGGACACGCCGTTATTACCGCCAGCATTTCCCAAAGTATGCTGCCAAAGCGATACGGATAGCAACGGTATCTGAATTTTCGAAAACGGATATCGTGAAGCAGTACAAAGTGTCGCCGGATAAAATTGATGTCGTTTTCGACGGGGCAAATGATGAATATCTTCCCCTTACAAGGGATGAAAAGAAAAAGGTCAGGGAAAAATACAGCGAAGGTCGCCCCTATTTCATTTTCATCGGTTCGCTGCATCCGAGGAAAAATCTGGTTAACCTTTTCCGCGCCTTCGACCTGTTTAAAAAATCCAATCCTTCAGATGTAAAACTGCTTATTGTTGGCGCAAAAAAATGGTGGACCCGCGACATCGACCTTGCGTTTAACCGGATGGTTTTTTCAGACGATGTGATTTTTACCGGGCGCCTCAATGTTGATCTCCTTGCCAGGGTACTGGGGTCTGCCATTGCCCTCACCTATGTATCCTATTTCGAAGGATTTGGAATTCCCATCGTGGAAGCTTTCCGCTGCGAAGTGCCTGTAATCACCTCAAATGTCACCTCCATGCCTGAAGTGGCAGGAGATGCAGCCCTGCTGGTGGATCCTTTTAACCCCGAGTCAATTGCAGAAGCGCTTTACAAAGCATACCAGTACGAAAGCATCCGTGAGGAACTCATTTTCCGTGGCCGCCGTCGTAAAAACATGTTCTCCTGGCAGCAAACTGCCGACCGGTTGTGGGAATCCATTGAAAAAGCTGCTAAATCCTGATCTGCGATGAACATTCTTCTGCTTGGCTCGGGAGGCCGCGAGCATGCGCTGGCATGGAAACTTTCCCAAAGCCCCCTGCTGTCCAACCTGTTTATTGCACCCGGCAATGCCGGAACATTACAATTTGGAACCAACCTTGCCTTGTCCCTGAACGATTTCGATGAGATAAAAATAGCCGTCCTTAAACACCAGGTCAACATGGTGGTAGTTGGCCCTGAAGATCCCCTGGTGAACGGCATTCACGATTTCTTCCTGTCCGACCCCGACATCCGGCAGGTTCCGGTAATCGGCCCGGTAAAAAAAGCTGCCATGCTCGAAGGCAGTAAGGATTTTGCAAAACAGTTCATGAACAGGCATGGAATACCCACTGCCAGGCATCAGACTTTCAGCAAACCGACCATTTCCGATGGGATCGATTTCCTTCACACACTAAGGCCGCCATATGTATTAAAAGCCGATGGTTTGGCCGCCGGCAAAGGAGTGATCATATGTAAAACGCTGGAGGAAGCCGAGAGCGAATTCACCAGGATGCTGTTGGATTCAACATTTGGCGCTGCATCCGACAAAGTGGTAATTGAAGAATTCCTTCCCGGAATTGAACTTTCGGTTTTCATTCTTACTGATGGCAAAAACTATAAAATCCTACCCGAAGCCAAGGATTATAAAAAAATCGGTGAGGGAGATACCGGCCCCAATACAGGTGGGATGGGTTCCATATCCCCGGTAGTATTTGCAGATGCACTCTTCATGCAGAAAGTTGAAGAACGGATCATCCGGCCGACCATGAATGGGCTTCTGTCCGAAAAAATTGATTACAAGGGATTTATCTTTTTCGGGTTGATCAAAGTTAAGGAAGATCCTTATGTAATTGAATACAACTGTCGTTTGGGCGATCCCGAAACAGAATCGGTGATACCGCGGGTCACCAGCGACCTGGTTCAATTGTTTAAGGCAGTTGCCACCCAGGCACTGGATGCCGAGACTATTTTCACCGACCCCCGTTTCACAGCTACTGTTATGCTCGTATCCGGGGGCTATCCCGGTCATTATGAAAAGGGGAACATCATTTTGGGGGAGGAGCAGGTCACAGGAAGCATGGTTTTTCATGCCGGCACTGTGCTGAACTCAGAAAATGGCGACATCACTTCCAACGGAGGACGTGTGATGGCAATCACCTCATTTGGTGAAACCATGGAGGATGCCCTTTTAAAATCCTATGAAAACGTAAAAAAAATCAATTTCAAGGGAAAATATTACCGACCCGATATCGGCTTCGACCTAACCTAACACTTAAAACTTAACTTTAAAGTGTTTATCAAATTTTTCAAATCCAGCTTTTTTATCCAGTATCTCGTTATCGGGATTACAGGGTTATGCCTTTGGATCAGCGCGTTCATTACCCCGCCGGGAATGCCTGCACCGGAGGGTCCTGTTCCGCTCTATTCCCTTTGCTATCAAATGTTTCACGGCATGCCGCTTCTGGCAACCGTAATTGGTTTTTGCCTGCTGCTGGCAGAAACGTACTGGCTGACCCGGATTCTCAGTCACCACGAGCTTGTTCTGAAAAACTCCTCCCTTTCAGCGCTTGTTTTCCTGGTGATGATGAGTTTCCTGCCCGACCAGCTTACCCTCAACCCTATCAACATTGCCCTGGGATTTATGATCCTCATTCTTCATCATCTTTTAATCTCCTACAACAAGCCCGAACACCTCGACAGGATTTTCGCCGCAGGATTTTTTACTGCCATTGCCAGCATGTTTTATCTACCTTTCATCCTGTGGTTTGTATTCGTAATTGTGAGTTTCCTGGTTTTCCGTGCAGGCAACTGGCGCGCCTGGATGGCCGCTTTTATCGGGCTCATCACGCCATTCCTATACCTGGCTGTCTGGCATTTCTGGCACAATGAACTGGTCGTCAAAGCGCTGGAATTCCCAATTTTTTTTGGTCATTTCCTTGTTTTCCCAAATCCGTTTCACGCCGACTTCTGGATGTTGTCGGGCTTTACACTGCTTCTGGCCCTGTGGGGTATTTTCCTTTTCCAGGGAGGGCCTCAAAAAACGGTCGAGATCAGGGTTAAAACAAACATTCTGCTCTGGACCCTTGTTTTCACCCTGCTCTCTTTTGTCTTTTCCAGGTCGATGGCCATTTTTCACCCTGCACTGGCCATGCCGGCTCTGGCCATGGTCATAACAGGTACCCTGATAGGGTTAAAAAAGACCCGTGTCGCCGAGACGATCCTGCTGGTGTACTTCTTCAGTGTTTTGCTCAACAACCTGTTTATTCATAATTATATTTACCATTGATGAACGTTAAAAATGCTTCTCAGCCACTTTTCTCAAAACCTTTCAGAGGCAGGATGTGACGAAGCGGGGCGGGGATGCCTTGCAGGACCTGTATTTGCAGCCGCGGTGATCCTTCCCCACGATTTCAGGGATGAACTTCTGACCGATTCAAAACAGCTGTCCGAAAAGCAACGCGACAGACTGCGTCCTGTCATTGAAGCCAATGCCATCGCCTGGGCCGTTGCCAGTGTGGAAGCCGGGACCATCGACGAGATCAACATCCTCCGGGCATCCCTCCTTGCAATGCATCTTGCCATTGGTCATCTTAACATACAACCTCAGTTGCTGCTGATAGATGGCAACCGCTTTAATCCCTACCCCGGTATTCCACACCAATGTATCGTGAAGGGAGATGAAAAATTTTTGTCCATTGCGGCTGCATCGGTTCTGGCCAAAACCTACCGTGATTCCTTCATGAAGCAGATCCACGAAGAATACCCGGTTTACGGCTGGAGCAACAACAAGGGCTATCCTTCGAAAAAGCACCGGGAAATCATCGCCCTCTATGGAATTACACCATATCACCGCAAAACCTTCAGGATGATCGGGAAGTGACGGGTTGATTACCGGTAATGGAATAAGTATTGATAATTTTTTCGCCATAACTTATTTCTTCACCCTACCTTTGTCACGGTTTTTTCCAAAAAAAACCAACCATGAGAAATTTCAGAACCATTCTGATCGTGTTGGCAGTAGTTGTTGCCGTGGCAGGTTTTTCCTGGCTTGGCTACGCGCTGTACAACAAGTTCCAGCGCCCCTCTGAATCTCCCTTTAATGCGATCCCAGGCAACACAGCCCTGATCATACAATTGAACAAAGCTGGCAACCTGCTCGAAGAACTCAACCGGTCAAACCTTTTGTGGAGGGCTCTGTCACGCTTTCCCGGAATCAGTACCGTAAAAAATGAGCTTCATTATGTCGATTCGGCAAGCCGTAAAAATGAGAAAATCAATAAAATATTCCAACAATATAACATACTGGTTTCCATCACCCTGAGTGGCCGCAACAATTTTGGGGCACTCTATCTCGCTTCCGTCTCAGGGAGAGATCCCGAATCATACATTCTTGAATTCATAAATGAAATAAACTCCCGGAAAGCAATCCTTTCAGAAACGCCCTATTCTACAACCCGGCTGCACCGGATCCAATCAGGTGGCAGCCGTGAAGCATTTTATTTTGCCGTGCTGAAAGGGGTTTTCATGGGAAGCTTCCATGCCGACCTGGTCAAACGGGCCATCGACCGCCTCTCTCTCAACACCCCGATGGCCGCTTCCTCGGGCTTTCGAAAGGTGCAGGCTTCCTCAGGGAAAAAGGCAGATGCCAACATCTACATCAATTACCGTTTTTTCTCCCTGGTCCTTTCGAAAATAACCCGGGAGGAAAATCTCCCTGACTTGTTGAAATTTTCAAATTTCGCAGACTGGAGCGGACTCGACCTGATCATAAAAAAAGACGAACTGCTATTCAACGGAATTACAGTGGCTTCAGACAGCAACCAGCAATTCCTGTCGCTTTTCACCGATCAGAAGCCCCAGAAAAAAGAGATTGCTGCCATTATTCCCGAAAAAGCACTCTATTTTACCGCTTACGGATGGAGTGATCCTTCGCGCTTCTGTCAAAGATTTCAAAACAGGATGCAGCATGAAGAAAATTTTACCGGCGAACAAAACGATGTCATTTCCATGATCGACCGCTACCAGCTGAATGTCAGCGAATATTTTCTTCCATGGATCGGAAATGAAGGCTGCCTGTTTGTGATGGAGGATCCTAAATCAAATGTGGAAATCGGGTTCACTGCGTTCAGTTCACGGGATACAATGCTTACGGCCACTTCCCTTTTCGCCCTGGCGGATACGCTCGGCATCCGCTACGATTCAATTCAATTCAAAGGACATAAAATTTACAGGCTGGCATTGCCTGCTTTTATTCCATCCCTCTTCGGCGAATTATTCGGCAAATTCGATGTCAATTGCTTTACATTTTTAAAGGATTATGTGGTTTTTGCCTCTCAACCCAAATACCTTGAACCGGTAATAGAGGCAGTTTCCGAACGAGCTACCCTTGCAAAGGACCGGGTTTTTAACGACTTTGAAGCCAATTTGTCCGATAAATCCAATGTTTTCTCCTATTTCAATACACGCAACGCCATTCATTCTTTAAAAGGATTGTTGAGCCAGGATCTCTCTGATCAGTTGAATCCCATGATGGACACGCTCAGGAAGTTCGAATCCGTCGCTTTTCAATACAGCAATGCTGAAGGACAATTCTATTCAAGCATGTTCCTGAGGTATGACCCAAACCTGGGTAAAGAAGGTCCGCTTCAGTGGCAAGTGAGCCTTGACACGACGCTTGTCGGGCAGCCCCAGATCATCCCCGCAACCACCAAAGGAAACCCGGCTGTTGTTGCCAAAGACGTTGGCAACAACCTCTATCTTGTTACCTCCCAGGGGCATATTGCCTGGAAACTCAATATCATGGGGAAAATAATGGGGAAAATACATCCCGTCAGATTACGAGGCAATGATTCGTTGTTCCTGCTGTTCAATACCGACACCCATCTCTACCTGCTTCATGCCGATGGCAGGTTTGCCGACAAGTTCCCGATGCGTTTCCCGCTCCATGCCACAAATGGAATCACCGTAACCGATTGGGATGAAAACAACGATTACCGTATCATGGTTGCATTCCAGGACAACAGGATATATTGCTTTACCCTCGACGGGGTCTCACTTTATGGCTGGAAACGACCAAACATAAAGGAGGAGGTGACAGAACCGGTATCCTGTTTTAAGGTTGGAGGAAAAGACTACCTGCTGGTTTCGGGCGTAACCGGGAATACCATGATCCTCGACCGGAACGGGGAACAGCAAATTACTCCCGGACCAAAATTCACCCATGCACCTTTGTCGGGTTTTCACATCAATAAAACCAACAAAAAAGGGCCTTTCCTAACAACCGGGCCGGATGGGAAAGTGATCTTCATCCATGAAAATGGTAAAACATCAGAGGTTACCCTGAATATTTTCACACCAGAACACCGCTTTTTCTATGAAGATATCAGTGGAAATGATCAGCCGGAGTTTATCTTTTCCGACAAAAACAGTATATTTTATTACAACCGGAACTATAAATTGACATACTCCTATGCATTTCGTCGTGAAATAAGCCATCCTCCCTTCCTGTTGCGCGGCAGTGAAAGTAAAGTGATGATCGGTTATGTTGTGCCTGAAACAAACGAATTATTCCTGTTTGACCAGAACGGGTATCATGAGCTTGAATCGGGCATCCGGGGGAATACTCCGTTCGACGTGGGATATCTTGAAAATGAAGCTCACTTGAACCTCCTGGTCGGTGCAGGAAAATTATTGAAAAACTATCGCCTACCGAAGCCGTAACACGGTTCCTTTTAACGGTTCCACACCCTCCCGCAGATTATTCCGTTTGTAGATAAATTTGAGTTTTATACCATAAAGCTGTGAAATGGTATAAAGCGATTCCCCGTTTTTCACCTTATGGTTTTCAACCGCCCCTTTCCTTCGCTTAAGTTCGAGGTAAACAATCTGACCAGGTTTCAGTTCGTTTGGATTTGACAGGTCATTATACTTAAGCAATTTGCTGACAGATATTTTAAAATCGCGGGAAAGGAGATAAAGGTTGTCATCTTCCGAGGCAATGATCATTTGCAACCGGTTGTTTTCATATATGTTCCGGTTACCCGGCCCCTTCGTAACTACCTCGAACTTCCTCAACCATGCCTGCGTCCCGGGATTATTGAGATCATGCAGGCTGTCGCTGAAAATACAGGCAGTACCGGCTTTATCATAATTATAAAGGTTGAAAGTCTCAATAGTTTTGATCAATAGCTGGGCATACACCGGATTTGTTGCATACCCTGCTGATTTCAACCCATTCGCCCACCCCTTGTAATCGGTCACATCCAGGTCGAACAGCCCCTTGTAACGTTCACGCTGGGTAAGAAACCAGGAATGATCCCGGAAGGATTCAAGCGGGCTGTCATATTTCCTGAAACACTCCTTTTTTGTTTCATCATCCTGAAAATAGGTCTTACCTGTCCATTCCTTATGGCATTTGATCCCGAAATGGTTGTTTGCCTCCACAGCCAGTGCACTGCGGCCGGCATTTGACTCAAGGATTCCCTGGGCCAGCGTAATGCTCGCGGGGATGCGGTACACCATCATTTCCCTGACAGCAACCTCTTTGTATTTTTGCACATAGCGGCTTACGATCGCATTGTAATCAGCCTGCTGCGCAGAAACCAGACTCGCATGGAATAAAATACCGAAAACCAGACACGAAAATATCTTCATGAATCTGTAACCTTCCATCTTACTATCTTACCATCTTACCGTTTGCTACTGACCAATTCCCTGAATCTTTTACCACGTTCCTCGAAATTTTTAAATTCATCATAACTGGCAGCGGCAGGCGAAAGCAGGCAGGCATACCCGGCGCGTGTCACACGAAAAGCGATGGATTTAAAATCATCGAACCGGTTGATAAAAAAAATCTCTTTCCCGGCTGGATCATTCAGGACCATTTGCTCCTGAATGCGTCGTCCTGCGGCTCCGACAAGGATGAAGTTCTTAACTTCCGACCTGCTCAGAAACACTGCAAGTTCCGAATAATCGATGCCGCGGTCAAAACCCCCGGCAATGAGGGTGTCCACATTGGGAACTGCTTTCACCGCCTCCATGCACGCTTCGGGAATGGTGGCGATAGAATCGTTGTAGAAATGAATCCTGCCAAATTCGCCCACATACTCCAGCCGGTGTTCCAGTCCTTTGAAAGTGTCGATGCCATCCTGGATCATCATGGTCGCGATACCGCAAATCATTGCTGTATTCACTGCTGCCAGGATGTTTTTCAGGTTGTGCTCGCCGCGGAGAAACCGGTCCTGGTGAACATTCCATACAGGGACAACTTTCGCTCCATCAGAAAAACACACCACCCCATCCTGTATAAACCCACCCGGCTGAGGTTGCTCCATCACAGAAAACGGGTATCCTTGCCGGTTGTTCAGCCATGGCTCGATCAGTACCCGGAGTTGTATGTCATCGGCATTAAAAATGATAAAATCATCCGGTTGCTGGTATTTTGTGATGTTAATCTTGGCACGTTTATATGTTTCATAGCTCTCATAGGCATCAAGGTGTTCCTGGTATAGGTTCAGCAGTACCGAGATGTGTGGAGCCTTTTTCAGGAATTCGAGCTGGTGGGATGACAATTCAAAAACAATGGTCGTACGGGGGGTAATGATGTCGAGGAAATGAAATACAGGGTTGCCGATATTTCCTGCCAGCAATACCTCACGTCCGGCAGTTTTAAAAATATGGTGAATAAGACTTGATGTGGTGCTTTTCCCTTTGGTTCCGGTAATACCGATCACCTGTTTAGAATAATACTCCAGGAATAGCTCCGTTTGCGACGTGATCTTTTCCCTGGGGATAAGCGCTTTGATAGAAGCATCAGACTGTTCCTTTGCGGAATCCCCATCAGGAGTGGTCAGTTTCCATACCGGAATTCCCGGGGAACGAAAAATCGCATCAAATCCATTCAGTCGATTGAGATATCCTGATCCTGTTATAAACCGGATGCAAGGATCATGCTGTATCAAAGGATTTTCACGAACGCCATCGCTCAGGTCGGCAATGGTCAGTTGTTTGTCAGGAAATATTCTTCGCAGCAGGGAGTAAGTCGATTGCCCCTCCCTGCCAAACCCGAGAAGCAATAAAGATTTATGTTCAAACCGTTCCCGGATCAGATTAATCATAAACAGCTTTTTAGTTTTAAGTACCCCGCTCCTATCCCTTCCTGATCCTGTTCCGCAATATTTCTAAAAATTCCGGTAACAAATGGTGATCTTTCGAGTTATGCAACAATTCTCCCGCAAAATCAACACGCACAAAACGGGCATATGCGACAGAATTCCTGTAATAGCCAAGCAGGAAAGGCAACAGAGTCTTATTGCTCTGCCTAATGGTCTCGCATAACGCAATGTTCACCTCTCCTATGGTCCCCACACAGTCGAATGGCTTTTCATCGGCCACCCCGGTAAGCTGATCAAAGAGGTGCTTCAGCGCTTCGTCGGCGAAAAGATTCTTATGGAAAATCCTGACAAGTTGCTCTTCCGTCAGAAACGGGGATAATATAATATAAGTAAAAAGACATTTTGCACAGGCTCCACACCATGAATCGGTCTTGCTTCCTGCATTGCAGCTTTTAAAAACAGGGTGAAAACGCGGGAATCGCGAAAACAGGGAAGCGATCTGCAATTCATTCAGCGGCCTCAGGAAACTGAAATAGTTGATATCTTCACAGATCCACCGCTGCACATATGCGCGAAAATCCGATTCGAATTGAAACGATTTTGAATACTGGTGATTGATTTCAGTTCCTTCGATGGTCGCCTCGCTTGCACTCGACTCATTCGAAAGTGCAATATGGCGGTGGCCTGTCACAATGGCTGCAAGAACCGAGGCAAAAGCCAGCATGGCAGAGAAAGGGGTATGACCGTTTAAATAACCCTGGTCATTCAGCCTTAGCAGTTGAGGGTCGATGGTGCGTTGAATCTCAATCAGTTGATCCCTGGAAAAACCTCCGGCAAAAATCGTTTCCAGACTTGCTCTCCGGGGATTCAGGATCAGCGGGACACTGCCTGTTTGAGTGCCAAGCAGTTCGATGGTCACGGCCGAATCCTTGCCTCCGCCAACCGGGATGATCACTGCATCGTCCAGGGTATATTTTTCCGGAGCCAGGGCGAGAGGCGAGGCAACCTCTATCTGCATGAAGTTGTCTACTGTAACATCAATGGAATTCAGGTAAAAAAATTCACCAAGTCCGTGAAAATAGAGTTTCTTCCACCATGTAATTTGTTCCGCATGAAGTGTGAATGGTTTGATGATAAGCGTTGGGGAACAGGTCGCCTTCCAATAGCTTATCAATTCGATCATTCCAAGGTTGAAAATAATGTTGTCGAGACGGTTTTCAATAACATCATCTCCAGGAAAAAATGCCTTTCTCGGAATAAACAAGGCAGGGTGAAACAGGTACTTACCGGAAAGGTTAAAGGTAAACCTGACATCTAGCCCGCGTTCAGATAATGAATATTCCTGCTTTTCAAAGATGAAAAATGGAAATTGCTCCCGAAAATGTAAAAAATCATTCTGCCTGCTTGACCTTAACATGATTTGGTATTATATTTGCCGGGAGTACCGGTCGCAAAAGTACTAAAATTGTCAGAACGCCATGGAAAAACCACGCACAAAACCAAAACAGGGAAGCATCCTGATCTCTGAGCCATCGCTGCGCGATTTCTATTTCCGCCAATCGGTCATTCTGCTGGCCGAACACAATGAGGATGGTTCTTTTGGAGTAATTATCAACAAACCCATCGAAGCCCGGCTAAAAGACATTATCAAGGGTTTCACCGGTTACAACCTCCCTGTTTATCTCGGTGGACCTGTGAAAACCGACAGCATTTTTTTTATTCATACCCGTGATGATATTGACCAAAGTCTGCCGATCATGCAGGGGTTGTATTGGGGTGGCGACCTTGATTCGATCAGGGATATGCTGAAAAGCAAAGTGATGTCGCCCGATGAGATCCGGTTTTTTGTTGGTTATTCAGGCTGGTCGCCCAACCAGCTTGACCGCGAACTCAAAGAAAAATCATGGGTGCTCTCACAAACCTCTGTCAAGGAAATCATCAACGACCATCCCGAAACACTCTGGAGCAATTACCTTAAAAATATGGGACAGGATTACGCCATCTGGGCCAATTTCCCCGCCGACCCCACCTTCAACTGAACGGTGTGGGCATCTACCCGGCCGTTTATCCGTTTACCATTAAATTCCCTACTTTTGCCTTCGGTAAAAACCAAACTTACCGGATTCATACAGACATGGTTTTATGAAAAAATCTGATGCCGTAGTTTGGGGAGTGATCATCCTGATTTTATTCCCTTTCTTTGTCTTTCCATCGGTATTTAACGCCTACCAGGAGTTGAACGCAGCCCATGGCTACCTGCTGAGTTTCCTGAAATTCTCGCTGCTGGCCACATTCGGTGAATGTCTCGGGTTGAGGATCCGCACCGGGGAATATACCAGGCCTGGCTTTGGCCTGATTCCGCGAGCCATCGTCTGGGGATTTGTGGGGGTAACCATCAAAATCGCATTCATCATTTTTGGTGAAGGCGCCCCGGTGATGCTGAAAACAATGGGAGTCCATTTTTCGAATGCAAACCCGGCGGACGTGTTGCGTGAGCCTGGTTTCAGCTGGCTGAAATTGCTGACCGCTTTCAGTGTCAGCACCACCATGAACCTTTTTTTCGCACCGGTTTTCATGGCATTTCACCGCATCACCGACACCCATATTCATCGCACAGGAGGAACCCTCAAAGGATTTTTCACCTGGATCCAGGTGGGTCAGTGCTTTAAGGAAATCAACTGGTTCGACTTCTGGGATTTTGTTTTAAAAAAAACCATTCCAATATTCTGGATACCAGCCCAGACAATCAATTTCATGCTCCCCGAAGGATCGCGGATACTGGTGGCCGCTGTTTACAGTATAGTCCTGGGGGTGCTGCTTTCCCTGGCAAGTCTCATGCAGAAGAAACGGCACTGAGTTTCAATTTTCTTTTGCGTTTCATAAAAATGAATCGGTATCTTTGGGGTTAAAATTCCCGTGCCTTAAAATGGAACGACCATGAGCACCTATTTTGAAAGTCAGGTCGAAACTAATGGCAGCGAACCGGAGACGGTGGTAACCTTTCCCGGTGGAAAATATATGTTCATATGCCTCCTGCTTTTAATTTCATCGGTTGGGGTTTCAGAAGGCACGAAGCAGATCATGCCGGTGGCCGGTAGAAAAGGAACCCTTTGCATCGACAAATCACGTAATGATTTTGGTTTTTTCAACGCGGCCCCCGAATTCAGACTCAACATATACGTGGCCGATCTCTCGGAAAAATTTTATTTCGGATTGGGTAAAATCACCAAGCACGATACCACCGTGGTGGTGAAATACCAGTTAAGGGATCCTGCAGGCAACATTGTAATCGGTCCTGATCCCGTGCCAACCTCAGGACAGGGGTTTATCCAGTCCTATACACAGGCAGTCAATGGTCCTTTTCCTGCTGCAGGTGGATACAATCCCATACAACATACCCCTTTAATGACCGGCAATTATTCGCTTGAATTTTTTTATCCACCCGACACGCTTTCGACATATACCTATATAAGCTATGTCACATTCGATTTTTTTGACATCACCGTGGTGAATAGTGCCAACCAGCCAATCCCGGGTAGGGTTTGGTCGAAAGCCTGGCAATTCTTTTGCGGGAATTGGCAGACTCCGCCAACCGGGAACCGTTTTTATGGAACCATGTATATTCTTTCCGACGACAGCATCGTGACCAGTCTGAACTGCAATGGGTTCGTGGGAGGAACATTCTCGATCTCAAGCAACCGGACCGGGTGTTCTACCACGGGCAACATCGCAGTCGACAGGCAGTCACGCCCCGGGTTTCACACGTATCCGCAATACAAGGTGTTTTTGTCTGAACCCGACAGCATAATTTTCCCCACCGGTAAAGCAAGTCCGGGAATAAACCTTCCCATTGCAATTTCCAACAATTGTGCATCAGGGTCTGTCGATTTAGGCGTACAGGTAACCCAGGACGGCATCATCGAAATATTGGTCGAAGTTGATCCTAACCCGGGGGCCGACCCGCGTGATGTGAAAATCACAGCCAGCGTTCTGGCCAACCCGGGCGGCAATGGGTACAACATCATCCGATGGAATGGGAACGACGGGTTGGGCAAGCCGGTATCAAACGGGTCAGTGGTTTCTGCTACCGTCCGGTTTATCCACGGCATCACGCATCTCCCGATATATGACATAGAATTTAACGACAATGGGTATCTCGTGGAAGTGATCAGGCCTTCCGGCCCTAAACCAGATATTTACTGGGACGACAGTCTCCTGGGCGACTTAGGCACGGTGAACCTGACTGGCTGTAAAGATATCATTGGATGCCACCTATGGGACATATCCATTGGCGACACCAACACCATCAACTCCTGGTGGTACGTGGGAAGTTCAACCGCCCCGGCAGTCACTTTCAATGTCAAGCGGGCTCCGGGCGCACCAGGGGCGATCGGGGGTGATCCTTCTTTTTGCGAAGGAGGAATAACAAGGACTTACACCATCAGGCGTGAACCCAATTCGACCTCGTACAACTGGTCTTATTCAGGAACCGGAGCAACAATTTCATACAGCGATACCGCTGCCATTGTCAGTTTTGCACTTTCTGCAACTTCAGGCATCTTATCCGTGTCGGGATCCAATCTTGAATGCGGTACCGGGCAGAGCTCCACCCTCCCGATCAACTTCTACCCCCCTCCGCAGGTAAGCTTTGCCGGCATCGATTCTGTCTGCTACAACGAGGCTGCTTTCCTCTTGACGGGTGGGGCTCCGCCAGGCGGAGAATACAGCATCAAAGGAACTACGTTGGCCAGTTTCGACCCTGCTGTTCAAGGCCTTGGAGATCACCTGATCGTATACCGGTATACGGATGCCCATGGCTGTAAAAATTCTGACAGTTCCACATTGTTCGTCAAAAAGGGCCAGTCGTGCGAAATAGTGATCTGGGTTCCCGATGCCTTTACACCAAACGGCGACGGGGTGAACGATATATTTCGTCCTGTCTCAAATAATATCCGGGAATTCAGCGTCAACATATATAGCCGTAGCGGTGAACTGGTCTTCACCTCTGCTCATCCCGAAACAGGTTGGGACGGGACTTATCAGGGACAGGCATGTCCTGCAGGAAACTATGTTTACATCATCATCTACAAATCGTCATTCGCACCGCCGAAAAATACGACTTTGACCGGAAATGTGATCTTAGTCAGGTAAATTCCCCGAATCTCCCGGCCGGAAAATTTTCATAAAATTTTCTGATAACCTGCTATATACCTTTGGATTGTTGAATAATTTTCTCCAATTTTGTTGCCTGATATTCTGCATACCTGCAGCCCCTATACAAATCACCTATGAAAGAAACGCCCATCAGTTATGAGGTTGTGCAAAGGCATATTCTGGAAAGTAAAATCCGGAATGTCGGCAAAGCGACCATTCGGGAAATAAAACGGTTGATCAATTGCATTGAGACCGAGACCGGAGAAAAATTTATCCGTATGGAGATGGGCGTCCCGGGCCTTCCTGCAACTGAAATAGGGGTTCAGGCCGAAATCGAAGCCCTGCAAAACGGTGTGGCTGCTATTTATCCGGATATTGAAGGAGTCCAGGTTTTAAAAAAAGAGGCTGCGCGGTTCGTCAAATTATTTCTTGACATAGATGTTGATGCGGCCAACTGCGTTCCAACGGTAGGCAGTATGCAGGGCGGGTTTGCTGCATTTCTTACCTTTTCAAAGATTCACCGCGATAAAGACACGACACTCTTTATCGATCCCGGATTCCCTGTTCACCATCAGCAACACAAGGTACTGGGCCTGAAGTTCGAAACATTTGATGTTTATAATTTTCGCGGGGATAAACTCAAGGATAAACTCGAAAGCTATTTTTCCAAAGGCAATATCCATTCCGTTCTCTATTCCAACCCAAACAATCCGTCATGGATCTGCTTTACCGACAAGGAACTGAGGATCATCGGGGAACTTGCAACCAAATATGACGTCATCATCATCGAGGACCTGGCCTATTTTGCCATGGATTTCCGCAAGGATTACTCAAAACCGGGAGAACCTCCATATCAGCCAACAGTAGCAAAATATACAGACAACTATTTATTGCTGATATCGAGTTCAAAAGCATTCAGTTATGCCGGTCAGCGAATCGGGCTGATGATTCTCTCCAACAAACTTTTCAACCTCCAGGCACCTGATCTGCTTAACTATTACTCTACCGATATCGTAGGCAGGGCACTCATATACGGGACAGTTTATGCCCTCAGCGCAGGTACGGCCCATTCGACCCAATTTGCCCTGGCCGCCATGCTTAAAGCAGCCAATGACGGGACGTTTGACTTCGTCAGCACTGTAAAGGAATATGGTGCCAGGGCGAAAATCATGAAAAAAATGTTTACCGACAATGGATTTACCATTGTCTATGACAAAGATGAAGATGAACCAATTGGCGATGGATTCTATTTCACTTTTGCCTACCCGGGTTTTACCGGTGAAGATTTGCTTCAGGAACTGATCTATTATGGCATCAGCGCAATCGCACTCAGTATTACCGGCAGCGAACGAATTGAGGGCATACGTGCCTGCGTGTCGCTGGTGAAGCGGGAACAATTCCCGGCATTGGAAGATCGACTGAGGAAATTCAGGGAGAACCATTTGAAATAGCAAGATTGTAAAACATTTTTTTGTACTTTCGCCACTGTGAATCCGTTAACAATTCAACCCCTATTATATGGCAAAATTCAAAGGTGATATCGTAATCAACACCGAACGCTGCAAGGGCTGCGAAGTATGCCTTGCAGCATGCCCATTCACCGTGATCGCGATGTCTAAGGAAGTGAACAGCAAAGGATATCATTTCGCGATGAAAATCAACGACGAGTGCACAGGCTGCACCAACTGCGCCCTGGTATGCCCTGACGGGGTGATTACCGTTTACCGTGCCAAAGTCGCAACTGAATAAAAATCAAAAAAAATATACGCAATGGGTGAACTTAGATTAATGAAGGGTAACGAAGCTATTGCCGAAGCCGCAATCCGCGCGGGGTGTGATGGATACTTCGGATACCCGATCACACCGCAATCAGAGGTCATGGAATACCTTATGGCAGAAAAACCGTTTGAACGGACTGGCATGGTGGTTCTTCAGGCAGAAAGCGAAGTAGCTGCCATCAATATGCTTTACGGCGGCGCCGGAACAGGAAAAATGGTGATGACATCTTCTTCAAGTCCCGGGGTCAGCCTCATGCAGGAAGGAATCAGCTACATGGCTGGCGCCGAACTGCCAGCGGTGATCGTCAACATTGTTCGAGGCGGCCCGGGGCTGGGAACCATTCAACCATCCCAGGCGGATTATTTCCAGGCAGTGAAAGGCGGCGGCCACGGCGACTACAAAATGCTGGTGCTTGCCCCTGCTTCGGTACAGGAAATGTGCGACCATGTGAAACTTGGTTTCGAAAAAGCTTATCAGTACCGCACCCCGGTGATGATCCTCTCCGACGGAGCCATCGGCCAGATGATGGAAAAGGTGGTCCTGTTCGACCAGGTTCCCCGGCGCACCGATGCCGAACTGATCGAACAATGCCCCTGGGCATCCAATGGCAGGCCAAAAACCCGCAACCACAACATCATCACTTCACTCGACCTCGATCCTGCCGGCCAGGAGCGGGTAAACCTGAAACTCCAGGCAAAATACAGGCTCATGGAGCAGAATGAAGTGCTCTACGAAGAGATCCAGTGCGAAGATGCTGAATACCTTTTTGTCGCTTTTGGGCTGTCGGCGCGTATCTGCCAGAAAGCCATCGACATGGCACGCGCAAAAGGCATCAAAGTCGGGTTGTTCCGCCCAATTACCCTCTTCCCCTTCCCCTCCATGGAGGTTTCAAATGTGGGAAACCGCGTGAAAGGAATCCTGGTCGTTGAAATGAATGCAGGCCAGATGATTGAAGATGTAAGACTTTCGGTTGGCTGTAAAATAAAAATAGAACATTTCGGACGCTTTGGCGGCATCATCCCTGCCCCGGATGAAGTAGTACGGGCCCTTGAACAAAAAATTATCGGAGGTTAGCTATGGAAGATAAATTCGCAAAGACCGAAATTCATAAACCGGAAAACATCGTTTATAAAAAGAGTGACCTGATGGTCGACCGGCCCCTGAGCTATTGCCCCGGTTGCGGACATGGTACCGCACACCGCATGCTCATGGAAGTGATCGAAGAGATGGATATCCAGGATAAAACCATCGGGGTCTCCCCAGTCGGATGTTCTGTATTGGCCTATGACTTTCTCGACATCGATATGATCGGTGCAGCCCACGGACGTGCGCCTGCCCTGGCAACTGCCATCAAACGCTTGTGGCCGAATCACTTTGTCTTCACCTACCAGGGCGATGGAGACCTTGCCGCAATTGGCACGGCAGAGACCATCCATGCATGCAACCGTGGAGAGAACATCACCATCATCTTCATCAACAACGGAATTTACGGAATGACCGGCGGCCAGATGGCCCCGACAACACTCCCGGGCATGCGTTCCTCCACCTCCCCTTATGGGCGCGATGTGCCAACCATGGGGCACCCGCTCAAAATAACTGAACTTGTTGCCCAACTCCCCGGAGTCTATTATGTCACACGTCAGGCTGTACATACCCCAAACAATGTCCGGAAAACGAAAAAAGCGATCCGGAAGGCCTTTGAACTCCAAAAAGAGAATAAAGGAGTGAGTTTCATTGAGATCGTTTCCAACTGCAACTCGGGATGGAAAATGACCCCGGTACAATCGAATAAATGGATGGAGGAAAACATGTTTCCCTTCTATGTACTTGGAGATATTAAAGTGGACGGGAAACTCGTTGAAAAAAAGGAAACTGTTGAAAAGGATTAAATCCTGCCCAACACTTGATATTCGTTGTTCAATATTCGATATTCATTTATTATGACAGAAGAGATCATTATTGCCGGCTTCGGAGGACAGGGTGTCCTCTCCATGGGAAAGATACTTGCCTATTCAGGTGTGATGCAAAATAAAGAGGTGAGCTGGATGCCCTCCTATGGTCCTGAAATGCGCGGCGGAACTGCCAATGTTACCGTAATAATCAGCGATGAGAGGATCAGTTCACCCATCCTGAACGCTTATGACACAGCAATCATCCTGAACCAGCAATCGATGGATAAATTTGAAAAGACTGTCAAACCCGGAGGATTGCTTATCTTCGATCCAAACGGACTCACACGGCTACCGGAACGCACAGACATCAATATCTATTCGATTGAAGCTGCCGATGAAGCCGGAAAACGGGGACTTTCCAAAATTTTCAACATGATCGTGCTGGGCGGATTTCTCAAATTAAAACCACTCGTTGCTCCCGAGTTTATTCACAAAGGGCTGGAGAAATCACTCCCTGCCCGCCACCATGCCCTCATCCCCGAAAATGAAAAAGCCATTGAGATCGGGAAAGAGCTGTTAACCCCGGTTCATGTCCTGAATTAGGATACCGTCCCGGCCGAATATTTAAAATTTCTCCGAGATACCCAGTCCAAATAACGCGAAATCGTATTTCACAGGGTCTGTGGGGTCGAGCAGTCTCAGGGAGGCATCGAGTTCCGCCAGGGCCTTCGAATCATTTTGTTTCCTTTGAAGCAATCCTAACTTTCTGGCTACATTTCCTGAATGGATATCCAGAGGGCAGGAAAGTTTGGATGGTGACACTGATTTCCATAAGCCAAAATCAACACCGGAATTATCCTTTCGAATCATCCACCGCAGGAACAGGTTTATTTTTTTAGCCGCAGAACCTTTAAAAGGGTCAGAGATATGCTTTGTGGTTCTTTTTTCATGCGGTATTTCAAAAAAAGCCTCATGCAAATGATGAATTGCCGGTTGTAACGAATCTTTGGTTTGGAATTCATTGAATATCCCCTCCAGCCCACCCCGGTTTTGATAAATGTGCCGCAAAGCCTTGATAAAATGGATGAAGTCGGCAGAGTTAAAGGTTCGGTGAACAAAGCCTGCCAATTTTTCCAGATTAAACTCCTCATGATTCAACACAAAATCATAAGGCGAATCACCCAGCATCTCCATCATCCGATGTCCATTCCTGACAATCATTTTTCTGTTTCCCCATGCAATGGATGAGGCCAGGAACCCTGAAATTTCAATATCCTCTTTTAAAGTATACCGGTGAGGTACGCTGATTGGGTCATTTTCAATAAAATCAAAAGTATTGTACTCTATCACTTTTGCTTCCAGGAAATCTCTCAACTCTTCACTGCTGCAATTCATGCCCCAGGCTCGTAAACGTATTTAAAACGTGCAAATATACTTATATAATGCAACTAGTTCATACCAGCTACACTGACAGACAAACATCTTCCTGCCCGGACTATCTGTACCGATGACACGCAACAACCGATAGTAAAAGCCAAACTGTCCAATGTTGAAATCTTAAAGTACCTTTGCATCAGGAAATATGTCAATCGTAAATCGTAAATCGTAAATCGTAAATCCCCCATGGGCATCCTCCGCGCCATCATCTGCATTATTTTTCCGCCACTGGCCGTGCTTGATCGGGGTTGCGGAGCTGTTTTACTTGTACTGATCCTCACCTGTTGCGGGTGGATACCGGGTGTGATCGCTGCGATAGTGTTTAATATGAAGGGAGACTAAGGTTGTATGAAATTCCATCGTAAAAAAATCATCGCATATTTCCTTGGAATCTTCACCCTGCCAAGGGTCAAAGATTTGTTTGCAGGCTATGCCAGAATATTTCTTGGCGAAGCAGGCAGGTATTCTGCCGGGATCAAACTGGAAGCAATTGAAACCAAAGAGACGTTCATTGTGCTGACAAAATACATTAAAAAAGAAAAAATCACCCGGGAAGAAAAGAAGAAATTTAAAAAACAGGTTATAGATATTTTGAGAAGTTCCGGGATATTTGTCCCGGTCATGCTTGTTCCGCTCCCTTTCATCGGAACCCTCTTGCTTATCATCATGGATCACCTGCTGCTGAGCATGCACATTCAAATTTTACCTGACTCATTTTATCCTAAAGAGAAAAAAGATTTGCTGACCCCGGAAGGAATTGAAAACGACCTGAAAAAAGAAAAAAAATTCCTGATCTAGCCCGTTAACTTGTCATTTGTCAAGGGTCATTTGTCAATGGTCATTTTCTTCATGGCATCTTCGTCAGCGTCTCAATCGCTTCAGTGACATGCTTTTCAAAATTGAGTTGCGAAGAAAACATCAAACGGATGATGCCCTGCTTATCGATCACAAAAGTGACACGGCCTGGCAATATCCCCAGCGATTTACCCACTCCATATTTTTCAGCCACCGTTTTGTCCCGGTCTGAAAGGAGAATGAAAGGTAATTTATGATTGGCGGCAAAGGCCTGGTGTGTGGAAATATCATCGGAACTGACCCCGATCACCACGGCTCCTGCCTTCTTGAATACTTCATAATTATCGCGGAAACTGCAGGCTTCTTTGGTGCAGCCGTAAGATTCATCCTTTGGATAAAAATAGAGTACAAGGTTTGACTTTCCGAGGAAATCCCCCAGATTTACCCTCTTTCCGAATTGATCGGGCAAAGAAAAATCGGGAGCTTTGCTGCCAATCTCAATTTTAGCTGTCATATCGTTGTTTTTGATTCCGGGTTTTACACCGGATGGTGCTGATGAATGATTGTTGCATGCGTATAATAGTCCGGTAAAAGA
>CAIKNA010000286.1 GCA_903828645.1 uncultured Bacteroidales bacterium
AAAGGTGCCGCTGTTGAATGCCAGCGTGACGGGCGAATACTCCGCGGTTCCGGTTGCATCCCCCACAGGGAATGTAAAACTCGTTGCCGACGGGAACTCCTTCTGAAGTTGCCCGGTGGAGGTTGGAACGATCATATTGGCTGCGGCGGGTGTACCGGCAACCGTAGCAGCAGGTCCCAGAAGAAGGTTGTAGGTACCCAGGTTTACAAGCCCGTTGGTCAGCGTCAGCACCCCGTTTACCCGGGTATTCCCGGCAACGGTAAGACCGGCGGCATTGGCCAGTTCGAAATTCTGAATCACATTCTGGCCGCTGATTGACTGGTTGACCGTACCCGAAAACACCACCGATCCGCTTCCAAGGGAATTGGCCGAAGTGTTCTGATTGATGAGGTCTTTCTTCAGGACAAGGGTTCCCTGTATATCCACCACTCCACCCGAATTTAAAACCACATTCATGGAGGAGTTCATGGAGGAGGCAGGATTGATTTTAACCGTCGTGCCGTTGAAGACAGTCATTTGCGAATAGCCGGTAATGGAACAGATGCAAAGGAACAGGAACGTAACGGGCCAGGTGCGATGAAATCGCTTGCCAATCGCGATGGAAGATAGTTTTCTCATGGTTTATGTTGTTTAACCAATATTCACTTAGAATAATTTACAAAGGTAGGTGAGCCGGCATGACAAATCAATGGTGGAAAGCTGTAAAAAGCTGCTGCGGAAAACCGGAATACGACTTTCTGCTGCAAGTTCTTGTGCAAATAATGATGACAACCAGGCAGGGTAATTTCCGGAGAAAAAGATAAAAGGGTTGGGTGTTATGATTTCCCGGCAACATCGTCCAGGTAGAGCGCTGAGATCTCCCTTACAGACTCCTCCACAGGACGGAAAGCAAAGTTCAGGGTTTTACATAGTTTATCGCTTGAATAGGAATATAACTGGGAGGTGGTTGCTGCCATTTCGCGGGTGACTTCGGGCACCGATCCGGTGAGGAAAGAGCGAATCGCCTCCACCCTCCAGGCAACTGAAGTCATGGCAGGAGGAACGTTGACCGAGGGAGCCGGCTTACCCATGTGCCTGGCAATGAGGCCAAAAAAATCCTGGTATGAAAGATTTTCCGCCGAACAGACAAACCGTTCCCCGAAATGGTTTCCGTCCATCAGGTCAATCATGGCAATGCAGATATCCCTTACATCAACATAGCCATTTGTACCACGGGTGTAGTATTTCAGTCCTTCGTACACAAGCCGGAACAACCCGGAGTTATCCTGCCAGAAACCAGGGCCCAGGATAACGGAAGGGTTGATGATCACGGCATTCAATCCCTCTTCCATGCCCCTCCATATTTCACGCTCGGCCCCATACTTGCTGATGCCATATACCGAATTTTTTTTTGAAGGGACCCAGTAAGTCTCCTCGGTGGAGAGCTCTTTGTTTTCGGTCCTTCCAAGCGTTGCCACTGAACTGACGTAGCAGAATTTCGCCACCTTGTTTGCGATCGCCTGGTTTACCAGGTTCGCGGTACCTTCGATATTCACCCTGAGCATGGATTGATGGTCCTTCGGATAAAATGAAACAACAGCTCCTGCATGGTAAATTTCCGTGATACCCTCCATGGCATCTTCGATGGCGCCGAAATCCATGAGGTCGGCATCCACCCAGCGGATTTTACCGGCGAGTTCGTCCGGGCCCGGAGTATAATAGGAGAATATCTTGCGGACCATCGCAATGTTGCTGGCCGGGCGTTTGATGGCGCGGATCTCTTTCCCTTTTTTTAACAGGTCAAGAAGCAGGTGGGAACCAAGAAGGCCGGTTCCTCCGGTTACGAGGATCATTGGCTGGGGGTTTTGGATGTGCAAAGGTAGGAAAAGGATGGGATTTGCGCAGAGCTACAGGGGAGGGAGCAGGTAAAAAGGCATATCATAAAAATAGGTAATTTTGGGCAATGGAAAAACATGCGCATCATCATGAATCGGTTGGGGCAAGGTTGCTGCTGGCCATCCTTCTGAACGGGTTGATCACCATCCTGGAGATTGCAGGGGGAATGATGTCGAACAGCCTCGCACTGGCCTCAGACGGCATTCATAACCTGGGGGATACGCTGGCGCTTATCCTTGCCTGGGTGGCAAGCAAAGTGGGCACACGCAAGCCAGATCAGAAGCGGACTTTCGGCTATCATCGCTTTGAAATTTTATCGGCTTTTATCAATGCTTCCATCCTTACGGCTATTTCGATCTACCTGGGCTGGGAAGCCTTCCTGCGCTTTCTGCACCCGGAACAGGTAAAGTCGGTTCTGATGCTGATTATCGCATCAGCAGGACTGTTCGTAAACCTGGGCTCCATGCTCTTTTTGAAACGGGATGCAAAAACAAGTCTGAACATCAAAGCTGCCTATGTTCATCTCCTGGGCGACACGCTTTCATCAGTGGCGGTGATAGCCGGTGCGATTCTTATCTATTTTACCCGGATGGTGTGGATTGATCCTGCGCTCACGCTGATCATCAGCATGGTGATCCTGATCCAGGCTTACCGGATCCTGCGCGAATCTGTTGACATTCTGATGCAAAGCACTCCCCCGGACCTGATCCTTTCGAAAATCAAACTAAAGATCGAAGAGCATCCCCTTGTAAGGAATGTACATCACATTCATTGCTGGCAACTCCAGGATCACGACATCCTGTTCGAAGCACACATCGAAACCTCGAGGGATATGTTGCTGAGTGAATCCTGCAAACTGCTGGCGGAGATTGAACAGCAACTCATGGAAAATTTTCACATTTCCCACACCACCCTGCAGGTTGAATTTGAGGCATGCATTGATACTGAGATGATCCGGCAACCGGGGTGAATCAGGCTTTTTTCAGGCTGAAGGCGGTGAACAGCAGGTATAACATCGCTATGAGCAATACGGCCAGCCCCCCGGCCTGCCCCATGGCATCGGAAACGACCCCCATCAGGGGAGGAATTACGGCACCCCCGGCTACGCCCATGATCATCAGTCCTGAGATCTCATTGGCACGCCCTGGCATCTTCAGCAAGGCAGCGGAGAAAATAATGGAAAAGACGTTGGCCACGGCAAATCCGATTACAAAAACCAGTACCAGGATTGCCCAGAGGTTATTCAGCATAAGCAAGGAAACCATACCGATAATGGCAACGAACATGCTGATGATGAAAAATTTCCTTGCGGGAAACTTTACCAGGAGGATGGCTCCAATAAAAGTTCCCGTGGTCCGGGCAATAAAGTACAAACTGGTACCCAAACCTGCCTGACTCAGGAGAATGTGGCATCGCTCCATCAGGAATTTTGGAACCGTGATGTTCAGCCCTACGTCAATCCCGACAACGGAAATGATGCCAAGGAAGAACATCAGGATGGTTTTATCATTCAGCAAACCGAAACAGGCTGCAAAAGAGGATGTTTTCCCTTCGACCGGTTTCTCCTCAATCGGGGTGAGCAGCAGCCACAGTGTGGAAAGCAGGGTAACGGCCGCAAAGATCGGGAAGAGCATCTTCCAGTTGTGAAGACCTGCCGCGGCAAAACCTGCAATTACCGGGCCCAGAAAGGAGGCAATGGCTTTGATAAACTGTCCCCAGGTGAGGCTGCTGGTAAGGCGGTCGCCACGTACAACATTGGAAAGCAGCGGGTTGAGTGATACCTGGAGGATCGTATTCCCGATACCAAGGAGGGCAAAAGCCACCAGGACCACCTCAAACCTGTAGGCAATCAACGGGACCAGCATGGCCACGAAGGTGACGGCCATGCTCAGCACGACGGTTTTTTTCCGACCGATCGAATTCATCAGCAGCCCGGTCGGAACGGCGAATACGCCAAACCAGAGGAAGACCATCATCGGCAACAGGTTGGCCAGCGAGTCGCTCAGGCTGAAATCCTGTTTGATGTAATTGGTGGCTATGCCAACCACATCGACAAATCCCATGATAAAAAACCCGAACAAAACGGGCAGCAGTCTGGAGAAGGAGTTTTCGTTTTTCATGATCTGGTATTTGATTACCCGGAGGGCAAATATAATGAAGTTACTTCATACCCAAACTGTTTTTTCGGACTTGAAACAGCCGCCAAACAAAACTGAATATTTTTTGACGTATTATTACGTTATTTAAAAAGATGATGTATATTTGTTGCGGTTCACAATATTCAGAGAGGCATCCATGGAAAAAGATCATAACGAAAAAATCCCGGTTGAAAACAAGCCTGATCCGCAGGATTGCGGGTGCGAAGGAAACTGCTGTCCACCTAAAAAAAACAACCTGCTCACAAAGGTGATCTTCATGGTTGTCGTCCTGATGGCCATCGGCATCATCGCGGTCAAACTCTTTCACCATTCTGACCCTGTTGCCGAGAAGCAGACACAATGCACCCCCGGTTCGGGTTGCTGCGATACCGTCAAAGCCGCATCGTGCGATACCACCAAAGGTTCCTCATGCTGCCCTAAAAAATAGCCGTATGCACACATGGATAAACCAGGTCCTGGCCAGCGAGCATGCGACCATTACCGTTCTGACAGCAGTATTCCTGATGGGCATGATCAGCGTGGTGACCTGCGGGTGTAATTTCGCGGTGATCGGTGTCGTTGCCGGATACACAGGGGCCAGTTCTTCATCGGGAGATAAAAGAGCAATATACCTGAGAGGATTTTCTTTTCTCATCGGAGCGGTTATTTCCATGGCTGTAATCGGATCGTTGTTCGGGTTTGCAGGCAGGATCATCAGCAATTCCCTGGGGAGTTACTGGAAAATAGCTGCGGGGCTCATCGCCATCCTTTTCGGCCTCTATTCCATGGACCTGGTTCCATTTAAAATTCCCGGGCTTAACATCAAACCGAGCCGGTCGCGGCAAAATATTTTTTCAGCCATCCTCTTCGGGCTGGCTATCGGGGGGCTCTCAACTGCCCTGAATTCATGCTGCAACCCGGTTTTCCCGGTCATACTTGCTGCCTCTTTCGTGAAGGGAAGCGCTGTTTGGGGGCTGATGATGCTGACAGCATTTGCACTTGGATACGGAATCCCGCTTGCCGCGATGATCGTCGGGTTCAGCCTGGGGCTGGGAAAAGTTTCAAAAACACTCACCGTGATCGGAACAATTGCAAAATACGGCGGAGGAATTGCCTTGGTAACCCTGGGTTTCTATTTCCTTTTAACCCTTTAGATCATCATGGAACCAGCCTTTATTTGTGGTCATCTTCAAACGGGAGCAGGAATTGTTCCCCGGGTATTCACGACCTGGAGCCGCCAGGATCATCTGGATGCCATAAAAGTAAGATGGGCGGCCGGGAGGATGAATTACCGTGTTTTGCCCGGGCTTTATGCCACAGGTGCTCCCGGCCGGAATTCACATGTGTTTGTTACCGGAAATTACAAACTCAGCTTCGACCATCTCAGGCGTGCCCTGAACGGGATCGACGCATGGATGCTCGTAATTGACACCAGGGGGATCAATGTATGGTGCGCTGCCGGGAAGGGCACTTTCGGGACAACAGAACTGGCTAATCGTATCCGCCTTCATCACCTGGACCAGCTGGTGGATCACAGGAGACTGATCCTTCCGCAACTTGGGGCCACCGGGGTTGCCGCACATGAAGTGAAGAAGATGACCGGGTTCACCGTGGTATACGGCCCGGTGAAGGCCATCGATATCAGGGATTTTCTCGAAGCAGGGGAAAAATCCTGCGAATCGATGCGTCGGGTTACATTTCCCATGGCCGAGCGGCTGAAACTGATCCCGGTTGACCTGTTCTACGGAAAGTATTACCTGCTGATCGTACCCGCGGTTTTCTTTTTGCTTTCGGGTTTCACTCCGTCGGGATATTCGTTTGATCTTGCCCTCCATTCGGGATGGAAGACCACGGTAAACCTCTTTGCCGGTTACCTGTCGGGGTGTGCCCTGACCCCTGCCCTGCTGCCCTGGATTCCTTTTCGAAGTTTTTCCCTGAAGGGTCTTGCCACAGGCTGGCTGGTTGCCATTCTTCTAGCTTCGGCAGGCATGCTGGGATCGGGTGTGGGCGACCTGTTCCCGTGGTTCCTGATCCTGGGAGGAGTGTCGTCGTTCATGGCGATGAATTTCACCGGATCCTCCACCTTTACTTCGCTTTCGGGTGTTCAGAAAGAGATGAAAACAGCTTTGCCTGTCCAGATTTCCATGGTGATTGTGGGCCTGGCGGGATGGATATTAACCAGATTTGTTGATCTATGACCGGATTCGTATACCTTACAGATGTAGTGACCCTTCAACTGGATGTTGAAAAATGCACCGGTTGCCGGATGTGCCTGATGGTTTGCCCCCATGCTGTTTTTGAGATTGAAAATAAAAGAGCGTCAATCCGCAACAGGGACTTTTGCATGGAGTGCGGGGCCTGTTCGAAAAATTGTCCCGAAGGCGCCATCTCTGTAAAATCGGGCGTTGGCTGTGCAGCCGGCATCCTCAACGGACTTATCCGCGGGACGGAACCCACCTGCGATTGCGATTCAGGCGGCGGGTGTTGCTGACAAAACTATTCATCGTCCGTAGCACCGAAATGAATCAAAATGCGGAGGTACAGCCCGAAGGAGGGTTTAAAATCAGGGTAGTGCTCCAGGTTGGTGGGGTAATAGTGCGCAAAAAAACCGGGTTCAAGACCGAAGGCGGCAGTCAGTGGAATGCCGGCACCTACACCAAGGTATCCCCCAAACCCGAATGCATTCTGGTTGACCGTCATCGTTTGCTGGTTGTAACCCTGCTGATAGCCCTGACTTCCATAGATGTTTACCATGCTGTATTCCTTCCCTTCCACCACGAAAATTGATTTGATCACCTGTGTATAACACATTGTCAGACCAGCCTGTATAAAGAGGTTGATCCTTGACTTCAGGGGAAAGGACCTTTGATATCCCAGGTCGATCATCACCCGGCCCTCTCTGCCAATGACCTGTTCGCTGCGAAGATCAGGAAAGGAAAGATAGGTGTTGTTCGGATTCACCTGAAGGATGATGGCATCACCGGCTTTTAACTGGGCATAATTGGCCTGAAGGAAGATGCTGTTCTTCCTGTTAAAATTAATCCTCATAAACAAGCCGCCTGAAAAAGCAACACTGTAATGCATGTTCGTCGGATACCCATTGCCGTAGCGATCGGACTGGACACCGACTGAATCCGTCTGACTCAACCCCAGCAACTGTTGTATTTCACGATACCATGTCGGAGGATTTTGGTTCTTCATGACATAATCGACATTATTGACATTGCCCGGGGTTCCGTTGTAAAAATTGGCAGCGTATTTGTTGGCGAAGTAGGCCCCAAAATTGAGACCGTATTCAAACTTCTTCAGCGGGAACGGATTCGGATCTTCCTTTTCATCCTTCATCCCGTGATTCCGGGTCTTGCTTTGTGCCTTTTTACCGGAAGACGACGTGGCCTCCTGGCCGGATACAGAAACCGATATAATGAATAACGCTGTAAACAGGATCAGAAATGTACGCAAGGGTTTGTTGTATTAAGTTGATAGTGCAAATTTAGGAATTATTACGGGACTACGAAGGATGCTCAAACAAAGCTCATCCAAAGGTCAGGCAAAGCATATACGAAGCTTATACAAAGCATATACGAAGCTTATACAAAGCATATACGAAGCATATACGAAGCATATATAAAGATAGAAGGTTATTCAATTATTAATAAAACCGGTTCAAAGTAATAATCCGTACTTTATGGTAATTACTTTCACGAAGAGCTACGAAGAACCACGAAGTTGAAAATTTTCGACATTCAGCCCTCAGTTCCATTGTTAATGTCCATATATCTCGAAAACTTTAAAAGCTGTTTTCAATAAACCAATACCAGGCAATATATGAAGTTCAATGGCAGAGCCAAGGATTTGTTTCGAAAGGGAACCGGTTTCCAGGTTAAATTCGGTTTCTTCGTGGTCCTTCGTGGTTCCTTCGTGGATCTTCGTGTAAAAAAAAGTGAAACGGGAACTCAATCCTGAATGGTATCGGAGGATACGGGTTCAGTCTGTTTCAACAGTAATTTTGCCGGGCCTTTCAGGGTTACATCCGGAACCAGTTTTTCGGCATCCTGGGGGGTGATCCAGCCTTTATTCAACATTTTTTCAGATACCAGGCGATAGAAGCCAGCATTGGATTCGCGGAGGTGTCCGTTTTCATCGAAGGAATATTTAAACCATTTCGGCCGGGGGATGATGGACGCCATGAAGATGGCCTCGGCCAGCGTAAGCCGGGAGGCATCTTTATTGAAGTAATAGTGTGATGCTTCATTTGCGCCGTAAATCATCGGTCCCCACTCGATGAGGTTGAGGTAGACTTCATACATCCGTTCCTTGGTGCTTAACCCCTGGTTTTCGATGAGCCAAACGATCAGCGCCTCTTCCATTTTGCGTGCCACGGTTTTATTCCGGCTGAGAAACACATTTTTCACAAGCTGCATGCTGATGGTGCTGCCCCCGCGGGCAAACCTTCCTTCCTTTATATTGGTGATGACCGATTCGCGGAAGGCATCGGGGAGGAAGCCCCTGTGCTGATAGAAACTCCCATCCTCGCTGGTAAGAACAGCAGATTGCAGGAAATGCGAGATGCGGTCGAGTGTGCGAAATTCGGGATTTTCAGGGCCGACCATAAAGGTGCGGACCGGATTGTCGTGTTCATAGGCGGTATACTGGAAGGGAGTGTTGATTTTAGTCAGGTTGGCATTCCCGTATGACAACACGCTGAACTGATGCCTGTTGAGCGAGGTCTCAAATTTCAGCGAATCGGGTTTGGAGAGATCGGCAAAAAAATCGAGGTCCCAGGAGAGGTTTCCCTTTACCCGGATGCCGTCGAGGTTGGTGAAGAGACCGGGCGGAAAGGAGGAAAAGAGGTCCTGTGCCGGGAATTGCGGTTTATGTATCCTCAGCGTGATCTGTTTTGCCGGATTCGGGCGGAAACGGATATAGGGGCGGAAGTCGATCCGGTTGAAAGTCACGCGTGTTGCACTGTCCAGTTCGGCGTAGTCGGAGCCGATGTTGACCAGGTACCTGATCTCCATCCGGGCAAACTCCACCGGCCCTGCTGCAATGCTGCGATGGTCGATGCGCAGCCCCGTCACGGAGGCAAATCCGCTGATCTTTGCCAGGTCGTCGCCTCCCTCCTGCTCTGCAATGCTCAATGCAAGGGTATCGAAGTCGATCCCTGCGTTCCATTTATGGTTGATCCAGGGAAGGATCACTTTTGCATGATCCGCAGTGTAAAGCCTGAATTCAGCTGTCCGGTTCCGGTTGTCGATTCTTCCGGCCACCACCCAGCGGGCAACAGCACCCTCCTCTCCTACCTCCACCGACGACCGGAAATAGTGTTCGGAGAGGGTGAACCGGCCGAGGTGAAAAGTTAACCGGTGGCCATCGGCAACACTCTGCAGGGTGAAATTCCGGATATTGAGGGAGAGGGGGATCTTATCAAAGACAAACCGCATCATCCGGTCGATAGTCTCCGAATAGTTTACCCTGCCGGTTACCGAATCGCCCGGCTGCCGTGCGGTGTGCAATAAAAACCTGTAATTGGAAGTGCTGTCATGGCTTTCAAGCAGAATGGCGGTATTGACCAGGTTCACACGGTGCAGTACGATGCGGCCGGCCAGCAATTTGAGGATGCTGATGGAGGTATAGGCCGAATCGATTTTCAGCAACGTATCGCCGATGGCGGGTTTGAGACTGATCCCGGTGACCAGGATGGAGGCCAGCCCCTGGATCCTTACATGTGAAACCCTTAGGGTTGCCTGGCCGGTCTTGTTGAAACGTTCGACGTGCCGTTGAAGGTACCATTCCGCCAGGGGCGACCGGAACATAAAGATAAACAGGAGAAGTACCAAACCCCCGAGCAGCAATATCCGCAGGGCAAGCCGGAGTTTCCCGGCAGGGTATGTCGGTTTTTCAGCCATGGTGAGGTTCAGGCACAGGCCGGCTCCCCGGTCTTATCCTGTAAATGATGAAAAGCAAAGCCGGAACGGCCAGCCCGCTCAGCAGGATGAGAAAGGGATTCTCCGTGGCCCCGAAATTTTCATAATCACCGGTCAGCATACCGCGCTGACAGAGATACGAGAAGACCACCGCCGCCCCGTTGTTGATGAAATGCGCGCTGATGGGCACCCAAAGCGAACCTGTCCAGTAAAAAAGGTACCCGAAGATAACCCCCATCAGCATCCGGGGAAAAAATCCATAAAACTGCATGTGCATGGCTGAAAAAAGAAACGCGGAGATGAAAATGGCCACATGTATGTTGCCCAGCCACTCTTTAAGCAGACGCTGGAGCAGCCCACGGAACATGAACTCCTCTCCGATGGCCGGCAAAAGGGCAATCATCACCATGTTGAACAGAAACCCGCCGAAGGTGGGCATCTTCATAAAGGCCACGGTAAGTTTTGCAGCGGCATCTTCGGTGATTTTCATCCAGTCCTCGAGCCCCTTCAGAAACCCGGGAAGTTTCATGGATTCATTTACAGATACCATCCAGTTGATGAATGGCAGGAATGCGAACATCAGCCCCAGTGTGACCAGGTAAACAGGCCATCGCGACGGCTTGCCGATGCAGAGATACCGCACACTGCTTCGTTCGAAGAGGTAACCGGCCAGCAGCGCCGGAATGATGAACAGTCCGAAGGACTGGATCACCTGGAAATATTGAAGCAACGGCATGACCCTGGCATCGTCAAGGTCGGAGAGCGAGGAGATGAGCTCCTTCAGGCCAATCCCGAAAAGCGGCCCGGCCAGCAACATCCCGAGTAAAAAGGAGGTGGCAAAGCAGGAGATGACCAGCAGGATTGAAAACAAAAGCCGGGTGAAGGGTGTCAGGCTCTCCAGGATGGGCTGTTTACGGAAATCCATCTATTTTGGCTATTTTTGCCGCTAAATTACCACAATTTGATCAGGATAGGAAATATTGATCTGGGTGACTTCCCGCTCATCCTTGCACCCATGGAGGATGTCACCGACTCGCCCTTCCGGGTCATCTGCAAACAACACGGCGCCGATGTGCTGGTAACCGAATTCATCGCCGCCGAAGGGTTGATCCGCGATGCCGAAAAGAGCAACAACAAGATGCGGTTTGAACCCGGAGAGCGTCCGATCGGCATCCAGATCTTCGGTGAAAACGTGGAATCGATGATGAAGGCCGCCGCTGTGGCCGAAGCCGCGGGGCCCGATTTCATCGACCTGAATTTTGGCTGCCCTGTGCGCAAGATCGTGATGAAAGGCGGGGGAGCCGCCCTGCTGCAGGACATCCCGAAAATGATCCGCATGACGGAGGCGGTTGTCAGGTCAACCCGGCTGCCGGTGACCGTGAAGACGCGACTCGGATGGGATGAAGCGCACCTTGATATTGTCGGCATTGCCGAACGTTTGCAGGATGTCGGCATCAGCGCCATTGCCATCCATGGACGCACCCGGTCGCAACTGTATGGGGGCGAAGCCGACTGGACCCTGATCGGCGAGGTAAAAAACAATCCTTTTATAAAAATCCCGGTATTCGGCAACGGAGACATCGATTCTGGGCCAAAGGCAGAAGAGATGAGAAACCGGTACGGTGTTGACGGAATCCTGATCGGCCGCGCTGCCACCGGCAATCCATGGATCTTCCGGGAGATAAAATCATGGCTTTCGGGTCATCTCATCCCCACGCCGCCAACCATCGCCGAACGGATCTCCGTCGTGCGCCGGCACCTGGAAACCTCCATCGCCTACAAGGGCGAACGCGCCACATTGTTTGAGATACGCAAGCTTTACAGCGGTTATTTCAGGGGGATCCCGGATTTCAAATCGTGGCGGATGAAGATGGTTACCGCGGGCTCGACGGAAGAGGTGCTGGAGGTGCTGAGGGAGATTGAGGAATGAAGGCAATGCAAGCAATGCAGACAATGAAAGCAATGCAAACAATGCAAACAATGAAGGAGTGGTTATTTTTCGGGGTCGGGTTCTTCGTCGTTGGTCTCTTTCACGTTTTTGATCCGGTCGAGCATCTCTTTCGGCAGTTCGTCTGTATAATCGGATTCTTTCAGATCATCTGTTTCTTTTCCTTTGCCATACCTGATTTTCATGTTTTCGGAGGTTCCGGTGATCTTCATGGGGATGCCGATGATTCCAAACGGACCCATCCCGAGCCGTACTTTTAAATTAAGCTTGCTGTCGAAGGTGCTGCTCCCCGAAATTTTAACCCGGATACCCTTGACCTTAAACTTGAATTGCTCCACAGTGACCGTGTTGTTTTTAATCGTGGATTTGATATCGACTTTCGACATGTCGGGATTGCTCAGCCCCTCTTTTTGCGTGCCCTTGCTGATGTCGTTAAAGAGTTTGAGCCCGTAAAATTTCACCTTTTTCACCGTGACGACCCCTCCTCCTTCCAGCGAGGGCAATACCGGGAACATCGCTGCATTGATCATCCCCTTCACGCTGTAGTCAAGCGAAACGATCCCTTCCGCTTTTCCTGCCGACGGGGCCATTTCACGCACCATGGCCACTTCGTTGAAGGCCCGTTTGATGTCGAAATCGTTGGCCCTGATATGAAAATCAAAGAACCCCTTCAGCGGCGTCACGCTGCCATAGGTTGCGTCCATGCCGGCCGTGCAGCCGACCAGGTTGAGGGTGCCCTCCCTGAGAATCATGATTCCATCCTTCAGGTCTATCTCACCCTTCATATCTTTTATCTCGAGCCCCTTGAACAACGTTTTCTTCACCTCTGCCTTGAAACGGATGTCGAGGTCGCCGGGGATGATGACCACGCCTGTTTCCCCTGTCGTTGAAGCAGGCTTGCTGTCGCCGGCAGGGGCCAGCGCCATGAATTCATCCACCTGGATGAGGTCGGAATTCATCTGGAAATCCCCTTTAAGGGTTCCTCCCTTTGAAAGGAAGTAATTAAGGGTGTTCTTCATGGCCCCTTTCAGGTGAAAGTCGGAGGCGCCATAAGTTGCCAGGAAATTTTCAAACCAGATTTTGTCCTGGTCAAACCTGAAATTGCCTGTTTTTATAATGAACGGTTTCGGGTAATCCGCTGATGTCATCGCGATATCCCTTAGTTTGAGGGTACCGTTGTTCCTTAGTTTTTCGTAGCGGCCGGCGGTGGCATCGCTCTGTTTTCCTTTGAGAGAAAGGTCGGTTTCGATGTAACCATCAAGACGGAGCCCTTTCCGCGAAAAAACCTGGTACACCTTTCCAAGGTCAATGGTCCCTTTAGACTGAATGTCGTAGCCCAGGTCGTCAAAATTTTCCAGTGCGGCGGTGATGGCGAAGGGTTTTCCCTCAAACATGAAGGTAAGCGGGTTGAGATGGACATAGAGGTCTTTCATGGCGCCGGAATGATTTGTCACCACGGCTGCCATCTCTATCTTCTCCAGCGGATGGGGGTAATACCGGGTCTGCACCGACCCGCCTTTCAGGCTGATGGTTGCCGAAGTAACCGGGAACATCT
Organism: uncultured Bacteroidales bacterium; assembly: GCA_903828645.1. Taxonomy (GTDB): domain Bacteria; phylum Bacteroidota; class Bacteroidia; order Bacteroidales; family FEN-979; genus CAIVAT01. The sequence continues at coordinate 13,444 of CAIKNA010000286.1, forward strand.
TCTTCTGCGGCGCATAATTCCCTTTTACCTTAACTTCCAGTGCAAGCACGCCGGCCAGGGAGATGCTGTCCATCGGTACCACCTGTTTCAACTCAGCCAGGTCGCAGCTGCAGGAAAGACTGGCTTCAACGGGAATGTCGTTCAGACTTTTCATCCTGAAAAAACCGTTTACCTGGTTTTTCAGGAAAGTGGCCTGCAGATTTTCAAGCTGTACATTGATGTTACGGTAATTGGTGTCGGGGCAGGATGCATTAAGCGAGAAGTTTATGTTGCTGAGTGGCTGAGGCAACCCGGCATATTTGAAATAACCCCCGGCAAGTTTTGTCATCAGGCTGAATTTCGGAATACTCAGGATGACCGTGTCTGTTTCGTTGCGGATGCCTTTTGAAACCACCCCCTTGAGATAAGATCCTTCGGCGTCGAGGTTCAGTTCATAGATTCCTTTTACCGTGACCGTTTTCAGATCGAAGGCCCTGGCCCATTTTTCGAGGTCGACACTGGCATTCACTTTTGCGGAAACCCACATGGTTTTTGATTGCCTGATCTTGAACCTGGCGCTGAGGAACTCTTTTTCCATGACCGATAGGAAGTTCAGGTTCACTGCGTAGCCCTCTTTTTCAAAGTTGAATTTCCCACTGAACTGCAAGGGAATGTCTTTGATTTTCAGATCATTTTTTTCAAAATTTACCGATAAATCCCGGCTGTTGACCCTGGTGGTTAATTTCGCGGTGACCGGTTTTGAATCAATGTATTTCCGATGGTTGTACGTTACATCGAGCCCGTCAATTTTCACATCGGAGGTGAGATTGAAAAAGTCGCTGGTGATGCTGCTCGTGCCGGCATAGTTCAGCCCGCTGGCGACAATCTCCACCGGGATGGCCGGATCGGCATAAACCACCCGGCAGTTTTTAAAAATGATGTGTTCGATGTTCAGTTCGGCCCCGGGAGAAGAGGTCGTCTCCTTGTGAACTGAAACGGTATCCTTTGACTGGTACACTTCATAATTGGCAGCCCCCTTGTCATTATAGCGAATGTTAATCACCGCCCTGTCAAAATAGATCCGTGTGATCCGGATGGTCTTGCCCAAAAGACTTCCCACATCCACCCCGAAAGCGATCTCATTGGCACGGATCAGGGTGTCATTGCTGAAGGGAGCCGGTGATTTCAGCGAAAAACCGGTAAGAGTGAGGCTCAGGTTCGGGAAGTGGCTGAAAAAGGAGAGATTCATGTCCGTGAAATTCAACTCGGTTTTAAGGGTGCGGTTGGCCAGGTTTTTAACCTCCTGTTTGATCCTGTCCTGGAATAACAAAGGAGCAAGAAGGAGAATCAAAAGCATTGACACCAGGATAATTCCTGCGATTTTAAGGACTTTTTTCATACCTGTTGAATTCAGATTGTTTTAAAACCGGCGTTCAACCAGTTCCTTCAGTTTCTTAAAAGCATTTGAACCCGTGTTCCAGAAATTCTTTTTACGCATCAGGTCAAGGAAATCGGCTGCCTGGTCAAGGGTTTTAAAACCATTCAGTGTTTCAACGGTTTCGTTGTATTCGCGCAGGTTGCCATCGAACAGTTCATTGATGAACATAAACTTTTCGTTGATGCTGATAGCGGTTTTCAGGTTTTCGATGCGATCGGAGGGGATTTTCGGGCCAAAGGACTTCTCCCGTGCATCTTTAAGTTTGATATTAAAGGCGGGCTCCTCTGAGGCAAAAAGATCGATTTCCTGTACTTTGGAGGTTTTCTTTGAAGTGGCCGGCATTTCCTGCCGCACGGTAGCGGGCCCGGCCGGTTTGAAGGGAACCATTCCCGGGTGAATCGGTCCTGCATTGTCATCGTAGGGAATGTCAGCCTTTGGGGCAGGCGGTTCAGGCTCGCTGAACCTGACGGTAACCCCTGAGCCCCGGGCTGGCGGGGTTGGGGCGGATGCGGCCGGCTGAGGTTGTGAGTAACCGCGGTATTCCTGACCAGCGCCTGTACTTTGGAAGTTCCCGGGGGTCCTTGTTTTTTTATCGGGGTAAAGCAGCGGATCATTCAATCGCTGCAGCAGGTGCATGTTCTCATAAAATTTCCGCACATTCTCCATCAGGATGTCAAATTCGATCTGCGGGATCTTTTCACCATGGCGGCGGATGGCTTCATATTGTTCGTTGATGGCCTCAAGAAGCCAGTTGATCTCGTCTTTAATGATCGCGCTGTTCATCATATAATTTTTCCGTGGTTGCCGGAAATGTTTACTTTTGTCATGAAATCAGCTATAAAAATACAAAATATTAATCTCCCGGATGCAGATCGAAAAAAATAATCCCATAAATCGCCTGGGATGGATAGAGGTAATATGCGGATCAATGTTTTCGGGCAAAACCGAGGAGCTGATCCGGAGGTTGAAACGGGCCAGGATCGCCCGTCAGAAGGTGGAGATCTACAAACCGGAGATTGATAAACGCTATGATGAGATCAATGTTGTTTCGCATGATGAGAACGCTATCTTGTCAACCCCGGTGCAATCTGCATCGCAGATCCTGCTTCTCACCAATGATGTAAATGTGGTGGGGATTGACGAAGCCCAGTTTTTCGACGACGAACTCGCTTCTGTATGCAACAAGCTTGCCAACAGCGGTATCCGGGTGATCGTGGCGGGTCTCGACATGGATTATCTCGGGAAGCCGTTCGGCCCGATGCCCGGCCTGATCGCCATTGCCGAAGATGTTACCAAGGTACACGCCATCTGCATGAATTGCGGCGACCTGGCGCATTACACTCACCGGATGGTGAAAGACGACCACCTGGTCATGCTTGGCGAAATGGATTCCTATGAGCCGCTTTGCCGGCACTGTTACCTCGAAAAAACAAGGATTTAGGAATTCATAAAACACACTTTTTCATGAACAGACTCCAGCACTGCCCAGGAGCAGCTGAGAGAATTTTAACCTTAAAACAAAACCCGCTATCAACGCGGGTTTAAGTTTGATTTGGTGGGCCCACAAGGACTTGAACCTTGGACCAATAGATTATGAGTCTACTGCTCTAACCATCTGAGCTATGGGCCCTGCTCAATTTTCGATTTTCGATTTTCGATTTACGATTTTCGATTTTGAGGACTGCAAAAATAGATATTTTTTACGATGTTTGCAATTTCAATCCGGGTAATCTTCTTTCTCCCATGCAACACCGTCTCTCCGAATCCCTCATTCGTAAATCCCAAATCGTAAATCCCAAATCGATCAGAAACCTGGTCTTCGACTTTGGCGGGGTAATCTGCAACATCGATGTAAAGCTGACTGAAAAGGCTTTTATGGATCTCGCCGGGTTGCAGGATATGCAAAGCTTCAGGAGGGCTGATACGGGAAGTTCCATTTCCGATTCCTCCGGCATCTTCGGGCAGATTGAAACAGGGGCGATAACCCCGCAACATTTTCGCGATGAACTCAGGAGGTTTTTCAGGAAACCGGTTACCGATGAGCAACTCGATGATGCCTGGAATGCCATGTTGCTCGACATTCCCGAACCGAGGATCAGGTTGCTTGAATCGTTGCGGAACGATTACCGCATTTTCCTGCTCAGCAATTCCAATGAAATCCACTACATGAAATTCCTGGAAAGGTTCAGGAAACAGTCGGGCTACGCCGATTTTGACGCCCTGTTCGAAAAGGCATATTTTTCATTCCTCATCGGGTTGAGGAAACCATCCCCCGAAATATTCAGTCATGTTCTGAATGAAAGCATGCTGGAACCATCTGAGACCCTGTTTATCGACGATACCCTGATGCATGTGGAAGGGGCCGTAAAAGCAGGGATACATGCCTGTCACCTCGCACTGGACGAAGGGGAAGAGATCACCCGCCTTTTTCAATAAAAAACACTTGACAATGATCAAAAAAAGTATTACCTTTGCCGACCTTTAACCGGCAGAATTCCATGAAATTATCTCAGTTTCGCTTCCATCTTCCTCCAGATCTGATCGCCAATCAACCTCCGAAACATCGTGACGATGTTCCGATGCTGGTTCTTGATCGCAAGACTCAAACCATTGAGCATGCGCAGTTCAAAGACATCCTGACCTATTTTGGGGAAGGGGATGTTTTCATCATCAACAATACCAAGGTTTTTCCTGCCCGGTTATACGGGGAAAAGGAGAAAACGGGGGCAAAGATAGAAGTGTTCCTGCTTCGCGAACTGAACCGCGAATCACGTCTTTGGGATGTACTGGTGGATCCTGCCCGGAAAATCAGGATCGGCAACAAGCTCTATTTTGGCGATGACGACGCGCTGGTTGCCGAAGTAATCGACAACACTACTTCGCGCGGCCGGACCATCCGCTTTCTTTTTGACGGGCCATACGAAGAGTTTAAGAAAACCATTCAGCGGCTGGGCGAAACCCCGCTGCCAAAAATCCATAACCGCCAGGCCACGCCGGAAGACGAAGAGCGTTATCAAACCATTTTCGCGAAGCATGAGGGGGCCGTTGCAGCGCCCACAGCCGGGTTGCATTTCAGCCGCGAAATTATCAAGCGTCTCGAACTCCAGGGGGTTTCCTTCGCCGAGATCACCCTGCACCTCGGGCTCGGCAACTTCAGAACCATCGATGTGGAAGATCTGACCAAGCACAAAATGGATTCGGAGGAGATGATCATTGAACCGGAAGCCGCCGAAATCGTGAACCGGGCCATGGCAAACAAAGGACGGATCGTGGCGGTGGGAACCACCACCATGAAAGCCATCGAATCGTCGGTGACCGTTGCAGGAACCCTCAAACCTTACCGCGGCTGGACCAACAAGTTCATCTTTCCGCCTTATGAATTCAGCATTGCCAACGCCATGATCACCAACCTGCACATGTCGCAGTCGCCCATGATGATGATGGTCGCCGCATTCGCCGGATACGACCTTCTCATGAAAGCGTATGAAGTTGCCATTGACAAGAAATATAAATTCTTCACCTACGGCAACCCGATGCTGATCCTTTGATCAAAATTGAAATGGGAAGATGGTAAATTTACTAGATCCTGTTTGCTTTTGAAAAAATCTGCGATCATTGTGGCAGGCGGTGCCGGATCACGCATGAATGCGGAAATTCCTAAACAATTCCTGCTTCTTCATGGAAAACCGATGCTGATATACAGCATTGAAGCGTTTTACAATGCATCCCCCGGTATTTCGATCATCCTGGCATTGCCTGCGGGGCAATGCGGTTTCTGGCAAAAACTTTGCAAAGATCATGGTTTCCTCCTGCCGCATCAGATCGTGGATGGCGGAGAAACCCGTTTCCATTCGGTTCAGCATGCACTTGCCGTGATCGATAACGACGGGCTGGTTGCCATTCATGACGGGGCAAGACCCCTGGTTTCAGAATCGCTGATCAGGATGGCGTTTTTAACAGCCTCCCAGCTGGGAAACTGCATCCCGGTGATCCCTTTCACCGAGTCGGTGAGGGTGGTGTCACGTATCCCCACGCTTAAGCGTGGGGATAGTCGCCCGGTGCTACGTGCGTCCCTCAGGATCGTCCAGACCCCCCAGGTGTTCCGGGCGGCCACCATCAAAAAGGCCTACGAACAGGAATTCAGGGAAGAGTTTACCGATGATGCCACCGTGGCAGAGCATTTTGGAGAGACCATCCACCTGATCGACGGCGACCCGGTGAATTTTAAAATCACCCATCCCTATGATCTTGCCGCAGCTGAAATCATGCTCGGAGCGCAATAATCCACCCTTCATCCCCTTCTTCCCTTCCACCGGTATGGAACAAAGAGTCCCAGCAAACCGGCAAGTGGCACATAGACCAACTGAAAAACCTGGGCGATAAAATAATACCCCGTCAGTTTCTCCTTCCGGAAAAACCGCATCATGATCCGCACAACCGGGTATTCCAGCAGGATTTTCACCAGCCAAAACATCATGGCCGTCAAAAGCAATGCGGGGTAGAAAAATCCCAGCAACATTCCGGCGAGCAGTAAAAGATGGGTTAAATAAACTGTAATCCCGACCATGATCACTACCGGGTCGCGGTAACCACGGCTTTTTGAAACCCATCTCAACCGTTGATTGAAGAATCCTCCGAGGGTTGCCTCAGGCTCGGTCGCGACCGCTGCCAGAGGATCGGGATTAAACACCACAGATCCCTTTCCATAATGGCTCCTCACCGAACTCATCACAAACTGGTCATCTCCCGAACCGTACCTGAGGTTCCCGCTGAATCCGCCGGTGTGAATAAATGCGCTGCGCCGGTATGCCAGGTTGGCACCGTTGCACATCACCGGCAAGTCCAATGCGGCACTTCCCGCCGTGGTGCCCATCAGTCCGAGGAATTCCAGAGATTGGATTTTTTGAAGGGGGTTTTTCTCTTTGCAATAATAAACCGGGCCAAGCACCATCTGAATGTTGTGCGCTGTGAAATCAGAAACCATGGAAGATATCCAGCCTGACCCGCGACGGGTATCGGCATCTGTAAAAAGCAAAATCTCCCCCTTAGCCTCCGAAACAGCCCTTTCAATCGCTCTTTTTTTCCCGGGCACGGCTAAGCCGGTATGCGGGGATGGAACAAGTCTCAGCCGAAACCCGGTATGAAAGCCGGCAAAACGACCGGCCAGCACCATGGTTTCATCTTCAGAGTGATCATCAGCCACGATCACTTCCATGCAATCGGCCGGAAAATCCTGGGCGAGCATCTCTTCCAGTATCCCCGTGATGTGTGACGCTTCGTTGCGGACAGGAATAATAACCGAAACAAATGAACCGGGAAGCGCAGGCGGAAGCGTTTTTTTTTTCAGGATCCGGATCAAACCGATGGTAAAGGCACAGGTCATAAATCCGTATGCTGTCATCACCAGTACCACCATCCAACTGTATGTTTCCGGAAATCCCATCAGTCGTTCATTTTTCTGAAAAACTTCAGCCTGAAAACAAATACAGCCCCGATAAGGGCGGGTATTCCCAGGTTGATCACCCATAAAATGGTTGATGCGGCCAATACCCCCAGGTTGTGGTCGCCGGCCATCGGCAGTGCCCGGCCAAACCAGAACCCGAAAACATACAACGCCACCGATCCCCGGATGCCCAGTTCGGTGAGCGCAATGGTTGGAATGATCGCCATGATCAGGTAGATCAGCGCGATCAGTACCAAAGCGTCGAAGTATTGGATCCTGATTCCGAACAGAACCAGCAGCAGGTAAAACTGTGTCGTGAAAACAAGATACCGTGACAGGCTCAACAACATAACCGTCGCCATTTCACGGTTGTGGTAAAAGGCGAAAATCCTGAAAAATCTGCGCAACCCTTTCAACCCTTTCCGGAGAATCCGTTCCTTCAGAGCCGCCAGGAAAGAGATTTTGAAAAAAAGAGTTACCAGCAAAAAATCCAGTATGATCACGAGCACGACCAGGGTATCATAGAGATATCCATGGCTGAACCTGTCATCGGGCAAATAGCGGGGAATAAACACCAACAGGCCGAGGGAGCCCGCGAGTACCGTGATCAGGAGCTGGCTCATGCTCCCGACAACCGTGATGAGGATGGCTTCGATGCGGCTTGCGGTTTTCAGGATGAAAACCCTCCCGAAGAACTCCCCCACCCGGTTCGGGATGAACGAGCTGACGCTGACGCCGGTCAGTACTGCCTGGAATGCTTTGAAAAAGCTCACCTCCTCCACCTTCCCGATCAGGTATTTCCATTTCACCGCTTCCAGGCTCCAGTTGACGACCATCAGGATGACTACCCCTATACCCCCGGGACTAACCCCGGGACTAACCCCGGGACTAACCCCGGGTTTAAACCCGGGGTTAAACCCGGGGTCAGACAGAGCCCCCTTTAGCGACTGCATGACCATCGAAAGGCTCTCCTTCTGAAACACCTGGCGGTAGATGAAAAGGCAGGTTGCCAGAAATATGGCCAGCTGGATCAGCAGGTTCATTATTTTCTGTACTTTTGACCTGTTATTCATCTTTGTTATGGCCGCCGAACGCATTATTCTAGGGATTGATCCGGGAACCACCGTCATGGGATATGGCGTAATCAGTGTGACCGGCAACAAAATGACCATGCTTGCTTTGGGCGTGCTAAAATTAAGCAAATACGACGACCATCCATTGCGGCTTAAATTTATTTTTGAGCGCATGATTTCTTTGATCGAACAGTATCATCCCGATGAACTTTCCATTGAAGCGCCCTTTTTCGGAAAGAATGTCCAGTCGATGCTGAAGCTGGGACGGGCACAGGGGGTGGCCATTGCCGCAGCGCTATCGCGGTCGCTTCCCATTTTTGAATATTCCCCGCGCAAAATCAAACAATCCATCACCGGGAAAGGAGCTGCCTCCAAAGAGCAGGTTGCCGCCATGCTGATGCACCTCCTGCGGATCACCGAAAATCCAGAGACCATGGATGCGACGGATGGACTTGCAGCAGCTGTCTGCCACTATTTCCAAAACGGGAAACCGGAAACGGGAAAGAAATTTTCGGGATGGAAGAGCTTTTTGACAGCTAACCCGGAGAGACAGGGTTAAAATCCCAAATCGTAAATCGTAAATCGTAAATCGTAAATCGTAAATTGTAAAGATTCCCTCCCTTACATCAACTTCTGGTATACCATCCACCATCTGTCGGGGATGTCGTTTTCGCAGGCAATCTGGTAATCCTTGTAGGAACAGGGAACGAGGTAATGTCTTTCATATTTGATGCGCTGTTCGGCGGGCAGTGGGATTTCCATCCACCAGCGGTCGGTTTTCTTGCTCTTGTAAAAAACGATCTCTTCCTTATGGTCCCTGATGCTGACCCGGTATTTCAGGTAATCTTCTTCGTTTTTAAAGGGAAAATCATGGGCCCGGTTGTAGTATCCGTCGATGAAATACCAGATCATCTGTGCCACAAGGTGGGCGGTCTGGCCGGCTTTATCATACTTTGGATTTACCTCGTAAAATCCGATGGAAGTGAGCTTGTCGCTTAAACCTGCATAGCGCACTATCTGGCAGGCTTCTTCGCCGTAAAATCCATTCGGGGTTGCATTGGCATTGCCCGGGGCATCGGAATAGCGTATCGAGGAGATGTCGAAGGTAAGCATGTCGGCGTTGCGTACAATGGGTTCCACATCCTCGAGCGTTTCCCTGACAATGCCCAGGCGATAGGTGTCAAAGAAGAGGTTTTTCATCAAACCGACTGCATCCTGGTCGATGAAGTATGTCTGGTAACCGATATTGGCATAATTGAAGAGGTAATTGGGCTGATGCAGGATGATGCTGCTCAGGTATGATTGCGCGTTGATCTCCTCCTCTGATTTTCCAAGATCAAACATGGGATCGACCGCCACGATGTTGATGATCTGCCCCAGGCTCTGATAGGCCTGGTAATTGGCAAAGGTGAGATCCTGGCTGCCCCCGATGATCACCGGCAAAACGTTGTTTTCGATGAGCTCAGCCACCACTGAACTCAAGGCAAAATAGGTATCGGAAACGGAAAATCCATTTTTGATGTTTCCGAGATCAGCCATTTTGATGGGATAGGGACCCACGTTGAGCCGGAAAAGGAACTTTCTTATTGAGTCAGGGGCCAACCCGCAACCTTCATTGCCCACGGCCCTGCGGTCGTCGGTCACGCCGATGAGGGCGATGTTGCAGGTTGTATAATCAGGCAAACCATCTTCGGCGGTATGGATGGCGATGATGTTGCCCAGGCGGACCTGTCCGGTCGTTTCTCCGCTGCCGGGAAATTCATCCAGGTCGAGGGGTTCAAAAAAAGCTGAAATATCCATGGGACATTACTTTTTTTTCTTTGATTTTGATTTTGAAGGCTGTGTTTCAGCAATGATGGTCCTGCATTCTTCAAGGGTGAGTGCCTTTGGGTCTTTACCCTTCGGAATTTTATAGTTTTCCTTGTTGCAGGCTATGTAGGCACCGTAACGTCCATTCAGAATCTGTATCAGGGGTTTCTCACCGGTGAATTCACGCAGAATTTTTTCACTGTCCGATTGTCTTTTGGCCTGGATGATCCCGCCGGCCTGGTCAAGTTCAACCGTAAGCGGGTCGACATCTTTCGGCAGGGAATAAAAGAGTGAATTATGGCGGATGTATGGTCCGAAACGGCCGATGGCTACGACCACTTCGGCCGATTCAAATTCTCCCAGCGTCCGGGGAAGTTTGAAAAGGTCAAGCGCCTCTTCCAGCGTGAGCGTCTCGATGCTCTGGCCCTTTTTAAGCGAGGCAAATTTCGGCTTGGCTTCGGCATCGGCATCTCCCATCTGAACCATGGGTCCGTACCGGCCGATTTTTACAAATATATTTTCCCCGTTTTTAGGGTCTTTTCCCAGGAGCTTTTCACCGCTCACCTTCCCGGTGTTTTCAAGGGTTCCTTCGATCTGCTTGTGAAACGGGAAATAAAACTCCCTGATCATCTGGTTCCATACCATCCGGCCCTCTGCGATCTCATCGAACTCCTCTTCCACACTGGCGGTGAAATTATAATCGAGGATGTTGTTAAAATGCTCTACCAGGAAGTTGTTCACAATGGTTCCGATATCCGTGGGGAAAAGTTTTGACTTTTCAGACCCGACATTCTCCGATTTTACCTCCTCGGAAATGGTCGATTTTTTCAGGGTGACGATGGTGTAGGCGCGTTGTATTCCGGGGCGGTCTTCCTTGACAACATACTCCCTTTTTTGTATCGTTGAAATGGTGGGGGCATAAGTGGAGGGGCGGCCAATTCCAAGTTCTTCCAGTTTTTTTACCAGCATGGCCTCCGTATACCGGAATGGCTGCTGCGTGAATTTTTCCTGGGCGGTCATCTCATTCAGGTCGAGTTTTTCACCGGCATTCATCGGTGGCAACATTCCTTCTTCCCCGGTTTGTTCCTCATCATCGGTCGATTCCATGTAAACTTTCAGAAAACCATCGAATTTGATCACCTCCCCCCTGGCGATGAATTTTTCAGTTGTTTTGGAGACCCCGATGGTGACGTTGGTTTTTTCAAGCTCAGCATCTGCCATCTGGGAAGCGATGGTCCGTTTCCAGATCAGTTCGTACAACCGTTTGTGCGACTTGTCCCCCTCGGTGGTTTTGTTGGCCATATAAGTCGGACGGATGGCTTCATGGGCCTCCTGCGCGCCTTTGCTTTTTGTGGCGAATTTGCGTGTTTTAACATATTCAGGCCCGAAGGAGGCGGTAATTTCGGTACGCGACATGGCCAGGGCCATATCGGAAAGGTTCACCGAGTCGGTACGCATGTATGTGATCAGCCCCGATTCATAAAGTTCCTGGGCCACCCTCATGGTGTTGGCAACAGAGAAACCAAGTTTGCGGGAGGCCTCCTGCTGCAGGGTGGAGGTGGTAAAGGGCGGTGCGGGTGATTTTTTCGAAGGTTTGGTATCGACATCTTCGATGGTATATTGTGCATCGATGCATTTCTGCAAAAAAGCCACCGCGTCTTCTTTTTTCACAAAACGCTTGTTCAGTTCAGCCCTGACGACACTGACTTTATTCCCATGCTTCAGGAGGAACTCACCGACGATGCGAAAAGCGGAGGTACTCACGAAGTTTTTAATCTCTTCTTCCCGTTCCACGATCAGGCGCACGGCAACTGACTGAACCCGGCCTGCAGAAAGGGAGGGCTTGATCTTTTTCCAGAGCAGCGGGGACAATTCAAAACCGACGAGCCGGTCGAGCACCCGGCGAGCCTGCTGTGCGTCGACCAGGTTCTTGTCAATGCTCCGCGGATGCTCGATGGCCTCCTGTATGGCAGTTTTTGTTATTTCATGGAAAGCAATGCGTTTGGTCTTGCCTTCGTCAAGCCCGAGGGCCTGGATCAGGTGCCAGGAGATGGCCTCCCCTTCGCGGTCCTCGTCAGACGCCAGCCAGACCCATTCCGAATCCCTGGCAAGTTTGGCAAGTTCGGCAACCAGCTTTTTTTTCTCGGGGGAGATGATATATTTGGGAATAAATCCGTTTTCAATATCAACGCCCAGGTCTTTTTTCGAAAGATCGACCACATGCCCCATGCACGACTTTACTGTAAAATCCTTCCCCAGAAACCCGCCAATGGTTTTGGCCTTGGCCGGAGACTCAACAATCACTAAGTTCTTTGTCATTCGGATACCTTGTTTGGTGCTCAAAATCCGTTGCAAAAGTAAGACAATTAACTTAATCCTTACCTTTGCACTTCATTTTATGGTTAAACGGTCACCAGACCAGAAGGCAAAACACCCCCGTGGAGAATAGTAAAAACATATATATAGAGACCTATGGCTGCCAGATGAATTTTTCTGACAGTGAGATTGTTGCATCGATTTTAAAGGAAAACGGCTACACATACACCGAAGATGTACTGTCGGCAGGAATCATCCTGGTCAACACCTGTTCCATCCGCGAAAATGCGGAGGAGAGGGTCAGAAAAAGGCTTCATTATTTTAAATCGTTGCGTAAAAGAAACCCCGGATTGCTGATCGGATTGCTGGGATGCATGGCCGACCGCACCAAAACAGCCCTGATGGAAGAGGAACAGCTCCTTGACCTGGTCGCAGGTCCCGATTCCTACAGGCATCTTCCGCAGCTTCTTGAACAGGTTGGCACCGGCCGGCGGGCGATCGACACCATCCTCTCCGTTGATGAAACTTACGCAGACATCACCCCGGTAAGACTTGATTCAAATGGTGTTTCCGCCTTCATCTCCATCATGCGCGGCTGCGAAAACTATTGTTCCTATTGCGTTGTCCCTTCGACCCGTGGCCGCGAGCGCAGCCGCGACGCAGCATCCATTGTGCGTGAAACCCGCGACCTGTTTGAAAAAGGATACCGCGAGGTGACCCTGCTCGGGCAAAATGTCAACTCCTATTCATGGAAAACAGGCGATCGCATCATCACTTTTGCCGACCTGCTCGGACAGGTTGCAGGGGTCAACCCACTGATGCGCATCCGCTTTGCGACCTCGCATCCCAAGGATATTTCCGATGATTTGCTGCGGACCATTGCAGCCAGCCATAATTTGTGCAAGGCCATTCACCTGCCTGTTCAATCGGGAAGCAACCATATGCTCGGCCTGATGAACCGCAAATATACCCGGGAGGATTACCAGGAGCGCATCGAGACCATCCGGAAAATCATTCCCGGATGCTCCGTATCGACCGACATTATCGCCGGGTTTTGCGATGAAACCGAGGAGGACCACCTGGATACGCTTTCGCTGATGAACCAGGTCGGGTATGATGCCGCCTTCATGTTCAAATATTCTGAACGTCCGCAAACCCTGGCTGCCGATACCCTGACCGACAACATTCCGGAGGAGATCAAAGATCGCCGGTTGAGGGAGATCATTGACCTTCAGCAGCAACTTTCGCTGGCCAGCAACCAGAAAGAGGTGGGAAAAACATTCGAAATCCTGGTCGAAGGAAAGTCCAAAAGATCAGAAAATCAGTATTTTGGAAGGAATTCACAAAACAAAGTCGCTGTTTTCACAAAAACTCAATCAGGGCCGGGGGAATACGTTATGGTAAAAATCACCGGTGCAACTTCTGCGACGTTGCTGGGAGAAGTTGTTTGAAAAATATGTATTTTTGCCTTTTCAACTCCGGGCTTATATGAAAAAACTCCTTACGCTGGTCGTAAAACCCGCATTGGTCTGCCTGTTATTTGCTGTTTTGATCTCGTCATGCGTGCCCCAGAAAAAGATCAAATACCTGCAGAAACAACAGGCAAAAGATACCACTTCCGCTATTCATGTAAGCAAGCGCGACGCCGATTATAAGATACAACCCAAAGACAACCTGTATGTGCGTGTATACGCACTCGACGAGAAGGCCTACCTGTTTTTCAACAAACAGTCGGGATCGAGCTCATTCAACGATTTTGCCAACGATGCTTCGATTTACCTGAACAGTTACGATGTAAACGAGGAAGGCTACATCGATTTTCCGATCGTGGGGAAAGTGCTTGTCAAGGGTTTGACAATTTTCCAGGTAAGAACCGTTTTGCAGGAGATGATCGGCGAGTACCTGAAGGAGACCACAGTTGTTGTCAAGACGGTCAACTTCAAGATAACCATGCTGGGTGAAATGATGCGCCCCGGGCAATTTACCATTTACAAGGACGACATTAACATTTTCGAAGCGCTTTCCATGGCAGGCGACATGACGGAGTTTGCCAACCGCACAAGGGTGGCCATCATCAGGCAGATTAAAGGCGGCTCGCAGGTGCATTACCTCGATCTGACCAGTGAAAACATTCTCAGTTCACCTTATTATTATTTGCAGCCAAACGACATCGTTTATGTTTCCCCGCTGGGTTACAAACGCTGGGGGCTGGGTTCGGCTTTCCCATGGGCCATCGTGCTTGGTGCAGTTTCAACTACCCTGCTGCTGATCAATTACATTAAAACATACTAATTTTACCGTGAACGATCATATCCAGAATCTTAGTCAGCAGCACCAACAGCAACAACCTGTTGATTACAAGATTATTCTGTTTAAATTTTACCGTTTCTGGTATTTCTTTGCCCTCACCATCTTCATTGCCCTCATCATTGCCTTTATTTTCAACAAATACACCAAGGAGGTATTCGAGGTGACCACGACCGTGCTTGTGAAAGACAAGTCGGAAAGCAAAATAAATCCCCAGGACATGCTGGGAATGGGTCTGCTCAACAACATGCAGAACCTGCAGAATGAAATCGGCATTTTATCATCCTATACCCTGACCTACCGTACGGTAACCAAAATAGGTTTTGAAGTCTCCTATTTTACCGAGGATCATTTTGTTACCAAGGAGTTATACCTTGACAGCCCGTTCAGGGTGGTCATGGACACTTCATTCCCGCAACCCGTCAACATGTTCTTCAACCTCAAATTCGTTTCGAAAGACAAGTTCAGGCTGGAAACAAACGATGAAGCCATCAAATTTTTCAACTTCTCAACCCGGAAAATGGTTGGGGAGCGAAAGGAAAACATCGCTGTTGATCAGATCTATTCATTCGGACAGGAGATCCGGACGAAGCATTTTAAATTCCGGGTGGTGCTGACCGATAAATTTGATGAACAGCAGGATTTGAAAAAATCATTTTCGTTCATTTTCAAGAATTACGACGCGCTGGTCACAGAATTCAAATCATTCGTCATCGAACCCATCAATAAGGAGGCTTCCATTGTTGAAATCAAGCTGAAAGGGGGCAATGTTGACAAACTTGTCGAGTTTTTAAACACCCTCACCAAGGAGTACATGGCCAAGGGGCTGGAAAAGAAAAACATTGTGGCTTCACGAACCATATCCTTTATTGACAATGAGTTACGGGGAATTTCCGATTCCCTCAATGCTTCTGAAAAAGCGCTGATGCTTTTCCGGACCAACAAGGAGATCATGAACCTGAATGACGAGGCCAAGCAGGTTTTTGAAAAAATGATGCAGTTGCAGGATGAAAAAGCAATCCTGATGGTCAAGTCGAAGTATCTTCAGAACATGAAGGAATACATCGAAAAGAACCAGAAATTCGATGAACTCATTGTTCCGGCTTCCATGGGAATTGAAAACACGGTGTTGAATGACCTTACCATGCAACTGACCAACCTGTATATGAAACGTACAGAATCGTCACAGTTTTCCAAATCAAAAAACCCCAGCCTCATGGCAATTGATCTGCAGATTGCCACGACCAAAAACGCCCTGTACGAAAATGTAAAAAGCGCCATCAATTCCAACGACATCGCCCTGAAGGAGGTTAACGACCGGGTTTCGGTGATCAACGCGCGTATCAGCAACCTTCCCGAAACCCAGCGTGTTTTGTTTGGAATTGAACGGAAATTCAAACTAACGGATGCCATTTACACTTACCTCCTGCAAAAGCGGTCGGAGGCCCAGATCTCCCTGGCAGCCAACCTTTCGGACAATGAGGTTGTGGATGAGGCTTCCGCTATCGGGCTGAAACCGGTATTTCCGAAGAAGACACTGAATTACATCATCGCACTGATCCTTGGAATCCTGGTTCCGATCATCTATATTCTTGGCAAAGACTATTTCAATGACAAGATCATGGAGCGGGAAGATGTTGAAAAACTAACCAAACTGCCGATCGTCGGCCATGTCATTCACAGTGACAAACCCAGTACGGTCGTTGTGCTTGACTCGCCGAAATCGTCCATTGCCGAATCGTTCAGGTCTGTCCGGACCAATCTCAACTACCTGCTCCAGGGCAAGGAGAAACAAACGATTCTCATTACAGCCGACATGGTCAGCGCAGGGAAAACCTATGTTTCCATCAACCTGGCCCTAATTTTCGCCATGTATGGCAAAAAGACGCTCCTGATCGGATTTGACTTGCGGAAGCCGAAGATTTTCGAGGACTTCGGCCTGACGAACACGGCGGGTATCAGTTCTTATATGATCGGGAAAAGCAAACTGGAGGAGATTATCCAATTTTCAACCATCGACAACCTCGACATCATCATGTCGGGACCGGTCCCGCCTAACCCGGCCGAGATGATTGCATCGGCGAAATGTGCGGAGATGTTCACGCGCCTGAAGGAAATATACGATTACATCATTATAGATACCCCGCCTGTGGGACTGGTCACCGATGCATTTCTTCTGATGAAATATGCCGATGCCAACCTGTTCCTTGTGCGCCAGGGATACACCCATAAGAAAATATTCGGATCGATCATCCATGACATGGCGCAGCGGAAAATTTCAAACCTGGCCATTTTGATCAATGACGTTAAACTTAACCGGAGTTCCTATGGATATGGATACGGGTACGGATACGGATACGGGCATGGATACGGGTACGGTTCGGGATACGGATATGGTTACGGTTACGGATATTACTCAGATGACAAGGAAGCATCCAACAAAAACAAGTCCTTTCTTCAGCGTGTATTTGGTAAATCTTAGGAGGTAAAAGTGCGATGGGCAATTATCATTTGACTCACCTGAAAGAACTGGAGTCTGAAGCTATTTATGTATTGAGAGAGGTGGCCGCGCAATTCGAGCGCCCGGTATTGCTCTTTTCGGGGGGAAAGGACTCCATCGTTCTTGTTCACCTTTCACGCAAGGCCTTTTATCCTGCCAAGATACCATTTCCTTTGCTGCACATCGATACCGGGCACAATTTCAGCGAAACCATTGAATTCAGGGACCGCATGGCCCGTTCGGTGGATGCGCGGCTGCTGGTGGGTTCTGTGCAGGAGTCTATCGACAAGGGCAGGGCTGTGGAGGAAAAAGGGATCAATGCCAGCCGGAATGTTTTGCAAACGGTCACTTTGCTTGATGCGATCGAGGCCAACAAATTCGACGCCGCTATCGGTGGCGGCCGTCGTGATGAAGAGAAGGCTCGTGCCAAGGAACGTTTTTTTTCTCACCGTGATGAATTCGGGCAGTGGGATCCCAAAAACCAGCGGCCTGAACTCTGGTATATGTTCAACGGAAAAAAACGGATGGGGGAACATTTCAGGGTCTTCCCCATCAGCAACTGGACGGAAATGGATGTATGGCAATACATCCTGGCAGAGAACATAGACCTTCCGAGCCTCTATTTCACCCACGAACGGGATGTGTTTTACCGCGATGGCGTATGGCTGGCGGCGGCCCCGTTCATGGAGATGAAATCATCGGAGAAGGTTGAATACAGGAGTGTGCGCTGCCGAACGGTAGGCGACATCTCCTGCACCGGACTCACCCTGTCGACCGCTGATACTGTTGAAGATATTATTCAGGAAATTGCTGCCACGCGTGTTACCGAGCGGGGCGGACGGTATGACGATAAACGGTCGGAAGCGGCAATGGAAGACCGAAAAAAAGAGGGATATTTTTAATGGAACGGACATTTTCTTCTAAAGCCTATCTTGACATGGAACTGCTGCGGTTTACCACCGCCGGAAGTGTTGATGATGGAAAAAGCACCCTGATCGGACGTTTGTTGTACGACAGCAAATCAATTTTCGAGGACCAGCTTGACGCCGTAAAAAGGGCCAGCGTTCAAAAAGGCAGCGAACATCTCAACCTCGCCCTTTTCACAGATGGATTGCGTGCCGAAAGAGAACAGGGCATCACCATCGATGTGGCGTATCGCTATTTTGCCACCCCGCATCGTAAATTTATCATTGCCGATACCCCCGGGCACATTCAATATACCCGCAACATGGTTACCGGCGCCTCCACGGCCAATGCCGCCATTGTGCTGATCGATGCGCGGAACGGCGTGATCGAACAAACCCATCGCCACACTTACATCGCCGCCCTGCTTGGAATTCCGCACATCATCGTTTGCATCAATAAAATGGACCTGATGGATTACCGGGAGGAAATTTACTGTGCCATAAAGAATGATTTCCAGTCATTTGCAAGTAAGGTGTTTCCCGGGAATGACATGCGGTTCATTCCGATCAGTGCCCTGAAAGGCGACAATGTTGTTAAACCTTCGGAAAACATGCCCTGGTATTCCGGAGGAACCCTTTTATACCATCTTGAAACCATTCCCATCAGCCAGGACCACGACCTGGTGAACCAGCGGTTCCCTGTACAATATGTCATCCGGCCCGAATCGGATGAATTCCACGACTACCGTGGTTATGCAGGAAGGGTGGCAGGGGGCTTTTTTCACCCCGGCGACAAAGTTGTGGTCTTCCCTTCCGGCATCGAATCTGAAATTACTTCGGTCGATACCCTTTCGGGACCGCTTACTGAAGCCCATCCTCCGATGTCGGTGACTCTGACCCTGAAGGATGACATCGATCTGAGCCGGGGGGATATGATCGCAGGCATCGGGCTGGCTCCCCGTGAAAGTTGCGAAATCACAACCATGATTTGCTGGATGAACCAGAAGCCCATGCAGATCAATGGAAAATACGCCCTCAAACATACTACCAGGGATGTGCGGTGCATCATCCAGTCTGTAGAATATGTATTGAATATCAGCACATTGGAAAAGGTTGCAGAAAACAAGACCATCAAAATGAACGACATAGCCCTCATCAGGCTGCGCACCACCAGGCCGCTTTTCTATGATCCATACACAACCAACCGCATCACAGGAAGCCTGATCCTCATCGATGAAACAACCAATGAAACCGTTGCTGCAGGAATGATCGTGTGAAAAACCCTCCGGTTTTCCACAATAATTTCTAAAAAAAGCAGTTACATTGAGAGTTCCCATTGTTCATTTCTGAAAACCGGCCGTTATGAAACCTTTTCGTACTTTTTTCCTGTTATTTCTTCTTTTTTCAGGTCTTGCACAGGTTTTTGCGCAACAGGTACCCGTTGGGCAATGGAGCGATGAGCTTCCTTACACCCTGGTGAATTCCGTCACCGACGCAGGAACCCTGATTTATGCCTCCACTCCATATGCTGTTTTTTATTTTGACAAAGAAAATAACAGCGTCGTGCGGATCACGAAAATCACGGGATTGTCCGACATCGGGATCAGCAGCATCAACTACAACCCTGCATACAAGACCCTGGTGATCGCATACAGCAATGCGAACATCGACCTGATCAAAAACAATGTCATCATCAACATTTCCGACATCAAGCGCAAAGCCATCCTTGGAAATAAAACGATCAACGACATCTATTTTATCGGGAAAGACGCATATCTGTCATGCGGGTTTGGCATTGTCGTGCTTGACATCGACAAGGAAGAAATCCGCGACACATACTATATCGGCAAGGACGGAAGCCAGGTAAATGTGAAGGCCCTTACCAGGAATCAGAACGACACCTTGTTTGCCGCCACGGAGAAAGGAATTTACAAGGCCCGGGCAAGTGATCCAAACCTCTCTAATTTCTCTTCATGGCACAAAGATCCGAAGATAGACTCTACTGCTGGTTACAATACCATTGCTGCTTTTGCCGGGATGGTTTTCACCAACAAAAAAGCTGCCGCTGAAGGAATTTCAGATACAATCTACGCTTACAATAATGGCTCCTGGACCTCCTGGCAGCAAGCGCCATTTTACCCCGTGATGCACATCGCCTCAACAGACAAATACCTGGTTGTGACCTACAACAATTATGTCAAAGCGTACGGAACCAATCTTGAACTCTTTACAAATGTTTACGGCGCCGATTACCCCCAGGTCGCCATTGCCGACAACGACGGGCTGATGTGGGTGGGCGATACCTATGTGGGATTGACAAGTTTCAACCCCTCCAATCAGAATATCAACCATGTAAAACTCAGCGGCCCGTCAACTGCACTGGCCTTCAGCATGACCTGCAGCGGGAATGACCTCTACATTGCACCTGGGGGACACGACGGTTCCTACATTCCCATTTACATCAGGCCCCAGGTTTACCATTTCAACAATACCGACTGGAAAAACCTTGAAGCGTACAACAACCCGCTGATGAGTACGATGCACGACATTGTCACCGTCGCCATTGATCCCAAAAACAACAAACATGTTTTTGCCGGAAGTTACGGCCAGGGGTTACTTGAAATATCCAATGATTCTGCCATCAGGCGTTTTACTTACGGCAACAGCACCCTCCGCAATTATACGGGTTCCGACACATCCGATATCCGCATTGGAGGTGCCACCTTCGATGCCGAAGGCAACTTATGGGTGGTCAACTCGCACAACAACAACTGTCTTTCGATGAAGAAGGGGGATAGTTGGACCGGCTTTAACATACCCATCGCAAACGAGAACGACCTGGGGCAGATCCTTGTCGACAAAAACGGCCAGAAGTGGATCCAGATGCGGTACGGGAACATGAATGCAAATTCGATCCTGGTGTTTACCGATAACCATACCCCCGGGAACATCGCCGATGATCATTCCATCCTGCTGAATTCAACGCCCGGCAACGGTAACATTCCCGGAACGACGGTTTTAACCATGGCCGAAGATAAAAACGGGGAGATTTGGGTAGGAACCGAAAAGGGAGTCGGGGTTTTTTATTCACCGGAGAATATTTTTACCGGACAGAATTTCGATGCTCAGCAGATCCTGGTTACACAGGGAACACATGTTCAGTACCTTCTTGAAAATGAAACGGTCACTGCAATCATGGTGGATGGAGCCAACCAGAAATGGATCGGAACCGACCGGGGCGGGGTATACCTCTTTTCCCCTGACGGCACGAAGGAAATGCTTCACTTCACATCGGAAAACAGTCCATTGCTGTCGGACAGGATAACCTGCATTGCCCAGAACAGCGATGGGAACGTTTTTTTTGGGACCGATAACGGGGTCATCTCATTCAGGGGTTCAGCCACTCAGCCAGAAATGAGCAACGGGAACGTATATGCCTTCCCTAACCCGGTGAGGGAAGATTACGAGGGCTATATCGCCGTTAAAGGACTTGTCGCCAACGCACAGGTGAGAATTACAGACATCAACGGCACCCTGGTGTTTGCAGGCCAGGCAGGCAGCGTGGGCACACCGGCAGGTGAAACTCCGAACGGATCGGTAGGCCAGACCGGAGTCAATGGCGGACAGGTTGTATGGGATGGGAAAAATTTCGATGGGAAAAAGGCCCGCAGCGGTGTTTACCTTGTTTTTGCGGCCGACGATACCGGTTCAAACAGGGTCGTCACCAAAATCCTCATCATCAATTGATGCTTCATTCAACCAGGGGCATCGTTTTTCATTCCATAAAATACTCGGAAACAAGTATCATTGTTAAAATTTACACCGAACTTTTCGGCATCCAGTCATACCTCATCAAAGGGATCCGGAATGCCAGATCAAAAATAAAACCAGGACTGTTCCAGTCAATGACGCTGCTTGACCTGGTGGTGTATCACAAGGAGAAACAGTCGCTGCAATCGGTCAGAGAGGTCCACCTTGCCCAACCGTTTAAAACCATTCCGTTTGATATCCGGAAAAGCTCTGTCGCACTTTTCATCAACGAACTGGCATTCAAATCCATTCGTGAAGAAGAGGCCAACGCCGACCTCTTCGTCTTTCTCTGGCAAACCTGCATTGAACTGGATGAAACAGCGGAGAGCGTTTCCTTTTTCCATATAAGGTTTGCATTGCACCTGATGGAATACCTGGGCATCTTCCCGCACAACAACCACTCTCCGGCATTTCCAGTCTTCAACCTTCGGGAAGGACTATTCCAGCCATCGGTTCCAAACCATCCTCATTACCTGGACCCTGAAAACAGCCTTCTTTTTCACAACCTGCTCACAACTTTCGACCAACCATCTGCGGGGGTGCAAAGCCGGGCTCCCCTGCTTGAGACCATCTTGCTCTATTATCAGCTGCACCTGCCGGAGTTCAGGGGATTGCGGTCGCATCACATCCTCCATGATGTTTTGGCCTAAATCCTTATCTTTGCCGAAAATAAGGAAACATGACAACAGGATTAACCGAACAGGAAACCATCCGCAGAAATTCTTTGAATGAGCTGATCAGGCTCGGCATCAACCCCTATCCGCCTGAAACATTCGAGGTCAACGTAAAAGCTGCTGATATAAAGAGATACTTTCCATCCGACAATACCCTTTACCAGCAGGCAAGCATCGCCGGGCGCATTATGAGCAGGCGCATCATGGGCGCTGCATCTTTTGTTGAACTCCAGGACGAAAGCGGCCGCATCCAGCTGTACATGAAACGCGACGACATATGCCCCGGGGAGGATAAAACACTTTACAATACGGTATTTAAAAAGCTCCTCGACATAGGCGACATCGTCGGGATCACCGGTTTTGTTTTCGTCACCCAGATGGGCGAAATCACCATCCATGTCCAATCCCTGAAACTGCTGAGCAAATCCCTCCGCCCTCTTCCCATCGTGAAGGAGAAGGAGGATGAAGTTTTCGATGCCTACACGGATCCCGAGCAGCGATACCGCCAGCGTTATGTCGACATGATTGTGAACCCGGAAGTCCGCGACGTGTTCGTAAAGCGCAACACCCTCCTGAACTCCATGCGGAACTACCTGAACACCAGGTCGTACCTGGAGGTGGAGACACCGGTTTTGCAACCGCTTTACGGCGGCGCTGCCGCCCGGCCCTTCAAAACCTTTCACAACAGCCTCGATATGACCCTGTATCTCAGGATCGCGAACGAGTTGTACCTGAAGCGTCTCATTGTTGGCGGGTATGACGGGGTGTACGAATTTTCGAAGGATTTCCGCAACGAAGGGATGGATCGTTTTCACAATCCCGAATTCACCCAGATGGAGCTTTACGTGGCCTACAAGGATTATGAATGGATGATGGACCTTGTGGAGGAGATGGTAGAGAAGATCGCCATGGATCTGCACGGAACCACCCGGGTCAGGGTAGGTGAAAACATGGTCGATTTCAAACGGCCATGGAAACGGTTTACAATGTTCGAAGCCATCGAGCATTTCACCGGCATCAACATTGACGGAAAATCAGAGGAAGAGCTCGGCACCATCGCCAAAGAACTCGAGGTTCCCATCGACCGCACCATGGCCAAGGGAAAGATCATCGACCAGATCTTTGGCGAGAAATGCGAACCCTTCCTTATCCAGCCTACTTTCATCACCGATTATCCTGTCGAGATGTCGCCGCTGGCCAAGAAACACCGCAGTAAAGCGGGACTGGTAGAGCGTTTTGAAGCGATCTGCAACGGGAAGGAGCTCTGCAACTCCTTTTCCGAATTAAACGATCCCATCGACCAGCGCGAACGGTTTGAATCGCAGCTGGAGCTGGGCAAACGAGGTGATGACGAGTCGATGGTACTCGATGAGGATTTCCTCCGGGCCCTTGAATTCGGCATGCCTCCCACCGCAGGGCTGGGCATCGGGATCGACCGTTTGACGATGATCATGACCAATTCGCCATCCATCCAGGATGTGCTCTTCTTCCCGCAGATGCGGGCGGAAAACAAGTGATTTTCCTAAGCAACGAACTGAAAATCCATCAGCCTGTTCATCCATCCCTTCCGGAATCTTTCCTGGGTGGGATCGTTCTGGATCAAATCATCCAGGAATTTTATTCTGGCTTCTACCACCTTTGCGTGAAATTCCTGTTGATCCGCTGCATTTAATGCATCAATGGTCAGTGGTCCGACATTACCGTCATCCCCGACATTGAGCAACTGCTGGGGTATCTTAACTCCCCATTTTCCCGAGCCCCATACCCAGTCCACGAGGATCTCTGCTACCGACTGATTCTCGATCAGGTCGGCTTTCCAGCGGTCCCAATAAAATTTTTTAAGGACAATGGTAGCATCATCCCTGGTGAGCAAACGCATGTCGTCGGCATCAATGTCGTTGTCGCCGTCCTTGTCATAACCGACCTGTCGCCAGGTTGCCAGCGTGACACCCATGTTTGTGGCGCCGCCACGATCTGTGGGATCATTTACAAACCCACCTTCCCATTTGAATATCTTAGGGGCCAAAAGAGTTACATCAGCCATAATTATTGATTTATTTGTTTAATTGATTGATTTACACTAACTACCGGATCAGGACCATCCTCATGGTTTTTGTGTTGTTGCTGCTGGTGACCCTGCAGAGGTAAATTCCTCCCGGAAGTTTTTTTCCACGACTGTCGGTTCCATCCCATTGCAAGGTGGTGGATCCCGGTTCGAATATCTTTGAAGCCAATGTCTTCACCCTGGTTCCCCTGATATCCAGGATTTCGAGTGTAACCGGGCCTCGTTGCCTTATTTCCAAAGGTATGGATGTAACATCGCTGAATGGGTTGGGGTAGCTGGTTCCGACATCCACCGGAGTTACGGATTCTGAAACGGAAGTCAACAGGTCCCTGTTGATCATAATGATCACGTGGAAATTGCCGGCAGAAGTTGTCACCCTCATGCTGTCTGTCGCATAAAGGATGGCCGGATTCGCATTTAATAAAATATATATTCTAACACGAACAGCAACGCTGTCGCCGGGGTTGACAAGGTGGGGCATTGCCGCCACTGAAATGGAATCGACATACCATGGCAGGAAAATCCCGTTCGGTTGAACCTCATTCAATGTAATCACTCCCTGCGTATAATTATGGAGCTGGGTAATTTTTCCATAGATTGCATCCTGAAAGGTGATAAACCAGAGGGTGTCGCGGACGGGGGTCAGATTGGTATAAACCGTATGGAAGGTAAACGGGTCGGCAGCACCGATGAAAGGGGCGGTAGCGTGGCGACCCGACTGGTCGGCAGCGGAAAGATAATATTTTATCACGCTTCCGGCAGGCTGCCTGGGAATAAAGCCCCTGTAATGGTTGGCTGATGTGATTAACATCGGTGCCAGGTGATACGATCCCCCGTTCACCTGGTAATGGACCATTACCGAGTCATTCACCACCGGCTGGTGACTGCTGGCAATGATATCGGCATCAACCATGTAATCCTGCTCACAAGGCTGGTTGCCCGAGATTGGAATGTGTTTGATGTGCAGCAGGCCAATGTCGGCAATGCCCATCACCCGGCAGTGCAGTGCATCGGTTGAAATCCATGGGGCGGAGGTGAGACCGATAAAACCAATTACCTGGTATCCCGGCATGGCGGTTTCATAAACAGCTTTGGCGCTGTCGTCCCAGGCTGAGCCCATAAATGGCACAAGGACCTTGTTGTTGAGGATCACCGAGTTGGAATAGGGTTGGTCCTGGGGGGTATTCACCCTGTATACTTTATAGGGATAACCATAGGAGCAGGTTTGCGATGCCCAGTAGGTTGCTGCCGACTCCAGTGCGGTATAGGAGGAATTTGTGGCATCGACCTTCCTGATCAATATTTTATCGGGTGCAAGAAATTTGCCCCAGCAGTCGATGTGATCGATGGAGGTTGAAATATTCGGATCCGGAACGACCTGGTAATTAGCAATACCAAGGTAATTGGTCATTTTCTGGGCAATCTGTGCAGATGTCTGGGTCGGGTTTTCGACCCATACCAGGTCGGTAGAGGCAGAGATGCCGAATCCATCGGTCATGTAATTGCCGCCGGTTGAAATAACGTTCATTCCAAACCATGGGATTCCCAGCATCTCCGCCACCTTTTTAGGGATTTCATCATCATTGGGTCGAGGGCGGTTGTAGGGAAAGTCAACGATTCCGATCTGGCTGGCGCTGTCCGACTCGAACCACGGGCCATAATCCCTGGTCCAGTAACTGTCTGTCGGGGCAATCAGGAAATTGCAATGGCTGGTGTCCACGCCATTGGCAAGGTACTGGCTGATCACGGTGTTTTCCTGGGCAATGGTTGCCACGATGGTGGTCACGGTGACATTGGTTGCCATCTCCTTGATCAGGGATACCGGGATGCCAAACGGGTAGCGCACCAGGGCGCCCTGCATCCGTTCAAATTCGGCTACATTGCGAACAGGGGCAACGGGCGGACCTGTTTCAACAAAATTCCTGCCTATTTCGCTTTTGTGCAACAACTCAGCCGGCGACATTTCGTGCTGAAGGACCGGGAGGGTATCCGGTGACTTATCCTGGGCCATGGCAGTTGCGCCCATCAGGAAAGCCAGAATCAGGAGAGTGTAAGTCTGTCTCATTGCATAATAATTGATTGACAAATATAGCACTTTTACCGTTCTTTCAAAATCCTTAAATTTGCTGAAATTTAAACTGGATGAACAAAAAAGTCCGTGTCGCCCGCTTGTCAATCCTGTCAAACAGCATCCTGATCATCCTGAAGGTGATCGTCGGGATGTTTTCCGGCTCCGTGAGCATCCTCTCCGAAGCCATTCATTCATTCATGGACCTGCTGGCATCGATCGTGGCATTTTTTTCCGTCCGTATTTCCGATACCCCCGCTGATGAGCGTCACCCATACGGGCATGGAAAATATGAAAACATCTCGGGAGTGATTGAGGCCCTGCTGATTTTTGTAGCAGCTTTCTGGATCATATATGAGGCTGTCAAAAAAATCGTCGTACCTCCAAAGGTTGAACACATCGGTTACGGTTTTGCTGTAATGGTTGTTTCGGCCATCGTGAACATATTTATTTCCCGAAGGTTGTATCAAGTGGCCAGGGAAACGGATTCCGTTGCACTCGAAGCGGATGCGCTTCATCTTAAAACCGATGTCTACACCTCCTTTGGCGTGGCAACCGGGTTGCTGCTGATGTGGATCAGCGGCATGCACCTGTTCGATCCGATCATTGCCATTTTTGTGGCATTACTTATTTTAAAGGAATCTTATAGTTTGTTTTTAAAGGCCTATGCGCCGCTTCTTGATCTTGCTTTGCCGGCTGCAGATGTGACCCTGATCACAACCATCATCGGTCGCCATTGTACCGGGGAAATGAGTTTTCATGACCTGCGCACGCGAAAAGCAGGGAACTACAGGTACATCGATTTTCACCTGAACCTTGACCCCGATAAGACCGTCAGGGAGGCCCATAAGATTTGCGATCAGATTGAAGAGGACCTTAAAAAAGCGTTTGACCACACCGAAGTCACCATCCATGTGGAAAATTTCTAAAATAAAACGCTATTTTTGCAGTTATTCTTTAAACCATTATCGATTAAAAAGTTAACTTCATGCTTTTAAAAAAAATCCAATTTGCACTTCTTTTCCTGTTGATGTTCCCATTCTGCCTCCCGGCGCAAGAATCACTCCGTCCCGATACAATAATCAAAAACAGGCATTTTATCGAAGATGACCAGGTCGTGGTCATGCTCGACAGCCTTGCCAACCTGAGGATTTTTGAAGAAACTCACTTCCCGAATGCCAACCAGTATCAGAACTGGAGCACCTTTTCAGACAATGATATTCCCTCCTTCCCCGATTCTGTTTACCGCGAGCGGATCGCACGGATGAATGACCAGTCGCCCTTCGAATTTGTCTACAACGGGGAGGTGAAAAATTTCATCGATCTCTATGGCGTCAGAAAACGCAAACTCACCGCCCGCATCCTCGGTCTTACACAGATCTATTTTCCCCTGTTTGAAGAGCAACTTGACAAATTCAACATGCCACTTGAACTGAAGTACCTGGCTGTAATCGAGTCGGCGCTCAACCCGGTGGCCAATTCCCCTGCCGGTGCAAAGGGCTTATGGCAATTCATGTATGGTACCGGGAAGGTTTACGGGCTGAAGGTGAGCACTTATGTTGACGACCGTTTCGATCCCTACAAATCGACCATCGCGGCCTGCGAACACCTCACCGACCTGCACAACATCTACGGAAGCTGGTCACTGGCACTGGCCGCCTACAATTCGGGGGCAGGCAATGTAAACAAGGCTATCCGCCGTGCCGGCGGAATCAAGAATTTCTGGGCTATTAAAAAATATCTCCCAAAAGAGACCGCCTCGTATGTCCCGGCCTTCATTGCTGCAAGCTATGTCATCATGTATGCGAAAGAACACAAGATCAACCCGGTTGATCCTGGTATTCTCTATTATGAGGTGGATACTGTGACTGTTCATCATCCCCTGTCGTTCGATCAGATTTCGGAAATGCTGAACATCCCGATGGAAGAAATAATGTTCCTGAATCCCTCCTTCAAACGCAAGGTCATCCCGGCTACGAATGAAACCCCCTATAAACTGCGTCTGCGGAAAAAATATATCGGTAACTATATCAACAATGAAGTTGCCCTGTACGCCTACCGCACAAAAGAGGGTATGGCCAGCGATGCCATGGCGCAACTGGTTTACAGCACCTACCGCGAATCTGAACTCTATACCGTCAGAAGCGGCGAAACAGTTTCTTCAGTTGCGAAAAAATTCCACATGACCCCGGCTGAACTAAAATCGCTCAACGGGTTGAAGAAAAACTCGATTAAACCGAATAAAAAAATCCTCGTCTATACCAACACTTCCAAAGCCAAACCACTTGAGACCGGGGTCACCTCCACCTATATTCCACAAGCGGTTCCCAGGGATACTGCCTTAAAAACAACCGCTGCCAGCCTGGCTTCCGAACCGGTTGCCCCCAAACAATCAGCTCCTCCTGTCAAGTCAGACGAAACTCCTAAAATCCATGTGGTCAAGAGTGGCGAAAACCTGGGAATCATTGCAACAAAATATCATTGCACAACCGCAGAACTGATGAAATGGAACAACCTGAGCAACCAGAAAATCCTGGTCGGCCAGAAGATCAAAGTTGTGCCGAATGTTATCACTTCCAAGGGCAGTGCCAAACCTGAAGCGACTTCCAAAACCAAAACGACCCAGGCCGGGTCCCAGCGATATTCCTATTACACCATCCTGTCGGGAGACAACCTTTGGGATATTGCTGGCAAGTTCGATGTAACCGTTTCACAACTCAAGTCGGCCAATGCCATGAAAAATAACAGCCGGCTGACGCCGGGTCAGAAAATAAAAATTCCCAAATAAATTTTTCGAAAAACGCAGATCACAAAAAATTTTGCACTACCTTTGACCACCTGGTTAAACCAAATGATCAACCCGCACAGTATATAGCATGGAAAATCCTGTGAAAACCACCGAAGAGCGAATCCTTGAGGCTGCCAAAAGGGTGTTTCACGCCAAAGGGTACGATGGCGCCCGCATGCAGGAGATTGCCGATGAAGCCGGGGTGAACAAATCGCTGGTCCACTACTATTACCGGAATAAAGACAACATTTTCCAGGCTGTTTTTGAAGATGCTTTTGCGCAGCTCATTGCCGCATTGAATGAGATCTTCATTTCCGAACGCACCTTCCCCTCCAAAATCGAAACATTTATCAGCTATTACGTCACTTTTCTGTCGAAAAATCCCTATCTCCCGTTATTCATTCTGAACGGATTGTATGAAAAACCGGAACAGATCAAAACAATGTTCGAAAAAATCCATCTAAGTCCTGACCACCTGATGCAACAGATACACTTGCAGGTGAAGGAAGAGCTGAACCTGGATATCGATCCGTTCCATATTTTTATCAACATCCTGGCGCTCAGTATTTTTCCGGTTGTCGCCAGGCCACTCATCCAGACCATTTTCGGTTTTTCAAATGAGCAGATCGGTCAATTCTACGAAGAAAGGAAGACAGTTGTTCCGGAATTCATTTTAAATGCTTTGAAAGGTTATGAAAAGAGATAAGGCAGGTAACATCTTCCGAACCAGGCTCACGGCGACCTTGCTCCTCGTGTTGCTGCCCGCCATGATGCATGCCCAGGATTCCATCACCCTGGACTATTGTTACCGGCAGGCTGAAAAAAATTACCCCCTTCGTCAGCAAACGGAGATGCTGGGTAACTCGAGCACCCTGAAGTTAGGAAATCTGAACAAGAACTACCTGCCCCAGTTCGCAGTCAATGGAGGAGCCTCCCTGCAATCTGACGTTACCGCGGTGGCCATCGACCTTCCCAAGGGGATATCGGTACCGCTCATGCCCGTCCTCAGCAAGGACTGGTATAAGCTCACCCTTGATGTGAATCAGGTGATCTACGACGGGCAGGTGACCCATTACCAGAAGCAGGTGGAAGCTTTCAATCTCAAGGCAGACCAGAAAGGGGTGGAAATTGAGTTGTACAAACTCAAGGATCGGATCAACCAGATCTTCTTCGGAATCATCCTGTTAAAACAAAATGAATCGCTCCTGAAAAGCAACAGGGAACGCATCGAGGCAAAGCTGGCCGAAGTGCAGTCGGGAATCAGAAACGGCGCTTCGCTTGAAATGAATGCAGATATCCTCCAGGCGGAGCTGGTCAGGCTCGACCAGCAGCAAACCGAAACCCGGATGGACCGGACCGCATCGTATCAGATGCTTTCTGAACTGATCTCCTCCCGGGTTTCGGAAAACACATCCCTGTCACTTCCCCAGGTGACCCTCCCGGGCACTGCATTCGAAGATAACCGGCTTGAAAATGAATTGTTCAACATCGAGCGTTCGAAAGTCGGCCTGATGCGCAACATGGTCACCACGAAATGGAACCCAAAAATTTTCGCTTACGGACAGGCGGGTTATGGAAGGCCAAACCTGAACATGCTGGATGACAATTTCAAGCCCTGGTGGCTTTTCGGGGCCAAACTGACCTGGAGCCCGTGGAACTGGAACCAGAATAAAAATGAAAAGCAGATCCTTTCGATTCAAAATGACATCCTGCGGAGCCAGCAGGAGACTTTTGATAAAAACCTGAAGATCAGTTCACAAAAAGATCTCAGCGAGGTGATGAAATATACGGAGCTGCTTTCGCAGGATGAACAGATCATCACCCTCCGTGTAAAAATCTCGAAAACGGCTTCTTCACAAATGGATAACGGGGTGATCTCACCAAGCGACTATGTTTCGCGGGTGAATGAAGAAACACAGGCACGACTTAATCTGGAAATACATAAAATTCAATTAATTAAAGCAAAGCTTTCTTACCTTTATACGCTTGGAAAACTTTGACCCCTCCCCTTCACCCCTCCCCCATGGGGGAGGGGGCGGGGGCAAACAGGCCAAAAAAGCAAATACATATGAGAAATCTATTTACAGCATGCTTATTCTCCATGGTTGTCGCGGGGAGTTCATGCAGCGACAGGAGTGACAAACCCGATGCCTATGGTTCATTTGAAACCACGGAAGTGACAGTTTCATCACTTGCCAATGGTAAGATCATGCTGTTCAATGTCGAGGAGGGGCAGTTGCTCGATTCAAACCAGTTTATCGGTTATGTGGATACCACCGACCTGCATCTGAAAAAAATGCAGACCATGGAACAAAAAAGTGCCACAGGCTCGCGGCAGGATGACCTGGCATCCCAGGTTGCAGTCCAGGAACAAAGCCGTGAAAACCTCCTTGTTGAGAAAAACCGGGTGGTCAAACTACTCAGGGATGGCGCTGCAACCCAAAAACAGCTCGACGACATCAACTCAGGCATCAGCCTGATCGATAAGCAGATCACTTCAATTAAAACGCAATTCCGTGGCATTTCCGATCAACTCGGCAGCGCTGACCAGCAGATTGCACAGGTGCGGGAGTCGATTAAAAACGCCCGCATCATCAATCCGGTCAAGGGAACCGTTCTGACAAAATTCGCCGAGAACAATGAAGTGACTACCTTTGGCAAGCCGCTGTACAAGATTGCTGATTTGCGTGAAATGTTGCTGCGCGTTTACGTGAGCGGGGCACAGTTGCCGCACATCAAAATCGGCGACAAGGTAGAAGTGAGGATCGACAAGGATGAAAAGGGTTATTCAAAGATGGAAGGAGTTGTAAGCTGGATTTCGCAAACAGCGGAATTCACGCCAAAGACGATCCAAACGAAGGAGGAGCGCGTTAACCTCGTTTATGCGGTCAAAGTGCGGGTAATGAACGACGGCAGCCTGAAGATCGGTATGCCCGGGGAGATAAAACTGATTTCAAATTAAACAAAAACAAAAACATGAAAAAAACAACCTCAACCCTTTTAATGCTGCTGGTCATGACCCTGTGGACGGGATTAACCGCATCGGCACAAACCCACAAAGCCGATGACAT
>CAIKNA010000287.1 GCA_903828645.1 uncultured Bacteroidales bacterium
ACAATCAGCGGTGACTTTGATGCTCCTCGTATTGAATTGAGCAATGCAGCTAATTTGAATATTGATGGACGGGGAAACCAATCAGGGAGTGAAGATTTGGCGATCACAAATTCAAGCACAGAAAACTTTGCGTAAACAGTTCAGTATTATAATAATACGAAAAATTACACAATTAACAATCACCATCTCAACTAATTAGAATTTTTAAAAAAATTTTACCCCATATTAATTGTTTTTTCTAAATTTGTAAATCATTGTAAGGCAATTTATAGCAAAATATTTGAAATAAAATTACTCAAACATCAATTGTTATTGACTTTTTGCCGTAGCACCCATGATCGCAATTCTTTCCGAATAATGTTTTTAGGCCTATAACGTTCTGCGATATTGTCGGTTATGTTGTTACGGGTTTTTTTTCTCAATAATCAGATATTAATAAATTATGAAAAAACAAATCACTTTCTTCTTTGCGCTCATGTTGGCAAGCATGCTCGTTGCCAACAACATTGATGTTACCAATATCAAACTCACCGGACAAGACGCTACCAGCGACTTCACGCTGGTGAAGTTCGACATCTCATGGGGAAACTCATGGCGAACCTCCTCTGTTCCCAACAACTGGGATGCCGCCTGGGTTTTTGTAAAGTACCGTGTTACCGTGGCAAACGGTGGCGATGGGTTGTGGAAGCATGCGTGGCTCAACAATGGCGGCCACACTGCACCAGGTGGAAGCAGCATTAATATCGGCCTGCTTAATCCAGCCTCCTCATTTAACGCCACTACCAATCCTGGCTTAGGCGCTTTTATTTACCGTGATGCAGATGGCTCAGGCGATTTTGGCATCACCGGAGTGAAACTCCGCTGGAACTACGGAGTAAATTATAAATCCGGCACAACACCCATCGATGATAACGATGTTGTTGATATCCAGGTTTTCGCTATAGAAATGGTGTATGTTCCGGGGGGTGCATTTACCGTGGGAAGCGGAGGAACGGAATATGCCAGTTTTACCAATGGCTCTTGGACATCTGGTGCCACCCTGCCTTTGTCCATAGCTTCTGAAGATATTCTGACCGTAAGCCAATCTAATGGAAATCTCTGGTACACTACTCCTGGTTTACCAACCTATGTTGGCGATCGTGCAGGGCCCATCCCTGCTGCTTTCCCAAAAGGTTATGCTGCGTTTTACTGCATGAAATACGAAATGAGTCAGCAGGAGTATGTGGATTTTTTAAATAACCTGACACAAACCCAGGCGACTGCCAGAAAGTACAACAAACCTACCCCGAATTACCGCTATGAAATCACGGGTAGTGCAGTTGGCAGCTATTCTACCACAAATCCGTATGTAGCCTGCAGCTTTTTAAGCTGGGCAGATGTTGCAGCATATCTTGATTGGAGCGGTTTACGCCCGATGACCGAGCTTGAGTTTGAGAAAGCATGCCGGGGAACAGCAACGGCAGTAGCTGACGAATATGCCTGGGGCACCACAACAATAGCACCGAACGCAGGAATTACCAACCCTGGGCAAAATAATGAAACAAGTTCCAGCAACGGAAATTGCTCTTATGACAATACCGTGCAAGGGCCAATGCGGGTTGGGGCATTTGCAACATCTTCCTCTGACCGCACAGCTTCAGGCTCCACATACTACGGCATTATGGAGATGAGCGGCAATTTGTTTGAGCGTCCGGTTACAGTGGGCACCGCAAAAGGAAGAGCTTTTACCGGTACACATGGTGATGGGGAATTAGATGCCAGTGGCAATGCCAACGCTTCCACCTGGCCTGGCGGCGCTGATCCCGATGGCAGTGGTTTCCGCAGCAGCGGTTGGGTGAGCCTTAGTACGCACTTGCGAGTTTCCGAACGCAACTACGCGGCGTACTTCGACCCCGATGATAGGCGTTTAAACGATAATGGTGGTCGTGGCGTGCGCATGGCACCTTAGCCGGCGCTTTGACCAATTGACAATGAATAATGAATAATTAACAATTATCAGTTATGAAAAAACTTACTTTTTATATTATATCACTGGTAGTGCTGCCGGCAGTAATTCATGCCCAATATACGGGTGGCGATGGCAGAGGAGATGTCTCTTTAACACTTAACAATACTTTTTTAGCAAACTACTTTAAAACTGCCGGCAATTGGAGCGAAGTAAACAACTGGAGTGATGCCGCATTACCCACCTCCGTGCAGAACGCAAATATTGCAGCAGCGGCTGTGGTGGGTGATGATTATGTTCATCCGGCCTTAACGATTGCCTCAGT
The DNA here is from genome assembly GCA_903828645.1 of uncultured Bacteroidales bacterium. GTDB lineage: Bacteria > Bacteroidota > Bacteroidia > Bacteroidales > FEN-979 > CAIVAT01. Next base: position 2,271 of record CAIKNA010000287.1, read on the forward strand.
CGGTTCGGTAACAATTTCTCCGGGAAAAAGCCTTACCATTTCAGGTACTCTAACCAACCATGCCGGTATGTCAGGCCTTGTCATCTGCAGCAATGCAACCGGCACCGGCTCACTTATCCAC
>CAIKNA010000288.1 GCA_903828645.1 uncultured Bacteroidales bacterium
CTATAAAGCCACTATTCCGGGACTGTTTACCTCCAATTCCATTTGCGTCATCTCCGATGGCATGGAATGTAAGGCTGGTAGTGTTACAGCCGGGTTCAGCCGGTACATGACCTGGAAAACAGCCGATGGCCGAAAAGAGGCATCCCGGTTTAAGCCACAGTTGGAGACCTTACTTACAGGCATGTTGAATCCGGCAACGTTGCTTGACCTGGTCCGTAATTTCATTGTTTTTGAAAAGACCAAGAAAGAGGATTCAAAAACCGGCATTACCCAGGTTGTAACAGAGAAAAAACTGGCGGCATACCATCAATACTATGCCGTGAACAAGGCTGTTCAGTCCTCATTCCTGGCATCCGGCATCAATGGCGATAAACGCGGTGGGGTGGTTTGGCATACACAGGGTTCGGGGAAAAGCCTGAGTATGGTTTTCTATGCCGGGAAGCTGATCGTTTCACCGGAGATGAAAAATCCGACCATCGTGGTGCTCACGGACCGGAATGACCTGGATGATCAGTTATTCGGCACCTTTGCCGCTGCCAGGCAACTGTTGCGACAGGAACCCGTCCAGGCCGAAAGCAGGGACGACCTGAAAGAATTGCTGAAAGTGGCCAGTGGCGGAATCGTGTTTACAACCATCCAGAAATTTCTGCCCCAGGATGGCAAAACCTCCTATGATCAACTTTCAGAAAGAAGGAACATCGTGGTAATTGCCGATGAAGCGCACCGCACCCAATATGGTTTTGAAGCGAAGTTGCTTGATGAAAAAGATGCCGTTACAAAAGAGGTGATTGGGAAACGGATTGCCTACGGTTTTGCCAAGTACATGCGCGATGCCCTGCCAAATGCAACCTACATTGGCTTTACCGGTACACCCATTGAGGGCACCGATGTGAATACCCCGGCCGTGTTCGGGCAATACGTTGATGTCTATGACATTGCCCAGGCCGTGGCCGATGGTGCCACGGTGCGCATCTACTACGAGAGCCGGCTGGCAAAAGTCAACCTGGATGAGGAAGGCAAGCGACTGATCCGGGATTTTGACGAAGAGTTGGAACAGGACGAGGAAATTACCGAGAAACAGAAAGCCAAAGCGAAATGGACGAAACTGGAAGCCATTGTCGGCAACCAGGACCGGGTAAAGAACCTGGCCAGGGATATTGTCACCCATTTTGAGGCACGGCAATCGGTATTTGAAGGCAAAGCACTGATTGTGGCCATGAGCCGAAGAATTGCCGTGGATCTGTACAATGAGATTATCAGCATCAGGCCTGGATGGCACGATGATGATATGACCAGGGGAACGATCAAGGTAGTGATGACCTCCAGCAGTGCTGATGGCCCGGTGATCTCAAACCATCATACAACCAAGCAGCAGCGCAGGAATCTGTCAGACCGTATGAAAGACCCCAACGATCCGTTAAAGCTGGTGATCGTACGCGACATGTGGCTCACAGGGTTTGATGTGCCTTGCTTACATACCATGTATATTGACAAACCCATGCGGGGCCATACCCTGATGCAGGCCATTGCCAGGGTGAACCGTGTTTTCAGGGATAAGCCTGGAGGATTGGTGGTTGATTACCTGGGTATTGCTTCCGATCTGAAAAAGGCATTGTCGTTCTATTCCGAATCAGGGGGCAAAGGTGATCCTGCCTTAAGCCAGGAACAAGCTGTTGCTGCCATGATGGAAAAGCTGGAAGTTCTGCAGCAGATGTTTGCCGAAGACAGCACGACACGAAAAGACATCCTGGTGGAAGAACCCGAAGCGTACTACCTAAACACCTTGAAGTTTAATTATAAACGGTTTTTCGTTGTTGATGCCAGGGAGAAACTTTCCATTATCCTGCAGGCGGAAGAACATATCCTGGGATTAACGGATGGGAAGGAAAGGTTCACGCGGGAAGTGTCGCTGCTGAGCCAGGCTTTTGCGTTGTCCGTTCCACAGGATAAGGCCATGGCCATCAAAGATGAAGTGGCATTTTTCCAGGCGGTGAAATCAAGGCTGGTGAAATTTGAAGGAACCGGTACCGGGAAATCAGACATAGAGATTGAAACCGCCATCAAGCAGATCGTGGATGAAGCTCTGACTTCAGATACCGTCATTGACATTTTCGATGCCGCAGGAATCAGAAAACCCGATATTTCCATTCTTTCCGATGAATTTCTGCTCGATGTCAAGGGGATGAAACACCAGAACCTTGCCCTGGAGTTGTTGAAAAAGATATTGAATGACGAGATCAAAACCAGGGCCAGGACCAACCTGGTCAAAAGTCGGGCCTTACTGGAGATGCTTGAATCATCCATCAAACGCTACCAGAACAACCTGTTGTCAACCGCTGAAATCATCCAGGAGCTGATCAACATTGCCAAAGAGATCAAGGCAGCCGATGCAGAGGGAGAACGGTTGGGCTTAACCACCGATGAAGTCGCCTTTTACGATGCCCTGGAAACAAACGACAGCGCAGTGGCAGTCCTTGGAGATGACACCTTGCGAATCATTGCCAGGGAGATCGCCGAAAAAGTCCAGGTCAATGCCACCATCGACTGGACCATCCGCGAAAGCGCCCGGGCCAAGTTGATGGTGCTGGTTAAACGAACACTCACCAAATATGGTTATCCTCCGGATAAGCAGCAGAAAGCGATTGACACGGTGTTGAAGCAGGCGGAGTTGATGGCGGAATATTATGTGGACACTTAAAGATGAATTATGCCTTTATCAGGAATAAACTCTCGTACCTTTAATTAAACAAACAAAAAATAATAAAGATGAAACAAAACTTATTAATGACAACCATTCTCCTACTAACTGGAACAACATTGTTCATTGGCTGTAAAAAAGAAAGCAAACCAATTCCTGCTGCGAATTTTTCTTATGTTGGCGCAAATTTACCTGCGCCCGCTATCGTTGTATTTACAAATTCATCAACAAATGCAACCAGCTATTCATGGGACTTTGGCGATAATGGAATTTCTAATGATGCAAATCCACAACACACATATCTAACCGGAGGTGTTTTTACTGTAAAACTTACTGCAACTGGAGATGGTGGCACTAACTCCACCACAAAAACGGTAAATATTCAAAATCCGATTGGCCCCGTTGCCGATTTCACAGTTGGTGGAAGTGGTTCACAAGCTCCTTGTATTATAACATTTACAAATAATTCTCAAAACGCTACTTCATACAATTGGGATTTTGGAGATGGTGAAACATCTGTTGAGCAAAATCCAGCACATACCTTTTCTAATGGCGGTAATTTCAATGTCCGGCTAACTGCAACAGGTGCCAATGGTACCAATAATATAGTAAAATCAGTAAACATTCTCCCTATGCCGACTTTGTGTAAAATTTCAGGGATTTCAATTTTGGGTTGTCCTATTACCGATGGAACAGGAACAGCTTGGGATCCATTTAGCCCTCCAGATTTTTACTTTAAACTTGAATCATCAACTGGTACAATTTTAATTGACGCCTCATCAAGTTACTACACTGATAATATCGCTTTTCCACTTGCATGGACTATCAATCCTACCGCTAATATAAGCAACACAGCTTTTGGTAATATTTTTAAGGTACATATTTGGGATCATGATAGCCCTGATGCTGATGATGATGTGTCGTCGGTAAATTTCAGGTTATCAGATTATACGACAGTTGATCAACATTATCCGTCGAAATTCACAATCACGAATGGTTCCACTTCGGTTCAGGTAACTGTTCAATGGCAATAGCAGGTGGCAAATCCGGTGGCACATAAAATAAAAAAGGGTTTCAGACATTCTGAAACCCTTGATTTTACTGGTCGGGGTAGCAAGATTCGAACTTGCGACCTCCTGCTCCCAAAGCAGGCGCGATAACCGTGCTACGCTATACCCCGTAAAC
>CAIKNA010000289.1 GCA_903828645.1 uncultured Bacteroidales bacterium
AAACCGATTTCCTACATGATCATCATCCGCGATATTTCCGCGCGCAAAAACCTCGAAATGCAGCTGATCCACTCCGACCGGATGGCCGGCCTGGGTGAAATGGCGTCGGGAATCGCGCATGAGATCAACCAGCCATTAAACACCATCTCCATGGCAATGGACAATATTTTAAGCGAAATTGCCACCGATGAAAAAATGGAAACCGGGTACCTGCAGAAAAAATCTGATAAAATCTTCGAAAACATCACCCGGATCAGGAACATCATCGACCACATCCGCGTTTTTTCGAGGGGGCACGATGATTACATTTTATCGGGTTTTGACCTGAATTCGAGCATCAGAAATGCCCTTTCAATGGTTGGTGAACAGTTTAAACATCATGCGATCGACCTGCGTTTGGCGCTTCACGACCAACTGCCCAAGGTTACCGGGAATACCTATAAATTTGAACAGGTCATTCTCAATTTGCTCTCCAATGCAAAAGATGCACTGCTTGAAAAAGAGGCCAGGCAGGATATTCCATTTGAAAAGTCGATCGAAATCCGCTCATTCGCGGAAAATCAGGTGATCATTGTCGAGGTTTCAGACAATGGGATCGGGATTGACGAAAAAAACATCAACCAGGTTACGCTTCCTTTTTATACCACCAAGGACCCCGGTAAAGGAACCGGCCTGGGATTGTCGGTTTCCTACCAGATCATCAAAGAGATGTCGGGAACCATGGAATTTTCAAGTAGCCCATCCCAGGGAACCACAATCAGGATCATTTTGAAAGATCAAAAAGGAAGCGAAGAATGACCAGCCAGGAAAAGATCGAAATACTGATCCTTGACGATGAAAAGCAATTCACGGAAGAGTTGCATGAATTTTTACAAAAGTCAGGATTTGAATCATTTGAAACAAATACTTACCCCGACGCAAGGAAGGTGCTCGATAATCATGCGATCGATCTGCTGATTCTTGACGTACGTTTGCCGGGCATCAATGGTCTTGACATCCTGAAAGAGGTCAAAATTCTACATCCCGCCCTCGAGGTGGTGATCATCTCGGCTCATGGCGACATGGATACCGTGATCAAGGCGATGCGTCTCGGAGCCTTTGATTATCTGCGTAAGCCATTCAGACACATCGATATACAGATCGTAATCGAGCGGACAAAAAAATACCTGCACCTGCAACGGAAACTCAGGCAGGTGGAAGAGAGGAATTCACTGATCTCAAAAACGCTCGAAGAAAAAATAGATCGCCATTTCATCGGTGTCAGTCAGAAGATCCGCAAGGTTTTTGATGCAGCCATTACCGCAGCCCAATATCCCGATGCCAACGTGCTGATCACAGGAGAGAGCGGTACCGGCAAGGAAAATATTGCCAGGATCATTCATTACTCAAGCGGCCGGAAAGATCACATGTTCTGCGCGGTTAACAGCAGCGCGATCACAGATTCATTGCTTGAAAGTGAATTCTTCGGTCATAAGAAAGGTTCGTTTACAGGAGCCGTGGCAGATAAAATGGGTTTCTTTGAAGTTTGCAACCAGGGTACCCTGTTTCTTGACGAAATTGCCGACATGCCCCTCAATCTCCAGGCAAAGATCCTGCGTGCAACCGAAGAGAAAGTGATTACAAGGGTTGGAGATACCATGCCGGTAAAGACAGATTTCCGCATTGTATCCTCCACCAACCACGACATTGAAAAACGGGTGGAGGAGCATAAATTCAGGCTCGACCTCCTTCACAGGCTCAACACGCTCCATATTCACATTCCGCCCCTCAGGGAAAGAGCTGAAGATATCAAGCCCCTGGTGATCCATTTTACAGATTTTTTTGGACGAAAGTTTAACCGGCCCGGCCTCTCTGTTGACAAAGAGGTTTATAAAGCGCTGGAAAAATATCCATTCCCGGGGAATATCAGGGAGTTGAAAAACATGGTCGAGAGAGCCATCATCCTGTGCAAAAGCGATATTCTTACGGCAAATGATTTTCCCTTAAAAAGCCACGATCATCATCCACACGGTCATGGCGCTCACTCTACAAACCTGAAGATCCAGGAAATCGAGTTGATCAGGAAAGCGCTTGTATCGAAGCACTTCAATCAGAAAGCAGCGGCGGAAGTTCTGGGAATCACCCGCGATGCCCTGATTCGCAAAATGAAAAAGTACAACCTTACGATCGGGAAAAGCGAAAATTGAACCTGTAACCGCACACCTGTGCGGTTATTTCGAACAAAGCCCTGTTCCTTCCTCACCAAAAGGATGCATAACCATTTTTCAGACCCATTTTACGATATTTCATCGCTCTCATTATATGCCACTTAGGTAAAATAATTGCTCATGATTTGATTTCCGGAAAGCTCCGGTTCGCTTTTTGTATTATGCTGATGGAGCAGCGAATACAAAGACGATGAAAAAGTCAATTTTGATAATGGTAATTCTCTTTTTGATGGCAGGTTTTTCAACGACTGTTGTTTCACAAATTTCAAGGAATACCTCCTGCGGGGCAAATATTGTAAAGGGTCTTGCCCTCAGGGAAGATGCCCCGATGCATTTTGGCTCCATGACCATACCTACCGCAGCAGTGAATGTTATCCTGACCACCGCAAATGGCAGGATTGCTTCATCCCCCGCAAATATTGACTTGCTTGCACAGGCCCCGGAAGCCCGGAATGCAACCTATACGGTATCGGGAAACGGAGCTGCCACCTATGCAATTACGCTGCCATTAAATGGCGCAGTTACAATATCTTCGGGCACCGAAAAAATGGATGTGGTTAACTTCATTGCTCATCCTGTTTCATCGGGTATTGACGGGAGTGCGGGAACGCTCAATAGCTCAGGTTCCGACAGTTTTACGGTCGGGGCAACCCTCGAAGTAGGGAATGCCCAGCCTTACGGTATTTATGCCGGGACATTTCATATCGCCGTAAATTATAACTGAATTTAGTTGTTTGTTTGTGGGGGAAGGCACATTGCAATGTGCCTTCCATTTTTATTAATATAGATCAATGATACCGGGACGCTAATTGCCAAACGATTACTATTGGGCTTCATTCAAGTACGGAATTTTTTTGCCCAACATATTTAGGGAAAAGTCTTATTGTCCCATCCTATCAGGTAGTGAATCAGGTCAAATAACTTGTATCTTTGCTTTGCTAAACAAGGCGGTATGTTCATATTTCCCAAAGTAATCTTTATAACTAAGCCCATGCAAATAAAATTGTTTCTCGTGCTGATTCCAGTAATGCTTTTCAGTTTTCAGTCTGTAGCCCAGGGAGATTTGTTGATCACCCCAAAGCGTGTCGTTTTTGAGGGGAACAAGCAAAAGGAGGAGCTGAATTTGGTCAATATCGGCCAGGATACCGCCATATATGCCATTTCGTTTCTACATTACAACATGACAGAAGACGGAAATTTTATTGTGATTGAAAAACCCGATTCGGGACAGATGTTTGCAACCCCCTATCTCCGGATATTTCCGAGGAGGGTGACCCTGGCACCGAGGGAGCCTCAGGTTATCTCATTGCAGGTGAGGCGCAAGGCAGATATGGCTGCCGGCGAATATCGCTCTCATCTATATTTCAGGGCGGAAAAAGACAACAAGCCGCTCGGGATGGCAAACACCATTCAGGATACCACACAGTTACAGGTTCAGTTAATCCCCATTTTCGGGTTAAGCATCCCAATCATTATTCGCACGGGAGCTGTGAATGTAAATGCAACATTGACCAATTTAAAAATGGAACTCCAGCAGGACACTATTCCCTGTCTGAAATTCACGATTAACCGAACCGGCAATATTTCAATTTATGGGGATGTTGCGGTAATGTATTTTCCTGAGAAGGGCAATTCATACCAGGTTGGCTCTGTAATGGGTATCGGCGTTTACACCAATATCACAAAACGAAATGTTACAATAAAATTGAATACAAAGCCAGGCACCACATTGACAAACGGAAAATTAAAGGTTCAGTATTTAAACAACAACGAAAATAAAAAAACCGAAGTTTATGCAGAGGGAGAGTTGGAGCTAAAGCAATAACAGATTACAAATCAGTGATTACCTGTGCTGAATCAGAAATATAAGGACGAAAATAATTTGATAAGCGCAATGCATAAAACCAGGCCTTTTATAACATTGCTTTTTTTTCCGATACTGTTATTCGTTGTCGTCAGCAATTCCATGGCTCAACCGGGACTTCCACAGCGATCGTTGACTGTAACCGCAACACAGGCAATTCATTTTGGTACGATGTGCATAACGGGAAGTTCAGGGGGAACTGTCATGGTAGGCTGGGACGGCAGCAGGGCATCAACCGGCAGCATTGCACTTTTATCGATGGCTCCCACTGCCCAGCCTGCCATTTTTGAAATAAAAATCTGCCAGGGAAGGAACGTGATCATCACATTCAGTGCTTCAACAATATTAACCAGCAGCAACGGGGGATCACTGGTACTGGACATTGGTCCTACAGACCAGGGAGGCAATCATGCCATTTTTGCTGCGAGCAACGATTGCAATTTTATTACGCTCCTGCGTGTCGGCGGAGTCCTTCACATCCCTGGCACAGCAATTCCGGGGACCTATTCCGGCGGTTTTGCGATAACCTTCAACCAGGAATAGCAAATGTAAAACGCAACAATATTTTGAACCGGAGTAGACCTGGATTGAGTTAAAAGGATCGTATGCTAAAGGTGCCTGTCAGGTTCTCATTTATCTTTAAATGCTTATTTCTGTTGGGAATAGCTTGGGGGTTGCCGACATTCGAAATGATGGCGCAGACCATTCCCGGGAGCAATAAACAAGATTCTTCCTTTGTCTTTGATGAATTTCCGGTGCTTTTCCTGGTCGAAGGGTACGGGAGTTTTTATTTCGATGTACTCTATTCCAATAAAAACGCACTCTATGTCAATGTTGAGGAATTATTCAAAATGGTTAACATCGCATGTGTTGCCGGTCAAAAAGGAGACAGCCTTGGAGGATTTATTGAGACTGAAAGCCAAACGTATGTGATTGATTTTCACGGAAAACAAATAAGAGTTGGCAGTAAAACTTTCAAATCAGAAAACAGGCTCGTCAAAGAAACAGGGGCGATCTATATGGAATCCTCATTATTTGAAGAGGCATTTGGAATAAAACTGACTTTTAATTTCAGAGCCCTGACAATCATCTTGAAATCGAATTTCGAATTACCCGTCATCAAGCTTATGCGAATTGAAAAAATGCGAACCAATATGTCGAAGTATAAAGGCGAGATCGTTCCTGATACGATTGTGAACCGGCATTATCACTTGTTTAAATTTGGCATGGTTGACTGGGCCTTTTCTTCCACTCAAGCTTGGAAAACTCAAAATGATTATCATTTTACAATTGCTGTCGGGTCAGAACTGTTGTATGGCGAGGCAGACATCGCGGTTGATTATTATAATCACCAAACATTCGACTACCGACAGTTGCAATATATCTGGCGTTGGGTTGACAATGACAAGCAAATCGTAAAGCAGGCTCAGGCGGGGAAATTATCCCTTCCAACCATCGCATTTATTAATTCACCGATGATTGGCGCTTCTGTCAGGAATTCTTCAACAATCGTGAGAAAGGCAAAAGGGTATTACCCCATCAATGCTTATACAGAACCTAACTGGACAGTTGAACTCTATATAAACAATGTTCTGGTAGATTATACACGAGCCGATGCATCAGGGTTATATGTATTCAGGGTACCCATTGTATATGGCAACACAACATTGAAACTGAAATTTTATGGCCCGATGGGAGAAGAACGAACCGAAGAGCGCACCATCAATGTTCCCTATACGGTAATGCCGGTTAATGAATTTGAATATGGTTTATCAGGAGGGGTCGTACAGGATTTCAGTTTGAGCCGTTTCGGCAAGGGCGAGGTAAATTACGGGGTAAATCGTTTTTTAACGATAGGCGGCGGAGCAGAGTATTTGTCTTCCATTCCAAAAAATTCATTGATCCCGTATGGAAAAATCACCATTCAGCCTTTCAATAAACTGACTTTGAATGGTGAATATGCGCATGGGGTCAGAACTGCAACTCTTCTGGAGTATTATTTCTGGAAAGATGCCGTTCTGGAAATTGATTATGCGAATTATGTAAAAGGACAACTGGCTACCCGCTTCAATGCAAACGAGGAACGAAAATTCAAACTTTCCATGCCTTTCAGATTAAAAAAACTGAATGGCTTTGCAAAAATAGATTATCAGCAACTTGTTTATAATGAATTTCATTATAACCAGGGAACTGGAACATTATCGTTCTATTACAAACAAGTTAATGTCAATTCTTCGACATTATTCACTTGGACTGATCACAGAATCCCATTCATCACTTCTGATTTATCATTGTCATACAGACTAAAAAACGGGTACAACATCCGTTCCATGGCTCAATATGATGTAAGTGAAAGGAAATTTATCACCTTCAAAGTGGAACTGGAGAAAAGAGTCTTACATGGATATTATTCAGTTTCATATGAGCGCAATATTTTATTCAACGGAGACTTTATCACATTAAACTTTAAATATGATTTCCCATTTGCCAGGACCAATGTTTCAGCTACCGGCAACAAAGGCAATGTGAATGTTTCAGAGAGTGCCCAGGGCAGTCTGGCTTTTGGCA
>CAIKNA010000290.1 GCA_903828645.1 uncultured Bacteroidales bacterium
ACCGACGAGGGGATTGGAACACGTGATCTTTTTCGGGGCGTTGAGCCCTTTGGTCATGTATTTCCGGGGATCGTCGTTCAAAGCGCTTTTTGCCAGGTCGGGTGTCGGAAACCCTTTGTAAATGGCCCCGGTAAAACCTTCAACCTGCTTTTTGCAGTCGGCCCAGTTCTGGTAGATGCCGGGTTTTTTTCCCCGCCATACGACGTAGCATTTGTTTTTCGGCATGGGGGCAAAATTAAGAATAATGCAAACAATGGAAACAATGCAAGCAATGCAAACAATGCAGGAAAAACAGATACCTTTGTGGCAATGAATCCGTTAAAAAAACTTGCCGGACAAACAGCCGTTTACGGGCTGTCGAGCGTACTGGGCCGTGTGCTCGGGTACTTGCTGGTATGGCTCTATACGCGGGTTTTTCTGCCGGCGGAATATGGCACGGTAAGTGTTTTTTATGCCTATGCCGCTTTCCTGATGGTTGTGCTGACTTATGGCATGGAGACGGCCTTTTTCAGGTTCAACGAAAGCGAGCAGGACAAAGAGAAGGTATTCAGCACCGGGATGATCTCTCTTGTTTTTTCATCGTTGCTTTTCCTCTTTCTGGTATCTGTTTTTGCCCGGCCTATCGCCGGTTGGATCGACTATGCAGCTCATCCCGAATATGTGCGTTGGTTTGCCTGGATGCTTGCATTGGATGCCCTTTCGAAAATCCCTTTTGCCAGGCTCAGGGCCCGGAACAAGGCCCTGCGGTTTGCGGCTATCAACATGGTCAACATTACCGTGCTCATCGGGCTGAACCTCTTTTTTCTCACATTCTGCCCTTTCGTCCTCAGGGATGAGTCGTGGAGTGCACTGAGGGGGTTCATCCACCTTGTTTACCGTCCTGACTGGGGAATCGAGTACATATTTATCTCGAACCTGGTTGCCAGTTCGGTCACGCTCCTGTTGCTGATTCCCCAGTTTACCGGGATGCAGTGGAAACTCGATCCAAAACTGCTGAAGACGATGCTGATTTACGCGTTCCCGTTGCTTTTTGCAGGGATGGCCGGCATGGTAAACGAAACCTTCGACCGGTTGCTCCTCCGGTACCTTCTTCCCAAAGACATTGCCGCCTACCAGGTTGGCATCTACAGCGCCTGTTACAAGATATCCATCCTGATGACCATCTTCATCCAGGCATACAAGTATGCAGCCGAACCGTTCTTTTTTGCAGCTGCCAGAGAAAAGGACGCCAAAATCCTCTATGCACGGATCATGGATTACTTCATCATCGTCGTTTCCTTCATCTTCCTGGCAACCATGGTTTATCTCGACGATTTTATCATGCCATTCCTCATCGGGAAAAATTACTGGGAAGGCAAAGGGGTCATTCCCATCCTGATGATTGCAAACCTGTTCCTGGGAATTTACTACAACCTCTCCATCTGGTACAAACTTACCTCGAAGACCATCTGGGGAGCCTGGCTTTCGCTGATCGGGGCGGTGCTCACCCTCCTGTTTAATTTCTGGTGGATCCCGCTGGGGTCAGATCACCTCATCCACGGATACCTGGGTTCCGCATGGGCGACCTTTATCTGCTATGGTGCCATGATGGTTATTTCATACCTTGCCGGGCAACACTATTTCCCGGTGAAATACAATCTTGTTAAGTTTTCCGGTTATCTCGGACTGGCATTGCTGCTATACGCGATGAGCGTATACGTTATCCCGGGAGGAGCGATCCTGAAGATTATGTTTCATACCTTCCTGCTGGTTGTTTTTGCAGGTGCTGCATACCTTGTTGAAAAGCCGGGGCTGGCATCAGTCAGGTAAATCAAGATTTTTATTACCTTTGCACACTCATTTACAGCCATGAAGATCAGGATTGTCAACCACTCCAAACATCCTTTGCCTGCTTATGAAACAGTTGCTTCGGCAGGAATGGATCTGCGCGCGAACCTGGATGCCGCCATCGTGCTTAAACCACTTGAGCGGGTATTGGTTCCAACGGGGTTGTTCATCGAGATTCCAATTGGCTGGGAAGCGCAGATCAGGCCACGCAGCGGGCTGGCCATCAACAAGGGGATCACTTTGCTGAATACGCCCGGAACGATCGATGCCGATTACCGCGGAGAGATCAAGGTAATCGTGGTCAACCTGTCGACCGAGGATTTTGTTATCAGCAATGGCGAGCGTGTAGCCCAGATGATCATCGCGGCGCATGAAAAGGCTGAGTGGATTGAAGTTGATGAACTTATTGAAACACCAAGGGGTACCGGAGGGTTTGGGCATACGGGGACGAAGTAAAGAAAATTACGAATTACGAATTACGAATTACGAATGAGAAGGTTAATCATAATCATACTTGTTGTTTTTTCTTGTGGTATTCTTGCCCACGTCAGGGGATTTGGGGAGGGTGCGCTTTTTGTGCGGGTTAACATGCCTGAGAAGCAAAAGGCTGAAAAGAAAAAATCAAAGAAGGAATCCTCCGCGCAAACAGATATAAAGGTTGGCAATCCCGGGTTGCTGATCGATGCCAAGAAGGAGGCGATCACCGGAAATCTGAAAGTGGCACAGGATTTATTCCGCCAGTATATCAACCGGTATGACGATGATCCTGTCGGGTATTTTGAACTTGCCAGGTTAGACGCCGATTTAAAGAATTTTGACGAAGCCGTAAGGCTCTGCCGGGTGGCAAGTAAACTTGATCCGGGGAACATCTGGTATTCCCTGTTTCTTGCCGAACTCTGCCAGGGCACTTCTCAATTGACCGAAGCCATTGCCATTTATGAGCAGATCGTCGATAAATATCCCGGAAACCTGGATTACCGGTACCAGCTTGCCGCCCTTTATCTTCAGGTGGAAAAATATACGGATGCCATCAAAATATATAATCAAATTGATGAAAAAGCGGGTGTTTCTGAGGAGATTACCCTTCAAAAGCAGAAGATATACCTTCACCTCAACGATCCGAAAAGTGCCGAACGCGAAATTAAGAAGCTGATTGCTGCTTTTCCGGATGAGCCCAAATACTATTCGATTCTTGCAGAGTTTTATATGGCCAACAACATGCCCGAAAAGGCACTGGAAACCTATCAGAAAGTGGCGGTGATGGAGCCCGACAATGCTTACATCCACATGTCGATGGCCGATTATTACCGGAAGTCGGGAAATAAGGACAAAGCTTTCGAAGAACTCAAACTGGGGTTTGCAAACCCCAACCTTGATGTGGATACCAAGGTGAGCATCCTGCTTTCGTTTTACACGGTCAACCAGATTTACAATGATCTCAAGGAACAGGCATTCACCCTGGCCAAAATTCTGATCGAGACCCATCCGAGGGATCCGAAGGTTTTTTCAATTTACGGCGACCTGCTTGTACAGAGCAAGAAATTGCCGGAAGCGAGGGAGACTTTTCTCAAGGTATTGTCTCTTGACAGCAGCCGGTATGCTGTTTGGGAGCAGGTTCTCCAGCTTGACCTCCAGCTGAGTGAATATGAGCACCTCTATACTTACAGTTCAAAGGCGACCGAGCTTTTTCCCGATCAGCCCCTTCCTTTTCTCTTTTCCGGACTGGCCAACCTGCAACTGAAACACAACGAGGCTGCGCTTAAAGCATTGGCGGCAGGAGCAAACCTTGTAGCCGACGACAACGAACTGCTGTCGCAGTTTTACATGTACCAGGGCGATGCCCTGCATGCCATGAAGAAAGACCAGGAGGCTTTCTCCGCATACGACCGTTCTATCAAACTGAAGGATGACAATGGCTATGTGCTTAACAATTATGCGTACTATCTTTCACTCCAGGGAAGTGAACTCGACAAGGCCGAAAAGATGTCAAAGAAAGCAGTCGGGCTGGATCCGCAGAATGCATCATTCCAGGATACCTATGGATGGGTGTTGTTCAAGCAGCATAAATACAAGGATGCTGCAGAATGGATTTTAAAAGCAGTGCAAAGCAAGGATGAGCCGAGTGCCGAAGTGCTGGAGCATTACGGCGACGTACTTTACAAGCTTGGCGATGCGTCCGGTGCCATGGAATACTGGCAGAAAGCAAAACAGAAAGGAACCGGTTCCGAATTTCTTGAAAAAAAGATCAGCGAAAAAAAATATTACCAATAGCATATCATGATTTACTTCCAGAGACTGCGCCGGTTCAGGTTGTTATTGCTGGCACCACTTTTTTTTATTGCCTCCTGCAGTCCTGCGCGAAAAATCCTGAAGGCTCCCATCAAGGAGGAGGGGGCGGATTTTTTATTTGCAAAACTCAAGGAGAAGGAGTTGAAATTCACCTGGTTTTCGGCAAAATTCTCAGCCGAGTACTCGAATAAGGGAAAGAAAAATTCATTCAGCGGCCAGATCCGGATACGGAAAGACAGCCTGATCTGGATTTCCCTCACCCCCATGCTTGGCATCGAAGCGGTGAGACTGATGATCTCCCAGGATTCTGTGAAGATGATCAACCGGCTCAACGATACCTATTTCACCGGCGACTATGAATATGTAAACCGTTTTCTCAACACCAACATTGATTTTGACCTGTTGCAGGCGTTTTTGCTGGGCAATGACCTGCAGTTTTATGAGGATGGAACATTCAGGGCTTCCATCGACCATGGCGCATACAAACTCTCGACCGGAGAGCGGCGGAAGTTGAAAAAGTTTGTCAGGAACAGCCAGGAAAATCTGAAGATATTTATTCAAAACATATGGCTCGACCCGGTCAATTTCAAGATTACCCATGCCGATGTAAAGGAGATCCGCCGTGACAATATCAAACTGGAGTCAACCTATGATGATTTTGAACTGGTTGAAGGGCAGCTTTTCCCCAGGAAGATGACCTATGTTATCTGGGCCGAGAATACCATCAGGGTCAAGTCTGACTTTTCAAAGATGACAATCAACAACCCGTTGCAATTCCCTTTTAAAATTCCTGCCAGTTATCAACCGGTCAAATAAATAAATTTTCCGATGGTCAAACGGGGACTTTTCTTCAGCAATACTTCAAAATCCGAATGGTTGCTGATGATTTTTTTCTTGTTTTTCATGGCGCCGGTTTCTGCGCAGCACGCAAAAGACAAGGAGAAGCTCCAACGGACGAAACAAAAACTGGAGGAGGAGATCCGCTATACAACCGACCTGCTCGAAAAAACCCAGAAAAACAAGGAGACGTCGCTGAACAAGTTGCAGATACTCGCCAGGCAGATTAAAAGCCGTGAAGAGTTGATCAATGCCATCAACCGTGAGCTGAATGACGTGCAGATTACCATGGCGGTCGACAGCATCCAGATCACCCGGATGTCGAAACAGCTTCATGACCTGAGGCTGGAGTACGCCCGGATGATCTGTTACGCCTATCGCACCATGAACGGCCATAACAAGCTGATGTTCATCTTTTCGGCAAAGGATTTTAACCAGGCATACCAGCGGCTCAGGTATTGCCAGCAGTATGCTTCTTACCGGCGCCACCAGGCCGAACGCATCGAATCGACCCGGAAAGTGATCGATGCCCACCGAAAGGACCTTGAAGATACCAGGAGCCAGAAGCTGAACCTGGTACAGTCGAAACAGTCGGAAAAGCAGAAACTTGACCGCGAAAAGAGCGAGAAAGCCATCGCGGTAAAAGAGTTGTCTGCAAAGGAAAAACAACTGGTTTCCACGCTGAAAGCGAAACAACAGGCGGCGCAACGGCTTGAAAATGCCATTGAAAAAATGATTGCCGACGACATAAAGGCATCCGAAGAACGCATGCGGAAAAAAGAGGCGAAAGAGAACAAGCCCTCCACGGCGCCAAAACCTTCAGCAAGCCATGCTGTCATGGATTTTACGCCAAAGGAGCGGGAGCTTTCGTCTTCCTTCTCGGCAAACCGCGGCCGGCTGCCATGGCCCTGCGACCGCGGGTTTATTTCGGGAAGTTTTGGCGAGCATCCCCACCCGGTGCTTGAACATGTCAAAGTCAAAAACAACGGCATCGATATCATGACCGAGCATGGGTCGGCAGTCAAGTCTGTGTTTGGAGGAAAAGTGAGCCGGGTGATGTCATTCCCGGGACTCAACAACGTGGTGATCATCCGTCATGGCGAATACCTGACGGTTTATTCAAACCTGGATGAAGTAAATGTAAAGGATGGACAGGAGGTTGCAGTTAAACAGCCTATCGGAAAGGTCCATTCCAATCCCGGGGATCAGCGATCGGAATTGCATTTTGAACTATGGCGCGGCAAGGTGATTCAAAACCCCGAAGAGTGGCTTGCCGGGAAATAACAAGGAGGAGAAAATTTTGATGAACCATCCCGGCGAACTGGCCGCCCTGTTTACAGCCGTTTTCTGGACCATAACCGCCCTGGCCTTTGAAGCCGCAAGCCGCAGGATCGGTTCGATGGTGGTCAACCTGCTGCGGCTGATGGCAGGTTTTTGTTTCCTGACACTGTTTGTCTTTTTTTACAGGGGAACCCTTTTACCCCTGGATGCCACACCTCATGCATGGTTGTACCTTACACTGTCGGGGCTGATCGGGTTCGTTTTCGGCGATCTGTGTCTTTTCCAGGCTTTTGTCTTGATCGGCGCGCGCATTTCGATGCTGTTGATGGCGCTGGCTCCTCCAATTACCGCACTGATCGGATGGGTCGTTCTGGGGGAGACATTGTCGTGGAAAAGCTGGATTGGCATGACCCTGACGATCTCAGGCATCGCCCTGGTGGTGTTGAAAAGACACACAGCCGCCGAAAGCAATGGGGGCTTCAGGAAGGTCAAATTCAATTACCCGCTCCGGGGGATTTTTCTTGGACTCGGAGGGGCCGTTGGCCAGGCTGCCGGGCTGGTGCTCAGCAAGGTGGGCATGCAGGGGTACGATACTTTCGCCTCCACCCAAATCCGCGTCATAGCCGGAATTGCCGGTTTTGCATTTATATTTACCGTGATGGGATTCTGGAAACACGCATACCGGGCGCTCAGTAAACGCAAACCCATGTTGCAGCTTTCTCTGGGCGCATTTTTCGGACCGTTTCTCGGGGTCTCCTTTTCCCTGATTGCCATCAAATATGCCGATACCGGGATTGCCTGCACCATCATGTCCATTGTTCCGGTGCTCATTATTCCGCCATCCATGATACTATACAAGGAAAAGGTGACATTAAAAGAGGTGGCAGGTGCAATCCTGGCGGTGTCGGGAGTTGCGATGTTCTTTCTGTAATCGTGACGCGTGTCACGAAAATCAGTAACTTTATCCACCAAAACGACCGGTTATGTTCATCCATCGTCCAACGGAGATGAAAGCCCCGGCGAATCCCGGTTTTCGTTTTTACGTGGGTTTGTCGATTTTTATCCTCTCCTTTTTCATGCTCCCGACCGGGCTGGTGCTCAGGGAATTTATTTCAAGCTCATTCCTGAGGGGGTTTGTACTGGGTGTATTCTGGATCAGCGCCCCCCTGATGAAAATCGGAAGCATTGCCATTCTCGGAAAAGCATCCTATGCCTGGATCAACTACAAGATGCACTATTTTTACCACAAGGTTGCCAAGCCGCACCAGATCACGCCATTGCGCTACAACATCGGACTGGTCATGTTTGTGCTGCCTTTCCTGCCGAATTACATGATCTCCTTCATGCCCCATCTTATTCCCATCTCGATGACGACACGCTACATCATTATCATCGCATCCGATGTAATGTTTCTTGCAAGCCTTTTTGTGCTTGGCGGTGATTTCTGGGACAAGCTGCGGGCACTATTCATCTATAAGGCCAAGGCCAGGTTTCCGGAGGAGGCTGAAAATGAATGATTCCTTAGATTTTCAGCAACTTTAATGAAGCCGAATCCTCCCGGTTATTTAACCGGGAGGTAAAAGAACATCAGATCGTTTTTTATAACCGGAGCCGGAGGCTTACAAAGAATTCCCTGCCGGGAGCAGCCTGGTAACTGTTATAGTCCGGGCCATTGTTGGGCTCGGTGAAGCCGAAATACTGCTCGTCAAACATGTTTTTGCAATAGAAGCTGAGGTCTCCTAAAAGCGAACCCAGTTTCCAGGAATATTTCAGGTTGGCATTGGCCACCGTAAAACCGGTACGTTCGGAAGAACTGCGTATGATCCCGTTTTCCGTATAGTGGTTGTAAATGGAGTCGTCAACCTGGATATACCATTTGGATTCATATTGCACATTCATCGTGAGGGTAAAATGTTTGAGGAATTTTACGGCAGCCTCTGCGGTCAGCACATGTTCGGGGCACTGCGGAATCCAGTGGCCCTTCACGCTGTCGGGGGTAGTGTACTGGAAATGGGAATAGGCATACGCCACGTCGAATTTAAGGAAATCAAGGGGAGAGTAAGATAAATAGGTCTCAACACCCCATCTTGTGCTTCCGCCCATGTTGCCGTAAAATGCGGTGTTGTTGCCTCTTCCCGGTACGCTGTAGCGGTAGAATTCATTTTTGGAGTTGATGTTGAAACCTGTGACATCATAATAAAACTTTTTTCCGAGTTCCCCTCTTACACCCAATTCACCACCGAGAGAAGTGGTTGGTGTAATCAGTGAATTGAACCCGCCATACTGAACGGGATTGTTATACAACTCATCTTCAGTCGGGACTAAAAAGCCTGAACCGTAACTTGCATAGATGTTGGCAGCTTTGGCAAGATCGTAGGCCAGGCCGATGCGGAAGGTCGGTTTTTGAAAAGTTCTGCTGTCCTTGTTGGTTGAAGAGTCGAGCTGGTTGTAGACATAATCGTACCGGACATTGAGGAGGGCGTAAAGCCTTTTGGAAATATCAAGCTTGTCGATTAAAAACAACCCCGTGCTTCTCTGGCGGATGACCTGGTTAATGAGTACGTTGTTGATGTCAAAAACCTCCTTGCTCCAGTAACTGTCTACCCGGTTGTTATCGATATGATCTCCATCGGGCACCGCAAACATGTGTTCGGTCATTTTCATCGACTGGTAATCGACCCCCAGGGTGATGTTGTTGAAAAGGTTTTCCTTTCCGAAGTGAAGATCATACTGCGCTGTAATGCCCGGATTTACATAGGGTTTAAAATCATCCCCGTTGTTGGATGTCTCCTGGTAATTATTCATCCTGATAAATCCCTTGACGGTGATATCCTGGTTTTTTGCAAAATCGTACCTGACGGTGGTGGCGCCGGTGAGGCGTTGTGTGAGGTGAAACTCATTGTAGCGCACCGCATCGGTATTTGCAGAAGTATGGCCAACCGTATCATAACGGCTTAAATTGATGCCTTCGGAGTTCTGATTAAAATAATTGGTATAGGTAAGCAACTGGGTTACTTTTATCTTACTGGAAGGTGTCCAGGTAAGTTTTTCACTCAGGTTGTCCGACATGTATGACTGGTGAATCCGGTAACCATGGCTCTGCATGTGGGAATAGGAGATTCTGTAATTGACGTTTCCCTGGGTGCCGTCGACCTGCCCCAGGATTTTCCAGAATCCGTTTGAACCGGCAGAGGTGTACAAAGAGGCGTTGACAGGTTTGCTCCCCCCGTCTTTGGTGGTGATGTTAATGATTCCCCCGGTGGCATTTGTGCCGTAAAGGGAGGCGGCAAGGCCTTTCACTACTTCAACATTGCTTACAGTTTCCCAGTCGACGTCGTATAAGTCGGGGGCAAAACCGCCAGGGGTGTTGATCGAGATGCCATCGATAAAGACGCCGATTCCGCGGAATCCGCTTTCTGTAAGCACACCCTGGCCGCGGATGTACACATGAACCCTCGATCCGCCGGTTCCATTGTCAATCCTGACACCCGGAACAAGCCGGAGGGCATCGTCGGCTGCGATGGTTTTAGCCATGGCGTTTACCTGGGTTCCCGGGACAACGGAAATGGCTGCCGGGATCTGTCTGAGCGGGATGTTTATTCTCAATGCGCTGATCACAATCTCGTTGAGATTTTTGATGGCCAGCGTATCCCGCAGATTGGGTGAAGGTTTACTCTTTTCCTGGCCGGTTGCCTGGAATGCAAGGATAAATAAAAGTGCTACAACAATGTATATAGATTTCATAACTTGATTTATTTGGATAAATGATACAATCATGCCGGGGAAGATTTATCCCGGGCATGTGAAATTAAAACCGAAAATGGAATCAGGCAGCTTTAGGGGGGGGGGCGGAATGGGCCAGGTAAACCGGGATGATCGTTGATTGAATTTCTGGAAACTGCCAGGTTATCCCCTCCCCATGCAACGGCAGGGTGGCGTTTTGAATGAGGGCCTGGGTGATGAGGTTGTACAGCAGGGCATGAATGGGGTTGTCTTTTGAAGATGACCCCGAACGCCCGTTAAACCTGAGATAGAGCGAGAAATCAGACACCAGCGTTTCTTCCTTTTTGTCGTGAAGACAGTAAAAAAGAGTGGTATCCCCGCTTTTGCGTTCCACCACGATGTCGTAGAGTCTGCCGCAGTAAGAAAACTCATTGTTTTCATTGCGGCAAAACTGTCGATCTTTTTCAGGACGGAAAATTTTAAGGATTACGATGTCCGGATGGAAAATACCGATCCTGATTTCGGAGATCATCTCCTTTTTGATCTGGTACTGGTTGCATTTGAAGATAAAGAAATAACCCATGGTGTTAACCAGGACGACGAATAAAACCACTATGACTACAATCTTTTTCAATCGTTTTATTTCCTGATGATCAGTTTGTACGCGGTTGTAACCTGATCAGATGTGAGCGACAGCAAATATACGCCATCCGGGAGAAATGACAAATTAATTTTTTTGCTCCGGTATTTAGAAATCGTCGGGTCATCTTCATGGAAAACCACAAGACTCAAGGCATTTGTGACAGACAATGTGACCGGGCCGGGTTTGCCGGCATCTATTTCAAGTAAAAAGAGTCCGTTACCGGGGTTTGGATAAATATTGACGGAAACGGAGGCCTTTTCGCCGATGCCGGTACAATTTTTAAAGTCCAGGTAAACCGAATCGCGGTTCTGGCAATGAGACAGGTTCGTTTCAACCAGCCTGACCAGGCGAATCCCGGCTCCACCCGCGCTGGCAGTGTCATAGGTAACTCCGGGAGTGGTGAAGTTTCCCGGCGTCCAGTGCCAGGCTGAAACGCCCGCATGATCTGCCGACAGGAGGATGGATTGCCCTGCGCAAACGGTGTCGTGCGGT
>CAIKNA010000291.1 GCA_903828645.1 uncultured Bacteroidales bacterium
AATTTCCTCCCCAAACCCCCTCAAACCCCGCTGCCAGCGGGCATAGCACGAGCCGGGACGCGTATTTTGGCCCTAAGCATAATACACCCTCGCGCGCTTTATTATCCATAATTAAATATTGATAATCAGCTCGTTAACTTTTTTTCCAACCGGAAATAGCTAGTAAATTTACCACAATTTGAGATGCGGATGACGGGGAGGAGGAAAATAAATGACAAGTGACAAATGACAAGTGACGATTTACGATTTACGATTTACGATTTATGATGAGTGGAAAAAACACCCGCTTTGACCAGCCTTAACCGGAAGAGTCCGGCCAACTCGTTTAATTGAATGCTAAAAGTATAAGATGGTCAACTAAAACCGTCGGAAAGTAGTCCGGTTTCGTATTACTTCATCCAGTTGTCAAGTTCAAGTCCTTTGATTCGGTTGAAGTGGTCTGTATTATTTGTTATCAATTGCAATTCACTGATAATTGCAATACCAGCAATCAAAGTATCTGTATGTCCGATTTCATTCCCTTTTTTTCTCAGGTCCGCTTGAATTGTAGCTGCCGTTTTCGCCATCGGCAGCGTAAGCAGAATTATTTTGTTTAATGCTGCAAAATCCTCGAACCTTGTCAATTGTTTTCTGGCGTCTTTGTATAAAAGGCCATTTAAAATTTAATAATAAGTAATGATGCTTAAACTTATAAACCCATACTTATTTAAATGTTCGACAACATGATGAATGACTTTTCGATTTCCTCGTAAAAATTCCGAAAGGATATCGGTATCAAGCAAGGAGGGTTTCATAGTTCAATTTTACGGTCAAAAAGTTCTGTCCGGGTCATTTTTGTCTGATTAATGAAGTCTGAATAATCCTTGCTGCTCAGGTCGCTGAATGCTCCGCCAAATGACAGGATTTTCTTCCGTAAACTTTCCGTATGTTTGGTTGTGGTCGACAATGAGTGAATAAACTGATAAAGTTCTTCCAGCCGGCTAACCGGAATATCTTTCATTTCTTTTATGATCGCATTTAATGTTAACATTGCTCTGCGGTTTTTTAACCAAAGGTAACTGAAAAATTTTGTTCTGGCAGTTTTGGTGCAAATTTACAAAAAAACACACCAGTGTTTTCGAATATCATTCCTGGTGCCAGCCTGAAAAGAACGCCCGCGTTGACCAGCTATCGCCGGAACAGGCTGGCCGTTTCAATTAATTGAACGCTGATAGGTTAGGGTGGTCAACTAAAACCTGCCGAAGGTAGCCAAATGACCCCTTTTGTCCATTGAGGATAACGGTGGGAAGGGAAATAAATGACAAGTGATAAATGACAAATGACAAGTGACAAGTGACAAATAAAATTAGTACACCTGCATTTTCACAATTTAAGCTCTTAACATGCAGAAATACAGTCGCTTTATATGACCTCTCCTATCAATCACCCTTGTTCCTCCTATCATCCCGGATCATTGAACCCTTTATCCCCCTAGTAAGCCGGCATTAACCTGTAGCTATGGAGTAGCTATGAGATAGCTATGAGGTAATTGCCCGGGATAACTGATAAGTGGTGCGTTGTTTACCGTCGCGAATTTCCGAACCTGGTCACAGGAAACTTATTGTTTCGCGATCAGGTAACTGTATGGCTGGATAACAAGCTGTGTGGTCAGCGTGATGGGTTCGCCTGTCATGGCATCTGTCCACAATGTATTCTGAAGCGGGAGCGGCAATGCAAAATTTATCACACCGTTCCTCAGGTTGGAAACAACCAGGACTTTCTCTCCGGTCAATTCTTTGGTAAATGCGACGACATCCGCATCGCCGTATGAGGTTAGCTGTCCACGCCGCATCGCTGCACTGGCGCTCCTGAAAAGCAGGATCTTTTTATATTCGGCCGTGATGTCGGGGTTCAGGGTCCAGTCAATTTTTTTCCCGGTAAACGGAAAAACGATCCTGAAAGGAGTTCCAACCTCCTGCCCGTTGTACACCATCGGCACCCCTTTCATGCAGGCGGTTACCACGAAAGCCGCCATGGAACCCTTCCTGCCCCCGAACAGATCGAGCGGCGTGCCGTCGGAACCGTTCACATCGTGGTTGGTGGTGTAACGCACCACCTGCTGGCCATTGGCCGCATTGGTGTATTCCGAGTTATTCATGTCGTTGATCTGCAAGGCAGAGACATTGCTGCTGTAAATGGTTTTCAGCAGCCCGTAATAGCTGAAGCCAAAGTTGTAATCAAATCCGGCAAGGAAGTTGGTATTGCGTCTGCCTTCGGCCAGAATCAGCAGTTTGTGGGTTGAAATATGCCGGAGGGTATCGATCGCCTGCTTCCAGAAATCGAGCGGCGGACCGTCGGTATAGTCACAACGGAAACCATCCACATTGGCGGTAAAGACCCAGTATTTCATATCCCAGATCATCTGCAGGCGCATGGCCGCTTTGGTAAAATCGAGCTGGGCAACGTCGTTCCATCCGGTTCCCGGCGGACTGACGACCTGCCCCGTGCCATCCTGCAGGTACCACTCCTTGTGGCTGGTGATCCAGCCATTGTCCCAGGAGGTATGATTTGCAACCCAGTCGAGCATGACGCACATATTCCTGGCGTGAGCGCTATCGACAAGGCTGCGCAAGTCGGCCAGGGTGCCGAATTCACCATTCACCGCGGTATAATTTTTCACGCAGTAGGGCGAGTTTACCGACTTCACCTTACCCACCGGGTAGATGGGCATGAGGTAGATTACATTCACCCCCAGCGCTTTTATTGAATCAAGCCGGGCAATGACGCCTTGAAAGTTGGCCTGCTGGCTGAATGCCCGCATGTTCACCTGGTAAATAACCGCGTCCTGGCGGTCGGGTACATTGCCGAACGGCGTGCCATATTGCGAAGGGGTTGTATCGGTAACGGGTGGTATAACCGGGATGATGACTATGGATGCCGGTTCCTTGCTGCAGGCCAGCAGGAGCCCCAGGAACAGTAATGAATAAAGATTTCTTTTCAAGGGTGGAAATTTAATACGATGGCAAAGGTACCATAAAAATCAGCTCCTTACCAGATGATGGGCAGGATTAGCATTTCATGATCAGCGGCGGCAGTACTTTTCGAGAACCGGCCCGGCATTTTTTACTCCGAGTTTATTGGCTTGCTCAAGATCGCTGCAGGAGCTGTCCCTTTTTCCTGTCTCCATGTATGACAAAGCCCTGTAATAATAGGCATTGCCATCGGATGGGTTGATCGCGATGCAGGTTGAAAGTGATTTTATCGCTTCCAGGTAACCCTTCATATAATAATAGGCCTTTCCCATCGAATAATAACATGCCGAACAGGAACCATTGAGTTTGATCGCTTCCTGGAAATCAGGAATGGCGCCGGCATACTCCTTCAACTCGTTTTTCATGATCCCGCGGTTAAAATAGGCTGATTCGTTCTTCCCCTTAACGAGAACGGTATCCAGGTCTGCCATGGCGCCACGATAATCTGTAGCCATGGCTTTCGCGATTGACCGGTTGACATAGGCCTGGGTAAACCCGGGACGACACCTGATGGCCTGGTTAAAATCTGATATCGCTTCCTGGTAATGTCCTGATTTTCCATAGATGCTTCCCCGGTGAAAATAGGCATTTGGGTTTTGCTGATTTGCCCTGATGGAGGCACTGAAAAGCTGAAGTGCCTCACCGGTCTTTCCATCATTTTCCTTAAACTCGCCCAGGTTGTTTATTGCAGGATAAAAATCGGGATATTTCACCATGATATCGGTCCAGAAACTATAACTGTCGCGCCAGGCTAAACATCTTTGGTTCGAAACCACCGAAAGAATGACTGCATACAAAATAAAAACACCAGGTAATATGATCCCGGCCGATTTGTATTTCTGAATGAGAAAACCAACACCCGTCGCCATAAGGAAAAAGACGCCAAACGAAGATAAATAGGTGTAACGATCGGCCATCACAGCACTTCCTACCGGGAACAACTGGAGAACCAGCATGACATTCAGCAGGAAAAATAAAATTCCAAAAGCGATGGTCCGGTTGACACGGATCAATATGAAATAAAATAACGACAGGCAAAAGAGAAACGCCGGAACCAATGCCAGGTAATACTCCCCCGGGATAGATGCGCCTTCAAGATCCGGGTAGGGATAATAGCCGCACAATTTGTAGGGAACGATAAATTTGATAAGATACTGCGTCAATCCAAAAGAAGCGAAAACAATCCGTCCGAAAACATTGTATTTTACTATATCCGTAGCTCCCTGCGATTGCTGCACCACAATGGCGATGCCGCCAAAAAGGAGGGAGAGCAGCAGGAAGGGGATTTTTTCAAGGATCACCGTTTTTTTAAGAAGATCTCTTTTAAAAAGGTAATCAATGGCAACCAGGGATAGGGACAGGGTGACGGCCATTCCTTTTGAAAGCAGGGAAAGAACGAAAAAAAGGAGGGATAACAGATAATGGCTGATCTTTCTTTTATCGAGGTACCTGATATAGGATAGCAACGAAAGAAGGTAAAAACAGGTATATAACAGATCCTTCCTTTCGGAGACCCAGGCAACGGATTCGACATGCAGCGGATGAATCCCGAACAACAACGCGGTTATGGCGCTCAAAAGTTGTTTGCTATCCGGTTTCACCCGGGTAAACAACTGCATGGCCAGCTTAAAAACAAGGAGGGTATTGATCAGGTGCAACAGGATGTTGACGACATGATACGAAACAGGATTAAGTTCTGAAAATGAATAATTTACTGCCAGCGACAGAAGCGTCAGCGGATGATAGTTTCCCAGGTTATTTGCATCGGAAAGAAAAATGGTTTTCAGGTTATCCCACGACAGCGATTTGATGAAATGATTTTC
>CAIKNA010000292.1 GCA_903828645.1 uncultured Bacteroidales bacterium
CAACTTCAATCCGATCCGTGGCGAGTCAAGCAGCTCGGTCGGATCGGACTGAACAATGTTTTCCAGCAGGAGATACCGGTAAAATGCCCTCAATCCCGAGATGACCCTTGCCTGGGTGCGGGCGGTCATGCCAAGCTCCGTTATCCATTGTAAAAATGACTGCAAATGATGCTGCTCCAGTTTCTCCGGACCCAGCGAAAGGTTCTGCATGTCGAGAAATTGCGTTATCTTTGCCACATCATGAAGATAGGCCTCCACCGAGTTCTGTGAAAGCGATTTTTCAAGTTGCAGGTAGGCTTTAAAACCCTGTATGTAAGAATTCCAGGTAATCAAGGGCTTGTGTGGATTTTTGTGTTAATCTGTTTCCTGAATAAAAACGAATTGAAACCACTGAGGCACTGAGATCACAATGAAACACTCAGAAAAAACAACTTGGTGACCCTTAGTGTCCTAAGTGCCTGCGTGGTGTTTTTTTGTTACCGCTCAACATCTCAAATAATGCGTAGAACCAACCAGGAAATAAAAGTATGAATTATTTTTGTTTTTTCCGGGAAATAGTTTAATTTTGCAGTCCCGAAAAATAAAGAAGTTAAACGATGGCAAAGAAGAGCAAAGACCAACGGATTCAGGTAATTTTAGAATGTACGCAGCAGAGGGCCAGCGGAGTTCCCGGTATTTCAAGGTACATTACCACTAAAAACAAGAAAAACACACCTGAAAGAATTGAACTGAAAAAGTACAATTCCTATTTAAAGAAAATTACGGTTCACAAAGAAATTAAATAACTTACGATATGGCAAAGAAAGTAGTTGCTTCGTTTAAAGCTACATCCGGAAAAGATTTCACGAAAGTCATCCGCATGGTCAAGTCCCAGAAATCAGGAGCCTTTGTTTTCAAGGAAACGATTGTTGCCAATGAAATGCTAAAAGACTTTTTAGCGAACAAAGAAAACTAACACCATAGTTATTCCTGATGAAAAGCTTTTTTCCCCGGAAAAAAGCTTTTTTTATATACAAAAATTCGTTTTATGGGATTCTTCAACATCTTTTCGCGCGAGAAAAAAGAACGGCTTGACCAGGGGTTGCAAAAAACGAAATCCAACATCTTCACCCGGATTTCAAAAGCCATCGTAGGAAAATCCACAGTGGATGAGGAAGTCCTGGATAATCTGGAAGAGATCCTTGTGACATCCGATGTTGGCGTGGAAACGACTTTACGGATTATCGGGCGTATCCAGAGCCGTGCATCCAAAGATAAATACCTTGGAACAAGTGAACTGAACAACCTTCTTAAAGAGGAGATTGTAGCCCTTCTTCAGGAAAACAACATCCAGGATTTTACTGAATTCTCGGTCCCTGCCGGCAAGAAACCATTTGTCATCATGGTAGTCGGGGTAAATGGCGTCGGAAAAACAACGACCATCGGCAAACTGGCCTACCAGTTTAAAAAATCGGGAAAGTCGGTCCTTATCGGCGCTGCCGACACCTTCAGGGCTGCCGCTGTTGAGCAGATCACCATCTGGGCCGACAGGGTAGGGGTTCCCATCGTCAACCAGGGTATGGGTGCCGATCCGGCTTCCGTGGCTTTTGATACGGTAAAATCAGCTATGGCCAGGGATATTGATGTGGTCATCATCGACACGGCCGGTCGCCTTCACAATAAAATCAACCTCATGAATGAACTTTCAAAAATCAGGAAAGTCATACAAAAACTGATACCCGACGCTCCACATGAAGTTTTGCTGGTACTCGACGCATCCACCGGCCAAAACGCATTTGAACAGGCCAAACAGTTTACCGCTGCCACAGAAGTGAACACGCTTGCTCTGACAAAACTTGATGGAACCGCAAAAGGCGGAGTGGTCATCGGAATTTCCGACCAGTTTAAGATCCCTGTAAAATATATCGGTGTCGGCGAAGGCATCGAAGACCTGCAGGTGTTCAACAGGGTCGAATTTGTTGACAGCCTGTTTAATTAATCCTGAAATTCTTGAAAACAAAATCCGGACCTCACAACATCGGGCTGATATCACTGGGTTGTGCCAAAAACCTGGTCGATGCTGAACTTCTGATGCGACAGCTTGAAGCAAACAAGTTCAACCTTGTTTTCGATCCGGCGGATCATGAAAAAATAGACACCGCAATCATCAACACCTGTGGTTTTATCAACGATGCCAAACAGGAATCCATTGATATCATCCTGCAATATGTCGATGCCAAACAACATGGCCTGATCGACCATGTTTATGTGATGGGCTGCCTCTCTGAACGCTATTTGACTAAACTGAAGGAGGAAATACCCGAAGTCGATGCTTTTTTCGGGGTCAATGATCTGAAAAAGATCATCAGCCACATTGGGGGCACATACAAAACTCAGCTCATTGGTGAACGCAGGCTTACAACACCTTCACATTATGCGTACCTGAAAATTGCCGAAGGCTGCGACCGCAAGTGTTCCTTTTGTGCAATCCCCATGATCAGGGGAGCGCACGTTAGCAGGCCGATGGAAGATATCATCTCGGAGGCTTCCCGGCTTGTCAAAGCAGGAGTAAAGGAGATCAATCTCATTTCACAGGATACAACTTATTACGGTCTTGACCTCTATAAAAAACGTCTCCTGCCGGAATTACTTGACACCCTGGCAGGTTTGGACGGGCTCGAATGGATCCGCCTGCATTATACCTATCCTGACGGATTTCCACCGGAATTGCTGGAGGTAGTGAGGTCGCATGTAAACATTTGCAACTACATCGACATCCCGCTTCAGCACATCAGCGACCGCATCCTGAAATCAATGCACCGGGGAATGGACTCGAAATCCACCCGGAAACTGGTGGATACGATCCGCCTGGCCATCCCGGGTGTTGCCATCAGGACAACTTTTATTTCAGGTTATCCAGGTGAAACCCAAAAGGAGTTCGTTGAACTCAGGAATTTTATTGAGGATACACGATTCGACCGGCTTGGCGTGTTCACCTATTCCCATGAGGAGGATACCGGCGCATACAAGCATAAAGACTCAGTCTCCGCGAAAGTCAAAACAGAACGGGTTGGCGAACTGATGTCTCTGCAGGAAGGAATTTCCCTGTCGCTCAACCAGGAAAAAGTGGGTACAACCATGAAAGTACTCATCGACAGGTCTGAAGGAGATTTCTATATTGCCCGTTCGGCGCACGATTCTCCAGAGGTTGACAACGAAGTATTGATTTGCCGGGGGGAAGATAACAGCCTGGTTCCCGGTATATTCTGCAATGTTAAAATTACCCGGGCCGAAAGTTTTGATTTATTTGCCGAATTGAAATAAATTTGCACTTATAAAACACCAAAACCATGAAAAAACTTCTTTCTTTCCTTCTTACACTTATTGTTGTCATCCCCCTGCAATTGAATGCCCAGGTTGCGACGAGCGATGCGAAAGTTCCGGATACGGTAAACCGGACAGACTCGCAGGGTAACAAAGTCGGTTACTGGACCGAGAAACAGGGTGAATTTACCTGGAAAGGCGAATATGCCGCCAATAAAAAAATCAAAGACTGGATTGCCTATTACTCCAATAACTTCATCTATAAAATTGAGTATTACAACAATGGCATCAAGGATGGCATTTCGATCCAGTTTGACCGCAAATGTAAAATTTCCCTGATTGAACATTTCAAAAATGGGTTGGTGCATGGCCAAACCATCTATTACAGCCAGTTCAACGAAACCCCATTGTCTGAAACCGACTATGCTTTTGGCAAAAAAAACGGGCTCTACCGTCAATACTATGACAATGGGAAAATCCAGGAGGAGTCCTGGTTTAAGGATGATGTAAAAAACGGAACTTCAAAGTGGAACAACAAAAACGGGCAGCGTATCGCGGAATACAATTACAAGGCCGGCAATTTTGATGGTATGCAGATGACGTTTTACGAAAACGACTCATTGCAGACAACCAACAAGTACCTTGATAACAAACTCTCAGGGGAAAGCAAAGAGTATTTCCGCAATGGGAAAGTGAAAATCTCAGGAAAATACATCAACGGACTAAAGGAGGGTGTATGGACCGAATATGACGAATTGGGCAAGGTTGTGCTGGTTACCAGGTACAAGGATGGTATAGAGGTCACGAAAAAGTAATTGAAAGGTAATCCCGTCATGGGTCTATGAAAAAGCTCAGGAATCCGTTCACCAACCTGGATGGATACAACTGTTTTGGATGCTCCCCGCATAATACGCTTGGGCTGCATCTCACATTTACGGAAGAGGGGGATGAAATTGTAAGCCGCTGGGTTCCGGATATGAATTACCAGGGATATTTTAATATCCTGCATGGAGGCATCCAGGCCACCCTGATGGATGAGATTGCAAGCTGGACGGTATATGTGAAGGTGAAAACGGCAGGATTCACCTCGAAAGCTGAGATAAAGTATCTTAAAACCGTTGGGATGGACCAGGGACCGATCACTTTGCGGTCAAGGGTTAAACAGATGAGAAGAAACCTGGCTGATATCGAAGTTTTGCTGTTTGATAAAAACAACACCCTATGTGCCGAAGGGCTGTTGACCTTTTTCACTTTCCCGCTCGAAAAATCAAAGCAGTCGATGTATTACCCGGATCATACTGAGTTTTACGAAACACCTGATTTTCAATTGTAATCAGGTTATTTACTGCTGTTTTTGATCACGTATGTCTTCCTGACAGATCTGGTTTTATAATCATACCGTTTTGCATAACTGCTCTTGTTCTTCTTTATCTTCTTCGACCTGTATGTG